>NZ_JANXWD010000155.1 GCF_025351295.1 Phenylobacterium sp.
CGCGCCGGGCCGCCGCGGGCCTAGAGCCTTTCTGGTTCAAGTGGAGTCACTTGAACCAGATAAAAAGGCTCTACCTCTTGAATTAGAGCGCGTCGGGCGGCGAAACCGGGATCCACTTTCGCCTGACGCGCTCTAGAACCGCGCCGCCAGCGAGAAGCCCGCCCCGTGGCTGTCTGCCCAGGGCAGGATCTGCACCTTGTCGTCGTGCTTCGAGGTCAGCAGGAAGGCCGTGGCCTCGCCGATCGCCGCGCCGGCCACCACGTCGTACCAGTGGTGGTCGTGCGACTTCACCCGCGCGAACCCCACCAGGCCCGCCACCGCCGCCGCCGGCAGGCCGGCCTCCCAGCCGTACCGTTGCTGCAGATAGCCGGCCGCGGCGAATGACAGCGACGTATGGCCCGACGGGAACGAGCGCCGGTCGCTGCCGTTCGGCCGCCGCTCGGGGAAGGCGTGCTTCAGCCCCCAGGTCTCGGCCTCGGTTGCGGCCAGGCTCAGGCCCAGCTGCTCGGCGCCCTTCCAGTCGTGCTCATAGGCCGTGGCGCCGGCCGCCGACGCCAGCAGCCCGGCCAGCCCCACGTCGGCCACCGTCTGCCAGCCGTGGCCACTGGCCGCCGCCGGCCCCGCCGCGCCCGCCAGCGCCGCCGCCGCGCAGGCCATCATCATCGTCCGCCGGGTCGCCCCCATGTCCTGGCCCTCCTCGCCTCACGGGAGAAGACGCCACGACCGCGCGGGCGCCACAGGTGGGCGGGGGCCTAGCGCTTGCGGAAGCGCGCGGCCTCGGCCGCCAGGCTGGTCGCCCAGGCTTCCGGCTTGGTGTTTTCCGGCACGAACGGCAGGCTCCCGGCCACCCCGCGCACCGCCAGCCAGAGCTGGGCGTTGAAGTGGCCCAGCACCCTGAGCGGCCGGCGCTTGTCGTCGGTGACGTCCCAGCCGGCGGCCTCGAAGGCGGCGACCTGGACCAGCGTGGCCTTCAGCTCGATGTCGTCCCAGCCCGCTGGCCGGTCGACCGTCTCGGCCGCGTCGGCGGTCAGGCCGAACAGCGCCGTCGAGCAGGCGTCGATCTCCGGGAACTCGGCGCGCGCCTCCGGTTCGGCGAACTCGCGCTTCATCACCGCCCGGAACTCCAGGTCCTTCACCCCGGGCAGGTCGATCAGGCGCCGCAGCGGGGGGGGCTTGTCGGTCATGCCGCGAGGCCTATCGCGAAAGCCCTCCGCTGGCGAGACGGCCCGTGTCGGTTGAGTGGCATGGCGGCGCGGTCACCGGCGCCCTACATAGGTGGATGCCCGGGCCCGCCCCTGGACGGGAGTTCGCGTTCCATGCCAGCCGACCACCACGCCCCCGGCCTCGACCAGCTGCTCGATAGCCCCGATCTCGCCGTGGCGCTCGAGAGCGATCGCTTCAAACAGTTTCTCGACCAGGTTCCCGTGGCGATCGCTGTCTCCGAGCTCGAGCCCCGTGAACGCATCGTCTACGCAAACCTCGAGTTCGAGCGCCTGACCGGCCAGAACGCCGCCACGATCGTCGGCGGACGCTGGGACGCTTTGCCGGGCCGTCCGGTGGCCCTGGCCGACCCCCGGCCGCTGGGCGAGGTTCTGGCCGCTGAGCGGGACTATGTCGGCTCCTACGTCCTGCCGCGGGACGGCGATCCCCTGACCGTCGACGCGTGGTCCAACGTCATCGACGACGACGCGGGCGCCGCGGTGTACCGGCTGGTGGCCCTGGTCGAAGCGCCCGTGCCCGCCGCCTCAGTGCTCGACCACCTCCAGGAGCAGGTGCTCGAGAAGGATATCCAGCTCAAGGAACTGCAGCACCGGGTAAAGAACAATCTGCAGATGATCACCGCCCTGATCCGGATGGAGGCCAAGGGTGTCGCGGACCGTACGACCGGTGAAGGGTTCGACCGACTGGCCGGACGGGTCGAGGCTCTGGGGCTGCTCTATCGGTCGCTCGGGCAAGGCAGCGGCGATGCCGTCGATCTGGGCGTCTACCTCAGCGAGATCGCCTCGGCGGTGATGCGTGCCCATGCCGTCGAGGGTATCCGCCTCGACCTCAAGGTCGACGTCTGGCCGGTGTCCCTCGACGTTGCCATGCCCACCGGGCTGGTGGTCAACGAACTGCTGACCAATGCGCTGAAGCACGCCTTCGTGGATCGCGAGGGGGGCACCATCACCGTGCACTGCCTCTGCGATATCTCGGGCTGCACGGTGGTGGTGGCCGATGACGGGGTCGGCCTGCCGCCGGACTGCACTTGGCCGAAGCCTGGCAAGCTCTCTGCCCTGATCGTCCGCTCCCTGCAGCAGAACGCCAAGGCCATGATCGACGTCCGCTCCGTGCCGGGCCAGGGCGTGCGCGTCACCATCACCTTCGACTGCGAGGACGCCGCTCCCGCCGCCTGAGTGGCCATCACTTGCGGACGCCCCCAGCGCGCGCCCCTGCGTCCGCCCGCCCGCGCCGGTCAACCGGACCACGCGACCGAGCGTAAGGGTCGGGTGCGAGACGTATGAGATTATTCACGTCCAGCCGTTATCACTGCTCGCCTCGTCAACGCGTACGCCGAGGAAACCCCATGTCGATGACCCGGACCAACAGCGTACGTCGGACCGGCGGGGACTATTTCGAGCCGGACGACGCCGTCGATCCGAAGGCCCATCGCCACCTGCGCGGCCTCCTAGAGCAGATCGACTACACCGCCTATACGGCCAATCGCCAGGTCCTGGCCGGCGCCTTGGGGGACGCCGACGCGCAGAAGTTCCAGCGCCTCGCCACGGCCACGGCCGTCGCCCGCGCCCGCTGGGTGGCCACCGCCCTGGCCGCCACGGATGGCGGCCGGCCGCCCTCGCGCGCCCAGATCGACGAGATCGCCCGCGAACGGATGGCCTATGAGGAACTGACCGAGGCCTATGACGCGCTGCGCCGCATGGTGGAGCGCGGCTACCTGGCCTATCCCGCGGCGGAGTAGGGAAGGCGCGGTCTTACCGCGCGGCCGCGGCCGACAGGGCGGCGACCAGCTTGGTGTTCGCGGCCTGCGTCGCTTCGCCGGCGGCCGTCGCGAACAGCGCCGGATCGGCCTTCACATCGACCTCGCCCTCTCCGTTGCCCCCGTTGTTGACCGCAGCGAACGCCAGGTCGGAGGTCAGGGGCGCCGCCAGCGCCGCAATCGCCGGGAACCCGCCGGACTTCGGGCCCCAGTAGTCGAGCAGGGTGGCGGTGTCATAGAAACTGCCGCCCTGGACCGTGACCCCGGCCGTGAAGCCCACCGCCATCTCGGCGTTGAATCGCTTGGTGTCGCCGGTGTTCACATAGGTCCCGTAGTCGACCACCAGGGTCACCGCGATGATCCCGAGATTGGCGTCGTGGGCCAGGTATGGCGACCTGGCGAAGGCCTGCGGCGAGTCGAGGCCCTGGAACGCGGCGGCCATCTGGCCGATGTTGCCCTGGCTCGTCGGCTTGGCCGTGTCGCTGCGCAGCAGGAACAGTTTCCGCCCGGTGGGGGCGACATAGGCGCCGTAGCGGCCCCGGGTGAAATTGGGCTGCGCGGTCCAGGTGGCGAACTCGGGCGCCAGCTTCGCCAGCTCGTCCGGGCCGACCACCTCATAGCCGCTCCGGGTCAGGCGCTCGACGAAGTCGGCGTAGGCGGCGTCGGCGATCCGCTGCCGGGTCGCCGCGTCGATCCCCTGGATGACGGTGTGCTGCCGGGCCGATTTCGTCTGGCTGATCTGCCTGGTGAAATGCGTCCCGATGGAGGTGATCCCACCCACCTTGAACGAGGTCGAGGTCTCCGCGCTCTGCAGCTTCTCGTTCGGGAAGGCGACGTTGAACGTGCTGATGGCGACCCGCTTGGCGCCCCGGAATCCATCGATGTGGACCATGTGGAATTCGTTCAGCACCTGGACCCCGGTCGGCCCGCCCCCCCCGCTGCCCAAGGCGATCTTCTGGGTCGACATCGGCCCTTCATGGACCTCCGCCCGGGCTGGCGCCGACAGGACCAGCGCCGTGAGGCCGCTCAGCATCAGCGCGCACGATCGGATATTCAGCATCAGGATGTTCCCCGCAGACGAAATGTGAGACCCGCCATCAGGTCGTCGGCTGTCCGGTCTTCGCGGCCGTCATCGACACGACCAGATCCAGGATCGCCTGCCGCTGGGCGTCACCCAGCCGGGCGAAGGCGTCGGTGACGTCGGACGCGTTCGGCAGGAAGCTTGGCGGTTCCGCCGCCGCCGCGGCCTGGCCCTCGCAGAAATAGGTGACCGGCACATCCAGGGCGCAGGCGACCCGCCAGAGGCGGGCGGCGGACATGGCCGCGGCCCCGGTCTCATACTTCTGGATCTGCTGGAACCCGGTTCCGCACAGGTCCGCCACGGTGGCCTGGGTCATCCCCATCAGCCGCCGCCGCCGCCGAAGCCGCTGACCGATGCGCTCGTTGATACTGAGCACCTGGCCCGCCCCTCGTTCCGTCCCCCGACCCGCACGGCCCGAAGCGTCTGCGGCACCATCCAGGGCGGAGCCTCGCGGCGCATCCCCCGATTGGGGGTGTTGTGGCTTGGGGGCCCATGGAAGTCGGCGCCGGGTCAGCGGATATCGCGTCGGCGCGCCTGCGCATAAGGCAGCACGGCGAACACCACCTGGGCCGCGAGGCCGACGTCGCCGGCCACCGTCCGGTAGGCCGCGAAATGTTCGGGGACGGTGCGGCCGAACAGCAGCACCGCCAGGGCCAGCTCGGCCAGCATCGTCAGGCCGAACGCGAACGCGCCCATGGCCAGGCGTGCCGCGGCGCGCGGCGGCACGGCGAACGCCGCGACACACCCCCGCGCGGCGTACCAGCTGGCCGTCAGGATGACGGGCGCTTCCAGCAGGACGGCGACGGTCGCCCCGAACCGCGGGGCGGTGACCAGCACCCGCACCGCGCCGAGGGCGAACCCGAGCGCGAAGACGATGGCGAAGTAGGCGCCGCCGGCGACGCCGCCGCGACCTGGCCGCCACCAGCCCTTCGCGCTTCAAGATGTCGCCGATCGTCGAGGCCGCCGGCCAGACCAGCCCCGGCCGCGTCCGCTCCAGCCACGCCTTCACCTTCTTCGGCCCGAACCTGGGGAAGCGCCGCCTCGCCGCCACCACCGCCTCCGCCACCTCAGCCGCCGTCCGATGCGGACAACTCGCCGCCGCATGGCTGCGCTCGCAGAACCACGCCGGATCTCCAGACGCACGCCGCGCACGCAGCACGTAGAACGTCTCACGGCTCACCCCATACATTTCGCAAAGCTCGCTCACCGACCACGCGCCGGTGTCGTAGTCCGCGAGCATCGCCACACGCTGCTCCACGCGCCCAACTTCCCTGAACGGCATCGCAAGGGCCCTCCCAACACCATTCAGGTGTCAGGCATCAGCCCGGTTCAATCTGTCAGGCATCTACCCGGTCCGTACCCGCACCGACCCTCTCCCTACCCTCTCCCCCTCTTCGCTACGCTCGGGGGAGAGGAGATGAGGCGGCGAGCGCTTGCAACGCCATCCTCCAGGATGCCACCCCCCCGGCGCCGTCCAGACGATCAACCTGCATGTGACGTTCAGCCTGGAAAACATCGCGCAAGACGCCTACGGCCGCACCTACTGGTGCGTCGTCTCGGGCCGGCCGGCCGCGGCGCCGACGTCCGGGTCCTGCAACTCGCCCCAGCCGACTGCGCCAAGCTCGTCGCGATGGGGAACCGCCCGCCCCCGGTGAAGTAGCGGCGGGGTTTGAGAGATTTCTGCGCCAACTCACCAAATAGCTGCATCGACGCCCGCCGCCCGCCGCCCGCCGCCCGCCGCGCGCTTCAATTTGGTGAACTATGGCCGAAGTCTTCGCGCGTACCTCAGGTGGAATGTCGCGGCCTCACCCCTCATCGTAACCCCCATCCTCCGGGCTCTCCGACGCGCCCGCAAACGCCGCGCCGCCCCAGCCCCCGGCGCCGGACATCTCGATGCGGTCGTTCTGGCTGAAAGGGTCGACCTCTACCCGGAACACGCCCGCCCGCGTCACCGGCGCACGGCGTCCGGCGTCGCGCCGGAACTCGACCAGGCCCACGGCCTCCAGCTTGCCCAGGGTGCGGGCCAGATTGGGCTCGGCGCGGCCGGTTCGGCGGGCGAGGGAGGCCACCGATTCGGGTTTCTCGTCGCGGATGATCCGCAGCAGTTCGCGGTTCTCCGGCGTCAGCAGCCGCATCAGGACGTCCACGCTCTCCACCACAGGACCGCCGGCGGCGTCGGGCGCCTTGCCGCCCTTGGCGGTGGCGACGAGGTCCTGCTTGAAGGCAGTCCAGCTCTGAATCCTGGGGGTCCGGCCGGTCATTCGCTGCGCCCTTTACTTTCGCGGATCACGGCCGACACGCCGCGTTCGGCAAGGACCCGCTCCACCTCCGCCAGGAAGTCCTCCACCAGCTTGAGCGCGGACTGGAAGACGTAGGGCCGGCCTTCGTCGCTTCGGCTGCGATGCCAGTGATCGAAGGCGTGGACCCTCGGCGCATAGCGGCCGCCTCGGCGCCGAACCCGGTGCGCGTTATCGAACCCCAGGAGCCGCGTTCCCTCCGGATCGTACAGGGTGAAGCTGTAGGCCAGCCCGTGCGGCCGTTCGCGCGTGATCCGGACGCGCCGCACCTCGCGCTTGACCCAATAGACCTCGTCGAAGTGGAAGTGGGTTCCTTCCTAGTCGAGGAGGTAGGCGAGTTCATGCTCCGGCGACGGCTCCATACTTATCCCCATCGGATATGGATAAGTAGCATTCCGGGCCTGCTCCGGCAACGCCAGTTTACGAAAAACCCCGCCGGCTTGTGACCGACGGGGCTTCCGCAACGCATGGCTTCGGCCGCGCGCGCAGGCCGGCTCAGCCGCAAATCAATACCCCTGGATCCGCGCATACCGGTCGCGGTGGTAGGCCTGGTTCCCGAACGCCGCTTCCGCCGCGCGGGCGCGCTTGAGGTAGAAGCCCGCGTCATGGGCGTCGGTCATCCCGATGCCCCCATGCATCTGGACCATTTCGTTGGAGACCAGGTGGAAGGTGTCGCCCATCTTGGCCTTGGCTAGGCTCACCAGTTCCGGCACGTCGGGGCTGTCATTGTCGATGGCGGTGAGCGCCGCCTCCACGGCCGACCGGCTCAGTTCCAGCTCGGTGAACATCTTGGCGGCGCGGTGCTGCAGGGCCTGGAACGAGCCGATCACCTGGCCGAACTGCACGCGGGTCTTCAGGTAGTCGAGGGTGACCTCGAAGGCCTGGACGGCGGCGCCCAGCATCTCGGCCGAGAGGCCGGCGCGGGCGCGGTCCAGCACCTTTTCCAGCAGGGCGTAGCCGCCGTCGACGCTGCCCAGGATGGCGCTTTCCGGGACCAGCACATTGTCGAAGGCGATGTTGGCGGCGCCACGGCTGTCGGCAAGGCTCAGCTTCTGGCGGGTGACGCCCTTAGTGTCGGCGGGGACCAGGAACAGGGCGATGCCGGCCTTGTCGCCGGGCTGGCCGGAGACGCGGGCGGAGACCACCAGCAGGTTGGCGGCCATGCCCTCCAGCACGAAGGTCTTCTTGCCGTTCAGGCTGTAGCCGACCCGGGTGGACTGGGCGGTCAGGGCGACCTTTTCCGGCGCGTGGTGCGGGCCCTCGTCGACCGCCAGGGTGGCGATGGCCGTGCCCTCGGCGATCTTGGGCAGCCATTCCGACTTCTGGGTGTCGCTGCCGCCCAGGATCAGGGCCGAGGCGGCGCCGAGGCCCGACGCGATCAGCGGCGAGGCGGTGAGCGTGCGGCCCAGTTCCTCGATCACCAGGCCGAGCGAGAGATAGCCGAACTCCGAGCCGCCGTACTCCTCGGGCACGATCACCCCGGCCCAGCCCATCTCGGCCATCTCGTTCCAGGCGGTGGCGTCATAGCCCAGCTCGACGCCGCTATCGCGCATCTTGCGGAACGCGGTGACGGGGGACTTCTCCTGCACCCAGCTGCGGGCCGCGTCGCGCAGCATGCTCTGTTCTTCGGTCAGAACGGCCATTGGTGGTTTTCCTCTCTAATCGTCGTTGTGTCGGCGGCTCGGCGCCATGGATTTCAAATCGGACCCTACCCGTTCGTCATCCCGCGGCTTGTCTGCGGGACCCATCTTACCGTCCGCGCGGCGTTGGGCATGGGTCCCGCGGACACGCCGCGGGATGACGGGGGATAGGAGCCGTTGCGTTCACTGTCACTTCGATTGCGTAAGGTCAGGCAAGCCCAGGATGCGTTTGCTGACAATGTTGGACTGCACCTCCTGGCTGCCGCCGAAGATCGTGAAGGCCTTGCCGAACAGCCAGCCGCGCACGGCGGCAAGTTCGTCGGCGTCGAAGGCGTCGCCCTCCCAGCCCAGGCCCTGGTGGCCCATGATCTCCAGCGCCATCTCGTGCCTTTCCTGGATCAGCTGGGTGCCGGCGTTCTTCATGATCGAGGTGGCGGAGGAGGGGCTGGCGTTGCCCTTAGCCTCCAGCATCGCGCGCACGGCGGTCTGCTGGAAGGCGCGCATGTTGATGGCGTTGGCCACCAGCCGCGAACGCAGGTCGTGGTCGGCGATGCGGCCCTTGTCGTCGTGGCCAACGTAGTCCTTGGCCAGCTGTTCCAGCGACTTGCCGCCCGAGCCCAGGCCGCCGCCGGCCCCGGTCAGGCCTGAGCGTTCGTGCTGCAGCAGCCGCTTGGCGATGGTCCAGCCGCCGTTAAGCGGACCCACCAGATCCTTCTTCTCGGCGCGGGCGCCGGTGAAGAAGGTCTCGCAGAACGGCGAGGAACCGGCGATCAGCGGGATCGGCCGAACCTCCACCCCCGGCTGGCGCATGGTGAACAGCACGAACGAGATGCCTTCGTGCTTCTTCGCGGTGTCGGTCCGCACCAGGCAGAAGCACCAGTCGGCCCATTGGGCGCCGCTGGTCCAGATCTTGCTGCCGTCGATCTCGAAGTGGTCGCCCTTGTCGACGGCCTTGGTGGACAGCGCCGCCAGGTCGGAGCCGGCGCCCGGCTCGCTGAAGCCCTGGCACCAGGCGATCTCGCCGCGGCAGATCGCCGGGATGTGCTCCAGCTTCTGGGCGTCGGTGCCATATTCCAGCAGGGTGGGGCCGAACATCATCACGCCCATGCCGCCGATCGGATTGTAGGCTCCGGCGCGATTGAACTCGCCGGTGACCACGCGGGCCTCGGCCGCGCTCAGCCCGCCGCCGCCGTATTCCTTGGGCCAGCTGGGGGTGCCCCAGCCCTTGGCGCCCACCGCCTTGCGCCAGGTCTCCATGTCGGCGCTGGGCGCATTGCCGCGCTCCTCCCGCGCCATCGGGTTGGGAACCCCCTTGAGGGCCTTGGGGAAATTCCCCTCGACCCACTCGCGGACCTCCTTCCGGAAAGTCTCCAGATCGGTCCCGCCAAAATCCGCCATGTGAAAATCCTTCAAGATCAATTTCTGAGCCGTCATCCCACGGTCGACCGCAGGTCGATCCGGGGGACCCAAGCCGTCTCGCCGAAATTGCAACGCCGCTTGGATCACCCGGTCAAGCCGGGTGATGACGTTGGTAGAGGGTCAGCCCTTCTGCGTCACCTCCGGCAGTCCGAGAATCCGCTTGGAGATGATGTTCAGTTGCACCTCCCAGGAGCCGCCGGCGATGGTCCCGGCCTTGGAGCGCAGCATGGTCTTGATGGCGCCGACCTCATGGCGCGCGAAGGCCTCGCCGCCCCAGCCCAGACCCTGGGCGCCCAGGATCTCGACGGCCAGCTCGGCCTTGTCGACCCGGCACTTGGAGCCGACGTTCTTCAGCGCCGACGAGGCCGCGCTGGGCCCGGAATTGCCGCGGGCCTCCAGCGCCGCCCGCTGGCCGGTGAGCTGGAAGGCGCGCTCCTCCATCAGATGGTCGGTGAGCCGGCGCCGCAGGTCCGGGTCGGCGAGCCGGCCGTCGTCACCGATGCCGACGTAGGCCTTGGCCAACTCGTGGATCGGCGGGCCGGCCAGGCTGCCGGGGTTGGCGCCCGGGGCCGCGCCGGCGCCGGAGATGCCCTGGCGCTCATGCTGTAGCAGCCGCTTGGCCACCGTCCAGCCGCCGTTCAGCGGGCCGACCAGGTTGGCCTTGGGCGCCGTGGCGTCGGTGAAGAAGGTCTCGCAGAACGGGGTGGTGTCGTTGATCAGCCGGATCGGACGGGCGTCGACGCCCGGCTGATGCATGTCGATCATCACGAAGCTGATGCCTTCGTGCTTCTTGGTGGTGTCGGTCCGCACCAGGCAGAAGCACATGTCGGCAAGATGAGCGCCGCTGGTCCAGATTTTAGAACCGTTGATCAGGAAGTGATCGCCCTGGTCTTCGGCCTTGGTCTGCAGGCTCGCCAGGTCCGAACCGGCGCCCGGCTCGCTGAAACCCTGGCACCAGCGCACCTCACCTTTGACGATCGAGGGGATGTGCTGCTGCTTCTGCGCCTCGGTGCCGTACTCAAGCAGGGTGGGGCCGAACATCATCACGCCCATGCCGCCGATCGGGTTGCAGGCGCCGGCTGCCGCCAGCTCCTCGCCGATGATGCTGGCCTCGCCGCTGCCCAGGCCCCCGCCGCCGTACTGCGCCGGCCAGGTGGCCACGCCCCACCCCTTGTCGCCCATGGCACGGCGCCAGGCGTCCTGGTCGGGGCTGAGCTCGCGGCCCTCGGGCGCGGGCTTGCCCTTCAGCGACGCGGGGAAGTTGGCCGCGATCCACCCGCGGACCTCGCCGCGGAAGGCGGTCAGGTCGGTTCCACCGAAGTCAGCCATGACGGTCCACTCTCATTTTCGGTGCTGTATCTGCCTAAGACCCCTGCGTCGTGTCCGGCAGGCCCAGGATGCGCTTGCTCACGATGTTGCTCTGCACTTCCTGACTGCCGCCGAAGATGGTGGTGGCCTTGCCGGAGAGCCAGGCGCGGACGGTCTCGATCTCGTCCTTGTCGAAGGCCTCGCCCTCCCAGCCCAGGCCCTGGTGGCCCATGATCTCCAACATCAGCTCGGAGCGGTTCTGGCCGATCCAGGTGCCGGAGTTCTTCATCACCGAGGTGGTGGCCGACGGATTCACATTGCCCTTGGCCTCGTCCATGGCGCGCAGGATGGTCAGCGCGTGGGCCTTGGCGTTGATCTGGTGGGCGGCGATGCGGGTGCGCAGGTCGGCGTCGGCGATGCGGCCGTGAGCGTCGGCGCCGACGTACTTCTTGGCGAGTTCGGGCACGCTGAGCCCGCCGCCGCCCATCATGCGGCTGCCGCCCTGGCCGGAACGCTCGTGCTGCAGCAGCCGCTTGCCCACCGTCCAGCCGCCGTTCAGCGGGCCCAGCATGTCGTCCTTCTCGGCGCGGGCGTCGGTGAAGAAGGTCTCGCAGAATGGCGAGGAGCCGGCGATCAGCTTGATCGGCCGCGTCTCGACGCCGGGCTGGCGCATGTCGATCAGCACGAAGCTGATGCCCTCGTGCTTCTTGGAGGTGTCCGTCCGCACCAGGCAGAAACACCAGTCGGCGTACTGCGCGCCGCTGGTCCAGATCTTCGAGCCGTTGATCTTCCAGTGGTCTCCGGCGTCCTCGCACTTGGTGGTCAGGCTGGCCAGGTCGGAGCCGGCGCCCGGCTCGGAATAGCCCTGGCACCAGCGCAGTTCGCCCTTCACGATCGGCGGGATGTGGCGCTGCTTCTGCGCTTCCGTGCCGTATTCCAGCAGAGTCGGGCCGAACATCGAGAGGCCCATGCCGACCATCGGGTTGTAGGCGCCGACGCGGTCCATCTCCTGGCCCAGGACACGGGCCTCGGGGCCGGTGAGGCCGCCGGCCCCGTACGTCTTCGGCCAGGTGGGGGTGCCCCAGCCCTGCTCGGCCATCCGCTGCTTCCAGGCCAGGGCGTCGCCGGTGGGCTGGACGCCGCCCATCATCATCCGCGTGCCGGCGTCCGGGTCGTCGCGCAGGGACTGGGGATAGTTGGCCTCGAGCCAGGCGCGGGCTTCGGCCCGGAAGGCGTCGAGGTCTGAGCCGCCGAAATCGGCCATCGTGGGTCTCCCTGATATCCGCGCTTCAAATACCGCTTTTTCTATTCCCCCATCATCGGCGAGCCAGGGCGCGGAGTCGAGTGCGACGGGCGCGTGCGGTCAGAAGAACAGCTTCCGGAAACTCATCCTCACCACCCGGCCCAGCGGGTCAAGATAGGCCGACTGGTATCCGGCCGGCGTGGCCCCGGTAGCGTCGCGCACGCTGGGGTGGGCGTCGAAGAGGTTGGTCACCGCGAAGGTCACCCGCGAGCCGCGCATCCAGGGGCGCCTGGCCACCAGCGCGCGGTTGGCGCCCAGATTGGCGAACAGCCGCAGGTCCACCTTGGTCAGGTCGCCGAAATGCAGATCGCCGGTGGGCGAGCCGGGCGCGCCGCGCACGAAGGTGCCCTCGGTCCAGCTGGCCGAGAGCCGCGCGCCCAGGCCGTACTCAGTGATCCCGGCCTGGGCCTCGACGGCGTTACGGGGCTGGCCGCCCCCGCTGCCCGAGGCCGAGCCGTGCAGCAGGTCGAACAGCGGCACGCCCGGGCGCACCAGGATGTCGTCGGTGAAGATCACCGTGTGATAGAGCGCCAGCTGCAGCCGGCCGCCCGCGCCGCCGGGACCGCCCGGCCCGCCGAAGCCGCCGCCGCGCCCCGCGAACCCGCCGCCGCCTGGCCCG
>NZ_JANXWD010000067.1 GCF_025351295.1 Phenylobacterium sp.
GCCAAAGGCGGTCTCGGCCAGCAGTTCGTCGCCGCCGGGCTCGGTCTGGGCGGCGCACATGATGCCGATCAGCCGGGCGACCAGTTCCGGCGTGCGACGAACGCCGGCCTTGGCGTTGATGCGCCGCAGCGCGTCGCGGGCGGTCTCGCGGCCGACCCCGGCGTCGGCGGCGGCGACGTCCAGGTTGGGAGCGAACAGCAGCGCCTCGGCCAGCCGGGCCTCCAGCGCGGTGAGGTCCAGGGCGCGGGCGGCGCGGCGCGCCAGCTCGGACGAGCGCGAGGGGGCGCTGACCACCACCACCAGCCGCTCGGGCCCGCCCCGCAGCGCCGCGGCGGCGTCGGGGCCCAGGGGCCAGCGGGCGGCGGCGGCGGCGGCGCCCACCCAGGCCGTGAAGGCCGCGCCGGCGGCGCCCTCCACCAGGCTCACCACGGGACCTTCGCGCAGGGCGCGTTTCAAAAGGGGACGCAGGTCCGAGGATTCGGGGAACAGCGCGCGATAGGCCGGGTCGGCGAAACAGACCTCACCGCGGGCGTTCATCACCGCGACGGCCAGGGCGCGGCGGTCGGTGATCGCGCCGGCGATGGACGGCAGGGCGTCGGAGGCGGCGCTGAAGTCCTCGCGGGCGCGGCCGATATCGGCCAGCACCGCGTCCTCCACCTCGGACCAGGAATCGAGCAGCAGCTCGACCGGCGCTCCGCGAGGAGCGCTGGCCCGGAGCAGATCGGACAGTCGAACTGAGTTGATACTCATGCGCGCGAAGGGATTACGTCCTGGGGCGGCGCCCAGTTGCAAGCGCTGCCGGAGCGGTTTCCTGCAATCCCCGCGCCACGGGCGGCGCGACACCTTGACGCCGAAGCCAGGCGGTGACCGCCCCGGCGATCGCCCGGGCGCCCCGGGGGTCGGGGTGGCGGTCGTGGGGGATGTGGAACGCCGGGTCCACGGCCACCTGCAGATAGGGCAGCCGCCGGGCGTCGAGCAAACGCCGGCGCAGGGCCGCCTCCTCCGCCGTCTCGGGGGTAAGTTGGGGGACGAGGATCAGGGGAACCGCGCCGCGCGCCCGGGCCAGGTCGACGGCCGCGGCCAGCGTCTGGGCGGTCATGGCCTCGCCGTCGGCCAGCTCGCGCGCCGAGCGATAGGGGACGAGCCGGCTGGCCAGCTGGCGCAGGCGAAGGTCCGACGCCGACGGTCGCCACGCCAGGCCGGGGACCAGATGCGGCCGGTCGGTGTCGAGGTTGCGGTGATAGAGCGCCGGCATGAACAGGAAGACCACGGCCCTGGGCTGGCGGAACCGCGGAAGCTCGGCCTTGAGCCGCAGGTATTGCTGGTCGGTGGCGTAGCCGCCCACGGCGAGGTCCGCGCCCTGCAGGCCGGTGGCCGCCTGGACCTGGGCCGGGATCGACTCCGACCAGGTCAGGCCGTGGCCGGCCATGATCGACTCGCCCAGGAACAGGATACTGGGGGCGCCATAGTCCACCGCCTCGCCGGCGCGGCGGATGCGGTGGCCGGCGGCGTCGAAGGCGTAGTCCACGGCCCGCCCGCCGAGGACACCCTGCCCGGCGTGGTTGGGCACGTAGCTCCAGCCCAGATAGGGGTCGCGGCGGCGCAGCGGCTCGCGCTGGCCCGGCGCCTGGTGGGTGAGCCGCCAGGGCAGGTGTTCCAGGATCAGCTCGCTGGCGACCAGGGCCAGGACGATGGCGGCCGCGGTGGGGGCGAGGTCGGCGGCCAGGTCGCCGAACCGCTTGCGCGCCATCAGCCGTCCGAAGCGGGGCCGCACGACCAGCAGCAGGATCGCGGCCAGGCTCCCCGCCAGGGTGCGGACGATGGCGAGGGTGCGGAGCTGGTCGGCGCGGGGCTGGAAGAATTCCGGCAAGGTGTGGCGGTAGAGCCAGGCCCGGTCGGCGAGAACGGCGAAGGCGATCAGGGCGGCGGCCAGCGCCAGGGTAAGGGCCTGGGCGGCCAGGGCGCGGATCGCGGTGGGGTCGCGGACGCGGATCTGCACCTGGCCCCGGCCTATCCGACCGCGGCGGGGGCCGGCGTCGATTGAACCGCCCGCGCCGCGCGGGGCATCAACGGCGTGGGTGGAGCGAGGTCGCGGTCTTGGTGGTGTTCGAGATAGGCGGCCACGGCGAGCGCCAAGACGCGGGCGCCGCGGGCGTCCGGGTGACGGTTGTTCGGCAGGAGCCACGCCGCCGGCATCGGCGCCGTCACATAGGGCAGCCGCGCCGCGTCCAGGACCCGATGGCGAATGGCCCGCTCCTCATTGGTCTCCGGCCCGATCTGCGGCACCAGGATCAGTGGCACGGCGCCCCGGGCGCGGGCCAGGGCGACGATCCCGCCCAGGGCCTGCTGGGTGGCGGCCACGCCCGCGTCGATATCGCGGTCGGAGCGATAGGGCGCGACACGGCCGAAGATCTCCAGCAGCCGCGGCTGGCGCCTTGGCGGGGTCCAGACCAGGCCTCGGGTCAGGTGCGGCCGGTCTGTGTCCATGTTGCGGTGGAACAGGCCGGGCATGAAGATCGTCACCACGGCGACCGGCTGGCGGAATTTCGGCAGCTCGTGCCGGACCAGCAGATAGACCTGATCGGTGGCGTAGCCGCCGACCGCGATGTTCGCGGCCTGCACCCCGGTCATGGCCGCGACCTGGGCGGGGGCGGTCTCGTCATAGTTCAGCCCGTGGCCCTGGAGGATCGACTCGCCGGCGAAGACGATGGTTGGCGCGGCCAGGTCGACCGGCCGGTCGAGCCGGCGCACCCGGTAGCCGTGGACGTCGAAGTCGTAGCGCACGCGCCGGCCGCCGGTAACGCCGTAGCCGGTGCGGTCGGGCAGCTGACGCCAGCCGAAGGTAAGGTCGCGGACGCGGCGCGGCTCATACATCGGCGGCGACTGTTCGCGAGAGCGCCAGGTCATGGAGTCCAGGATCAGCTCGGCGGCGCCCACTGCCAGCACCGCGGCCAGCAGGCTGGGGCCCACGGCGACGGCGAGGCCGCGCAGGGACTTGCGCTCGACCAGACGACCCGCCCACGGGCGGACGACCAGGATCAGCAGCAGGCCCGCCGCGGCGGCGGTGACGCGGAGCGCCGCCAGCGCCTGCAGCTGGCCGGGACGGGGATGCAGGAACTCTGGCAGGATGTGATGTTCGAACCACGCCGGGGTGGCCAGGGCGGCGCCCAGCAGGCAGGCGGCGCCCGACGCGGCTATGATAGCCTCGGCGGCGAGACGACGAAGACGGAACGGCAACTGGCGCTTCCTCCATGCGGGTAGTAGCCCTGAGCCCTTGGTGAGGCGCAAGTTGATGCTGTCTGCACTGTCGGCGGTTCATTGGCTGATCTGGCGCGACCCCAGGCGGCGGGCGGAAAACCTGCTGCGGTTCGCCGAGGTGGAGGCCGACGGCGGCCGCGACCTGGTGCGGGCGGCCGAGGTCACCCGCGACCCGGTGCTGCGCAAACTGTTCCTGAAGCACGCCCTGGACGAGCAGCGCCACGCCGACCTGTTCCGCAGCCGGGGCCTGGCGCTGATCCGCACCCTGCCCCGCGACACCGCCTCGGGCATAGCAGCCAACTGGCTGACGCCCGGCGAGCGAGGGCTGGACGACCTGCGCGTCGAGGAGGAGGGTGACGCCGCGCTGCTGGCTTTCCTGCACCTGTCGGAGGCCTCGGCGGCGCGGGAGTTCGCCAACTACATCGCCGTGCTCGGCGCCGACCCGCCGACCCGAACGGTGTTCGAGAACGTGCTGCACGACGAGACCTTCCACATGACCTACACGCGGGCGCAGCTGGATCGGGTGGCGCCAAAGGGGGCCCGGCGGCGCATCTGGATGGCGCGGCTGCGACGGTTCTGGAAGGCCTACCTGCGGCTGGCCAGCGGGCTGGCCGGCCTGATCGGGGCTATCGTCCTGACCCTGCAGTACTTCATCGTCCTGCCGCTGTTCGCCTTCCACGCGCGGCGCGCGGCCGAGAAGGAGGCGGCGGGCTGGAGTGCGGTGGCGCCCGAGCGCAACGGCCGCCTGGACCGGCAGTACTAGCCATGAAGATCCTCGGGATCTCCGCGCACTACCACGACAGCGCCGCGGCCCTGGTGGTCGACGGCCTGCCGGTCGCGGCCGTCCAGGAAGAGCGGCTGTCGCGGCGCAAGAATGACGCCGCCTTCCCGCTGCAGGCCATCGAATGGTGCCTGGAGGCCGGCGGGATCGAGGCCGAGGACCTGGACGCGGTGGTGTTCTACGAGCGGCCGATGCTGAAGTTCGACCGCATCCTGACGACGGCGCTCAGGGCCTGGCCACAGGGCCGCGGCGCGTTCACCCATGCCATGAAGAATTCGCTGGGCGAGAAGATCTGGGTGCGCGGACTGATCCAGGCGCACCTGGGGGTCAGCCGCAAGAAGATCCTGTTCACCGAGCATCACCAGAGCCATGCGGCCGCCGCCTTCCTGACCGCGCCGACGACCGAGGCGGCGATCCTGACCACCGACGGGGTCGGCGAGTGGGCGACCCTGACCGTCGGGCGCGGCCGGCGGACGCCGGGCGGGGCGACCGCCATCGAACTGCTGCGCGAGGTGCGCTGGCCGCATTCGCTGGGGATGCTCTATTCGACCTTCACCGCCTACCTCGGCTTCGCGGTGAACGAGGGCGAGTACAAGGTGATGGGCTTGGCATCCTACGGCGCGCCGCGCTTCGCCGAGCAGGTGCGCAAGACCATCCGCCGGACCGCCGACGGGGCGTTCAGCCTGGATCTCGGGTATTTCGAGTTCCACACCACGGTGGCGCGATCCTATTCGCAGACGTTCGTGGATGCCTTCGGGCCGCCGCGCGCGGCGTGGGACCCCATCGACCTGACCACCGAGGCCGGGCAGCGCTATGCCGACATCGCCGCCAGCGTGCAGCTGGTGCTGGAGGAGGTGCTGATCGACCTGACCGCGGCGCTGCATCGCGAGACCGGGCTCAGCGACCTGTGCCTGGGCGGCGGGGTGGCGCTGAACGGCGTGGCCAACGCGCGGATCCTGCGGGAAAGCGGCTTCGAACGCCTGTTCGTGCCGCCGGCGCCGGGGGATGCGGGCTGCGCCCTGGGCGCGGCGCTCTATGCGGACCGGGTGCACTTCGGCAATCCGGACCGGGCCTTCCCGGACCACCCGTTCTGGGGGCCGAGCCTGGAGGCCGGCGAACTGGCGCGGATCGCCGACGAGGACGGGCTGGCGGTCGAGACGCTGGGCGAGGCCGAGCTGATCGCGCGCACCGCGGCCGACCTGGCGGCCGGCCGGATCCTCGGCTGGATGGACGGCGCCTCGGAGCTGGGGCCGCGCGCGCTGGGCCACCGCTCGATCCTGGCCGCGCCGCATTCGGCGCAGACCCGCGACCGGCTGAACCGCGACATCAAGTACCGCGAGGAGTTCCGCCCCTTCGCCCCGGTCGTGCCGGTCGAGCAGGCGGGCGCCTATTTCGAGCTTCCGCCCGGCGGCGCGGGCCTGGCGCGGTTCATGTCCGGGGTGTTCCCGGTGAAGCCGCAGTGGCGCTCGGCGCTGGCGGCGGTGACCCATGTGGACGGGACGGCGCGGCTGCAGGCGCTGCCGCGCGAGATGGCGCCCAGGCTCTACGACCTGCTGGTCGCCTACGGGACGCTGACCGGCGTGCCGGTGCTGCTGAACACCTCGTTCAACCTGGCCGGCGAGCCGATCGTCAACCGGGTGGTCGAGGGCTATTCCACCTTCCGGCGCTGCGGGATCGACGTGCTGGTGGCGGGTAGCGAGCGGGTGGCCAAGCGGGTGTGGACGCCGGCCGAGGCGGCCGGGATGGAGATCGAGGCATGAAGAAGCGCGGCCGCATCCAGCGCCAGTTGATCGTGTTCTCCAGCATGGCCGGATCGGCGTCGGACCTGGCGCGGGGCCTGTGGAAGGGCGGCGGCTCGCGGCGCTGGATCGCGCCGCTGGCGGTGTTCCTGTGCCTGACCGGGGCGATCCTGGTGCTGGCGGCCGG
This sequence comes from Phenylobacterium sp., assembly GCF_025351295.1. Lineage (GTDB taxonomy): Bacteria > Pseudomonadota > Alphaproteobacteria > Caulobacterales > Caulobacteraceae > Phenylobacterium. The sequence continues at coordinate 5,966 of NZ_JANXWD010000067.1, forward strand.
CGTGGAAGCCCTGGCCCCGTTCATCTACGCGATCTTCTAGGCTGTGCGCACGCCAGCGCCCCCTCCACCCTTCAGGTCCCCGTCCCCCGTTGGCGCCGGGGAGGAACCGGATCGGCGCTGTTCCTCACACGCTTGCGGGGGAGGGGGACCCCGAAGGGGCGGAGGGGGCGCTGCACGCCCCCAAGCCTTGCCTTGAATCTCTTCTCCGAGCTCATCGCCTGCCCGGCCTGTGGCGGCGCGCTGGACGGCGTCACGTGCCAGAGCTGTGGCGAGACCTACGCCGAAGACGCCGGCGTGCTGCGGCTGCGGGCCACGGCCGACGCGCGGACCGAGACGGTGCGGGCGTTCTACGAGGTCGCGCCGTTTCCCGGCTATCCGCCGCGCGACAGCCTGGCGTGGCTGCGAGCGCGGGCCGAGCGGAGCGCGTTCGCGCAGCTGCTGGACCGGGCGATCCCGGGGGATGCACGGATCGTCGAGGTGGGCTGCGGGACGGGGCAGATGAGCCTGTACCTGGCGCGCGCGGACCGGGTGGTGGTGGGCGCCGACCTGACGATGGCCTCGCTGCGGCTGGCCGAGGCGGCGCGACGGCGGTTCGAGCTGCCCCGGGCCCGGTTCATCGAGAGCGACCTGTTCCGCCCGGGCCTGCATGAGGGGGCGTTCGACGTGGTCTATTGCTCGGGCGTACTGCACCACACTCCGGACCCCCGCGCCGCCTTCGCCCGGGTGGCGCGGCTGGCCCGACCGGGCGGGATGATCGTGCTGGGGCTCTACAATTCGGTGGCGCGGATTCCGCTGCGGCTGCGGCGGGTGGCGGCGAAGCTCAGCGGCTATCGGTGGATCCCGTTCGACCCGGTGCTGCGCGACCGGGCCAGCGAGCCCGAGCGGCGCGAGGCCTGGCTGCGCGACCAGTACCGGCACCCGGAGGAGCACCGGCATACCGTCGGCGAAGTGCTGCGCTGGTTCCGCGCCAACGACGTGGCCTTCGTCCGCGCCTATCCCTCGGCCCAGGTGCACGGCGAGGAGCCGGACGACCTGTTCGCCGCCGAGCCCGACGCCTGGGCGCCGGAGCGCTGGCTGGCGCAGATCGGCTGGATGGGCAGCCTGGGCCACGAGGGCGGGCTGTTCGTGATGGTCGGCCGGCGCCGCGCCGCGGCGGATGAACCGAACCTGCCGACGGGGGTTCAGGAAGGGTTCAGCTCGGCTGCGCTCAGATGACGGCCGAAGGGACGTTCCCGGAAGGACCCCGATGAAACACCTGCTCCATGCCGCCGTCGCCCTGGCCACCCTCGCCGCGCCGATGGCCGCCTCCGCCCAGCCCGGCGACCGGCGCGACGACCGCCACGAACTGCGCCAGGACCAGCGCGAGCTGCACGACGACCGCCGCGACGCCGGCCGCCATGTGGACGGCCGCGAAGCCCGCGAGCTGGGCCGCGACCGCGCCGAGGTGCGCGGCGACCGGCGCGAGCTGCGCTATGACCGCGGCCGGGCCGAGACCTATCGCGACCGGGCCGAATGGCGGACCTTCCGCGGCGCGCGGCCGGGCTTCTGGTACGCGCCGGGCTACGGCTACTATCCGACCCATCGCGGCCAGGCATGGCGGCGCGGCGGCTATGTGCCCTCGGCCTACCGCGGCTACTATGTCCAGGACCCCTACTACTATGGCCTGGCGCAGGCGCCGCGCGGCTACCGCTGGGTCTATGCGGACGGTAATTTCGTGCTGATGGCCCTGGCCACCGGGCTGATCGCCAACGTCATCGTCCACGGCTACTAGGCCCGGTGGGACGGCGGTCGACATGGCGTCGGCCGCGGTCGTGCGCGTCGGCGAAGCGGCGTAATAGGGCCGCATGAACGACAGGGACGTCTATCTGAAGCTGGCTGAGATCGCGGACGAGCTGTTGCGGCTCTCCGAGGCGGCGGAGACCTATGTCGGCGAGACGGCGCTGCGCACCGCCGCCACCACGGTCGCCGGCACGGCCAAGGCGGTCTACGACCACGTGATGAGCGGCGAGGGCTCGCACTAGCGGAATCCGGCTGGCGCGCTAGCTTGGCCGGATGAAGCGCCTCGTCCTGCCCGCCCTCGCCGCCGTCCTCCTCGCCACAGCCGCGAACGCCGCGCCGGCCGATCTCGTGATCTGGGGCGGGCCGGTCTACACCGGGGCCAAGGCCGGCAAGGTGGAAGCCGTGGCGGTCTCCAGGGGGCGGATCGCCTATGCCGGGTCCCGGGCCGGGGCCAGGGCGCAGGTCGGGCCGAAGACCCAGGTCATCGACCTGAAGGGCGCGGCGCTCTTCCCCGGCTTCACCGACAGCCATGCGCACCTGCGCGGCATCGGGGAGCGGGAGCTGACCCTCAACCTGGAAGGCTCGAAATCGGCGGCGGAGGCCACGGCGCGGGTGAAGGCCTATCTGGCGGCGCACAAGCCGGACGGCACAGTGATCGGGCGTGGCTGGATCGAGACCGGGTGGCCCGAGGGCCGGTTCCTGGACCGCAGCGACATCGACCCGATCGCGCCGGACCAGCCGCTGCTGCTGGTCCGCGCCGACGGCCACGCCCTGATCGCCAACACCGCTGCGCTGAAGGCGGCCGGCATCGACGAGAACACCGCGGCGCCGTCCGGCGGCGCGATCCTGAAGGGCGCCGACGGCCGGCTGACCGGGATGCTGGTGGACAACGCCATGGCCCTGGTCCGGAAGCTGGAGCGACCGCCCACCGAGGCCGACCGGCGCGCCGCCTTCGCCGCGGCGTTCAAGGTCGAGACCGCCTACGGCTGGACCGGCGTCCACGCCATGAGCGTCGACTGGGCCGACGTGGGCCTGCTGGAAGAGCTGGACAAGGCCGGTCAGGCGCCGCTGCGGGTCTATAACGCCGTAGAGGCCGACCAGGCCGGGCCGCTGTTCGCCGGCGGGCCGCGAGCCACGGCCGACGGGCGGATCACCACCCGGGCGATCAAGCTCTATGAGGATGGCGCCCTGGGCTCCCGCGGCGCGGCGCTGTTCGCGCCCTACTCGGACTCGCCGGGCACGAGCGGTCTGGTGCGGACCCCGCCGGAGGTTATGCGCGCGGCGATGCGCCAGGCCAAGGCGGCCGGCATCCAGGTCGCCACCCACGCCATCGGCGACCGCGGCAACGCCAATGTGCTGGACCTGTACGCGACCGAGGGCGGCCCCGCGTTGCGCTGGCGGATCGAGCATTCGCAGATCCTGCGGGTGGCCGACATCCCGCGGTTCGCCAAGCTCGGGGTGATCGCCTCGATGCAGCCCAGCCACGCGATCGGCGACCTGCATTTCGCCCCCTCGCGCCTGGGCGAGAACCGGCTGGCCGGGGCCTATGCCTGGAACAGCCTGCTGAACTCCGGCGCCCTGGTGGTCGGCGGCACCGATGCGCCGGTGGAGCGCGGCGACCCGCTGATCGAGTTCTACGCCGCCGTGGCGCGCAAGGACCTGCAGGGCTTCTCCGCTCCCGACTGGCATCCGGAGCAGAAGCTGTCGCGGACGGAGGCGCTGAAGCTGTTCACCTCATCGGCGGCCTATGCGCGCTTCGCGGAGAACGACCTGGGGACCATCGAGGTCGGCAAGCGCGCGGACTTCTCGGCCTTCTCGGTCGACCTGATGACCGTCCCCGAGGCGGCGATCCCCAAGGCGCACGCCGTGCTGACGGTGGTGGACGGGACGGTGGTCTACCGGGCCGTCAGATAAAGAGGCTGGCGATCGAACCTGCCAGCGCCGTCACGGTCCCGGCGATCGACGCGACGGACTTCACCTCGTCGGCAAGGTTTGCGAGGAAGCTCTTGATGGTGAGCTTGTCGGGCGCTTCGCGGGCGGCCTCCGTCGCAATCCGCTCCACGAGGGCGTCGGCGGTGACCTTGTCCGGCAGAGCCGCGCCGTGAGCTCCGAGGGCGCTGAGGACCTGCTGTAGAGTCTCCAAAACCTCGTCGCGGCCCCGACGAAGAGTTTCCGGCTGAGTCTGAGGCTCGGAATCTTCAGCCCGACGAAGGCGTCGCTGACGTGGCGATAGAGGTCGGCCAGTTCGAAGGGCTGCGGTGTCTGACTGGCCAGACCCTGCTTGCCGCGCTCCAGGTCCATCGCGAACGACCACCCGCCCAGGTCGGATCCCGCGCCCACGAACGGCAGAAAGCCCGAATAGACCACCACGTTCTCGGCGCTGGCGACGGCCGGCGCGATCGCCTGACGGTGGAACGCCTCCCGAGTGAGCTTCCGGCGCATCACCCCGTCAAGGCTAAAGGCCTCGACAGCGGCTACGACGGTGGCGACGAGCCAGCCGGCGGCGATCCAGCCGATCGGCACAACCTCGAGGCCGCCCATGCCAAGCCTTGTGGCGACCAGGACCGCCACCATCGCCGAAGGCGCGCAGATCACCAGGTCGCGGACCATCTTCGACCGCTCGGCGCGCCGGCAGTGGCCGGTGACCAAGGCCACGTCCACGCCGACCTCGGGCGCCTTCGCCCTGAAGGTCTCGCGGCTGCGGGCCAGGACTGCTGACCGAAAGGTCCTGTCCGTATAGGCCGCGCCGCAAAGGTAACGGGTGGTCTCGTGCCCAAAGTGGCTCTGGAACGGGGTGAGGGTCGCATCGCCGGCCACCGTCGCATCGCCCTGGGTGTCGACCGCCACAACCATAAGACCACCCCGCCTCGTCGTTTCAATTCAAGATAGGCCCAGCGAACTAAAGGTAAAGCCAGAAAACACCGTTCGCCATTAGGGCCCAGGCGACGACTTGATGAGCGATAACTGCGGCCCCGATCACGCCCGGACACCGCCCGCCAGATGGCGATATCCTACGACGGCATGTGGAGTGCCTCGGCGAGGCCCGCGAGATAGCGGCGGAGGGCGAACGCCACGCCGCCCAGCGCCGCGGCCCACAGCACGCCCATCAAGGCCCTCGCCACGGCGCGGTGCCGCGGCGTCGGCTCGCGTTCGTGGGTCAGCGGCTCCAGGGCGGCGGGGCGGTACTCCGGGCTCAGCCTGACCCTCTCCTGGGCCGCCCACTGCACCTCGTCCCACACCTTCGGGCCCTTGCGGTCGTGATAGCCGGTGAGGAAGCCGACGAAGTCGAACTCCCAGGGTTGCTGCCGGCCGCCGGACTTGCGGTAGCGCCAGGGGGCGAAGGGCATGCGGTCCCTGAGCGCCGCCCCAAGTTCGGAGTCCGCGCTCCAGTTGAGCTTCAGGCCGGCGCGCAGCGCGCCCACCGCCACCCAGACCAGGGTCCCGCTGGACAGCCGCGACTCGGGGCCGCCGCCGCCCACCGCGCTGTGGTTGCCGGGGAACCAGCGCTGCTGGAACGGGCGGTCGTCGTAGGAGACGTAGTCGGGCAGCGCCGGGTCGGCGACCTGTCGACCGTGGGCCGCCGCCCAGGTGGCGTTGAGGTCGTCGACGTTGCGGACCACCGTCAGGTCGAAGCTCTTGCGGTCCTCGTCCAGGGCCGCGGCCTGGCGGATCGAGAACAGCAGCGAACTGGCGTCCGGGTCGTAGAAATCGAAGCGACGGTTCACCAGCCGCGACAGGATCGGGATGGTCGGCGGGATCCCCATCGAGCCCACCGTGTCCCAGAGGCCCAGGTACATCAGCCGGTAGATGCCCAGCGGCGGCGGGTCGGGCGGCAGCCACTCGAACCCGGTCTTCGACCTGCGCGGCTTGAACTCCAGCGCCCGATCGGCCCAGGCCCGGGCGCCTTGCCAGTCCTCCTCGCCGGTGGCGATGGGCCGGCCGGTCTCCGGGTCGTGATGGCTGTACTGGGCGCGGAAATCGCGGAGCCTCGCCGGCGCCGCGGCCTTGTCCCGATAGATCGCCATGGCCTTGGGGATCAGGTGGAAACAGTCGCGCCGCAGGATGCCGCACTTGCGGATCAGGCCGCAGAGGCTGCGCGCCGTATAGGCGCCGCGGCTGAAGCCGAACACGAAGACCTCGTCACCGGGCTCATAGTTGAGGACCAGGAAGCGGTAGGCGCTCTCGATCTTGTCGTCGAGGCCGCTGCCCATCAGCCCGCCAAGCAGGCTGACCATCTGGTCCACGAACGGCGACACGCCGGTCGCGACGCCCACGCCGGTGTCGTAGAACACCACCTGCCGGCGGCCGTCCCAGCCGCGCGGCTCCACGCACTTGGCCAGCCGCGCCACATTGGTCAGGTGCGGCATGCGGGTGTCGTTCCAGGTCCCGTCGCAGAACACGGCCAAGCGCTTGCGATCGCGCGCCGTATCCGTCTTCGCAGCCGTCTTTGCCTTGGTCGGCACGAGCGCCCCGCCGCGTCCAGGGGTCACACTCTAGGTTGCCGCCCCGGCCCGTCAACACCGAGGCGGGCGGGCGCTACCTCGTATACTTCGCCAGCCAGTTGGCCAGGTCCTGAGGCGTCATGTGGCGGGCGTCGGCCAGATCGGCGACCTGGGCCTTGCTGACCAGCTGCCTGCCGGTCTGCGGATCGACGATCAGCACCGCGGGCACGCCCTCCAGGCGCTCGGTGATGCCGTAGCGCGCGGGCACCTGCAGGTTCTTGTCCATCCGGCCGACATCGACGCTGACCATCTCGTAGTGGCGGGCCATGAACGCCTTCATCTCCGGCAGCTCCAGGGTGGCCGCCAGGATCCGGCAGTCGCCGCACCAGTTGCCGCCCATGTCGATGAGCACCAGCTTGTGGGTGGCCTTGGCGCGGGCGATCGCCCGGTCGACCGCGGCGCTGGCGTCGGCCTTCTCGTCGTAGGGATAGGGCAGCGGGGTCTTCAGCTGGGCATAGTCGCCGATGCTGACCTTGGGCGGCGGCGCCGCGAAGGCGGGCGCCGCAGCCAGCCCGGCGAGGGCGGCGGCGGCCAGGACGGCGGTCAGCGGACGGGTCATCGGGGCAGCTCCCAGCTTGCAGGGAGGATTTGGGGTGGGCGGCGGTCGCGTCAAGGGCGCAGCGCGGGAACCGGCCGCGCCGGCCGGGGTTGGAGGCGTCCCACCGCATTAAAAGGACATCCCATGAGCGACAAGACCCACTCCCAGGCCGACGTGGCCCACAAGCTCTGGAAGGCCATCGAGCACCACAGGACCGGCATGCTGGGCGTCAGCGGCGACAGCCACCACTTCCAGCCGATGACCGCCTTCGGCGAACCTGAGACCCACAGGATCTGGTTCTTCACCTCGAAGGACAGCGACCTTGCCGAGTCGGCGGGCGGCGGCGCCGAGGCGATGTTCCACTTCCAGAGCCGCGAGGTCTATGCCTGCATCGACGGGCGTCTCAGCGTGGATCACGACCGCGCCCGTATCGACAAATACTGGAACGCCTCGGTGGCGGCCTGGTATCCGGGCGGCAAGGACGACCCGAACCTCACCCTGCTGCGGCTGGACAGCGCCGACGCCGCGGTCTGGCTCGTGGACGGCGGGCTGGTGAAGTACGTCCTTGAGGTCGCCAAGGCCAACGCCAGCAAGACGATCCCAGATGTGGGCGAACGCCGTGACCTGAACTTCCAGTAGGCGGCGCTGGCGAGGCGGAATCGCGGCGCCAGTAGATGTGGCGTCGCGATTCATTCTCAAAGGTTGATTCGATCCGATTCGGACCCTCAAGGATCGCTTAGCTATAGTTGGACCGAATATTCCGCGATGCCTGAAGGTCATAAGCCGCTCCCGAGTTAATCCGCCACATCAGGATTACAAGCAAATTCGCGATTCACTTGGCGCGAGTGTCGAGTACTCGACAGTTTTCTGCGGTCGACGTCGCTAACTTGAAACCTAAGCCGTGGAGCGGCGTTTCAAGTCCCCGATGCAAAGGCCTGTCCCCGCGTTGCAAAACAGCCTGCTGGAAGCGCTCCCGGCTGAGGACTATGCGCAATTCGCCGCCCATCTCACCCAGGTCGAACTGGAGCGCGGGCGGCTGCTCTACGATCCCGGCGACCCCATCGAGCAGATCTATTTCCCGCATGACGGGGTGATCTCGCTGATGACCCTGATGAAAAACGGCGCGGCGATCGAGAGCACCACCATCGGGCCAGAGGGGGCGCTGGGGCTGATGGCCGCGGTGGCGCCGCGCCAGTCGCTGAGTCGCGCCATCGTCCAGACGCCGCTCCGCGCCGCGCGGATCGGGGCCGAGCGGCTGCACAAGGCGTGGGAGAACAGCCCGCGCCTGCGCGACCTGGTCGATCGCCACACCGAGGCGCTGTACGGCCACGCGATCCAGTCGGTGGCCTGCAACGCCCTGCATTCGGTCGAGGCGCGGTTCTGCCGCTGGCTGCTGACCTGCCACGACCGCATCTCCACCGACACCGTGGCGCTGACCCAGGAGTTCCTGGCCGACATGCTGGGCGTGCAGCGGACCACGGTGACCGCGGTCGCCCGCTCGCTGCAGGAAAAGGGCGTGATCCGCTATCGCCGCGGCGTGGTCGACATCGTCGACCGCCGGGCGCTGGAGACGCTCACGTGCGAGTGCTACGGCGTGATCCGCGGCACCTACAGGCGCCTGCTGGGGACCTGATCCTCCGTTCCGCGACGACGAGCCGAGCAGAGGGAGCGAACACCGTTCGTCGCTCGGCCGTTGCGCGGGATCGAATTTCCCCGTTTGTTGGGCGCCGGCGGCGGTTTCCAGTCGGGACCGCGCACATTGCTGATCGAGAAGAGACCGATGATTTCCGAAACGCGCAAAATCCTGCTGTCGGCCGGAGCGGCTGCGGCGCTCGCCTTCGCCGGCGCGGCCCAGGCGCAGCCGGCCAGGTCCGCCCCGGCCGCCGTCCCGTTCGCCGCCGCGACGCCGGGCGGCGGCGCGGCCGTATCGCTGGTCTCGCCCAAGTACGGGACCTGGGGCTTCGACATGAGCGGCATGGATCGCAGCGTAAAACCCGGCGACGACTTCTTCAGATACGCCAATGGCAAGTGGGCCGAGCGCACCGAGATTCCCGCCGACCGGACCCGCTATGGCAATTTCGACAAGCTGGCGGTGCTGTCCGAGGATCGCCAGCATGCGATCCTGGAGGACGCGGCGGCCGGCAAGCTGACGGACCTCGACGCAGCCAAGCTCGCCGCCGGCTACAAGGCCTATATGGACGAGGCCCTGGCCGACAAGCTGGGGGCCAAGCCGATCGCGCCGGAGCTGGCGCAGATCCGCAAGGTGAAGACCAAGGACGACTTCACCGCCCTGATGGGCAAGGCCAACGAAACCGGTTACGCCTCGATCTTCCCGGTGGGGATCGACGTCGACTCCAAGGCGACCACCCGATACGCGGTGACGGCGGGCAACGGCGGGCTGGGCCTGCCCGACCGCGACTACTACCTGAAGCCGGAGTTCGCGGAGAAGAAGACCAGGTACCTGGCCTATGTGCAGCAGATGCTGACCCTGGCGGGCTGGCCGAAGCCGGCGGAGAACGCCAAGGCCATCGTCGACTTCGAGAGCAAGCTGGCCGAGGCCAGCTGGACCCGCGTCGAGCGGCGCGACCGCGACAAGACCTACAACCCGATGAGCCTGGCCGAGCTGAACGCCTTCACGCCGGGCTTCGACTGGAACCGCTACCTGGCGACCACCGAGCTGCCGAAGCTGGACCGGATCGTGGTGAGCACCAACACCGCCTTCCCGAAGGTGGCGGCGATCTACCGGGAAACCTCGCTCGACACGCTCAAGGCCTGGCAGGCCTTCCACCTGGCCGACAGCGCCGCGCCCTATCTGTCCAAGCCCTTCGTCGACGCCCACTTCGCCTTCCGCAGCCATGAGCTCAGCGGCCAGCCGGAGCAGAAGCCGCGCTGGAAGCGGGCCGTGGCCTTCATGGACGACACGATCGGGGAGTCGGTGGGCCGGGTCTATGTGGCCCGCTACTTCCCGCCGGAATCGAAGGCCAAGATGGACGCCCTGGTGAGCGACATCCGCGTGGCCCTGAAGGCCCGGATCGAGAACCTCGACTGGATGAGCCCGGAAACCAAGGGCCGCGCGCTGGAGAAGCTGGCCAAGTTCACCGTCAAGATCGGCTACACCGACCACTGGCGCGACTATGCCAAGCTGGATCTGAAGGCCAACGACCTCTACGGCGACGCCATGCGGGCCAGCGCCTTCGAGTGGCGTCGCCAGGTGGCGCAGCTGAGCGGCCCGGTGGACAAGACCGAGTGGGGCATGACCCCGCAGACCGTCAACGCCTACTACAACCCGCCCAACAACGAGATCGTGTTCCCGGCGGCGATCCTGCAGGCGCCGTTCTTCGATCCCGACGCGGACCCGGCGATCAACTACGGCGGTATCGGCGGGGTGATCGGCCACGAGATCAGCCACGGCTTCGACGACCAGGGCCGCAAGTCCGACGGCGACGGCACGCTGCGCGACTGGTGGACCGCCGCGGACACCGCCAAGTTCAACGTCCAGCGCGACCGGCTGGGCGTCCAGTACTCGGCCTTCGAGCCCCTGCCCGGCCTGCATGTGCAGGGCGCGCTGACCATGGGCGAGAACATCGGCGACATGGGCGGCTCGTCGCTCGGCCTGGACGCCTATCACGCCTCGCTGAAGGGCCAGCCGGCCCCGGTGATCGACGGCCTGACCGGCGACCAGCGGGTGTTCCTGGGCTGGGCCCAGGTGTGGCGAGAGCGGATCCGCGACGAGCAGCTGAAACAGCGCCTGGCCACCGACCCGCACTCGCCGGCCGTCTACCGGGTCAACGGCGTCGTCCGCAACAACCCGGGCTGGTACCAGGCCTTCGACATCCAGCCCGGCGACAAGATGTATGTGGCCCCGGACCAGCGCGTGAAGATCTGGTGAGGCGGGCTTTTCCCTCCCCTTCACGGGGAGGGACAGACCGCGAAGCGGTCAGGGTGGGGAAGTCACGTCCAGGCTCTGAGCTTGACCGCGGGCTCCCCACCCCGCTCGCCTTCGGCGAGTCGGCCCTCCCCATGAAGGGGAGGGAAAGCGTGCTCAGCTGACGATCCGGGCGGCCGTGAACGCCAGCCCGCACAGCAGCCCCGTCTGGCACAGCAGCGCCGCCAGAGGGCGCCAGCCCATGGACTGCAGGCCCTTGATCGAGGTCTTGGCGCCCACCGCCACCACGCCGGCGCCGATCAGCAGGTTCGAGGCGAAGGTGGCGGCCGGCAGGATGGTGGCGGGTACCAGCCCCAGGGTGCGGGCCGTGGCCAGGGCGAAGAAGCCGATCACGAAGCCCGGCAGCAGCATGGCGCGACTGGGGCCCGTCCCCTCGCCACGCGACCCGGCCACCGCGAAAGCCACCGAGGCGACCACCAGGGCCAGCAGCGACACCCGCACCAGCTTCACGGTGACCGCCAGGTCGCCCACATGTGGCGAGACCGACTGGCCGGCGCCGGCCACCTGGGCGACGTCGTGGATCGAGGCGCCGAGGAACAGCGCGGTGGCGTCCGGCGGGAGGTGCGCGACCCGCGCCAGCACCGGATAGGCCAGCATCGCCAGGGTCGAGAGCGTGGCGACCACGGCTACCACATAGCCGGTCTGGCGTTCCGTCTCCTCGCCCTTGGGCAGGATGGAGGCCACCGCCATGGCTGCCGAGGCGCCGCAGATCGCCGTGGCGCTGGCCGACAGCATGGCGAAGCCGCGCGGCAGGCCGAACAGCCGGCCGATGCCGGACCCCAGCGCCAGGGTCAGGGCCACGCAGCCCAGCACCAGGGCCAGGGTCTGCACGCCCAGGCCGGCGATGTCACCGAGCGCGATGCGCAGGCCCAGCAAGGCGACGCCGACCCGCAGCAGCGGCCGCTCGGCGATCTTCAGACCTGGCGTCAGGTCGAAGCGGCCGGCCAGCGGCGCGGCGATCAGGAAGCCGCCCACCAGGGCGAAGGGCGCCACCGGCTGGCCCAGGGCCTTGGCGGCCAGGGTGGCGGCCAGGGTCAGCAGGCCGGCGACCAGCAGGCCGGGGACGAGCGCGGCCCGGCCCGTCCGCGCCGCCCTGGGCGCGGTGCGATGGGTGATCATCCGTTCGTGCAGCTCGCGGATCCGCCGGCTGCCCGACGCCTGGAAGGCAAACGGGAACAGGCCGTGCAGCAGGCAGGCCACCGCGCCGGCCGCCATGGTGGCGGCATAGCCCCAGGCCGAGCCCAGGTGTTCGAGATAGCTCTCGCCCACCGTCTCCGGATGCTGCTTGAACGCCTTGATCATGCCGCCCGACCCCAGTCCTCAGGAACCAGGGATCAGGATGGCTGGCTGGGCCGGAATATCCTGGTCAGAGTTCGCCGCAACCGCGCCATCCGGGAGAACATGGCGCCCGCATTCCCCCAATCGGGAGAAGCTGGTTTCCACCCTGCGTTCAGCATTCCTGCCGAGGCGTTAACCGGCGGGGGTTTGACTCGGGTAGCGAAGGGCCTAGCCTCGCCAGATCGTTCTAGGAGTTGGACATGCGCAGGCTCATCCCCGTCCTCCCCGTGGGCGTCATCGCGCTTGGCGTGTTGGCCCTGGCCACCCCCGCCCTGGCGCTGACCGTCACCGCCGCGCCCAACCGCGATCAGGCCGCACACCTGCAGCAGCAGCGCGGCAGCACGGCCAACGTGGACCTGCGCGACACCCTGGCCGGCGGTGGGCGGCCCCAGGCGGGGGCGGACCTGACCAGTCGGCAGGGGTCCAATGACCAGACCCAGACCTTCAGCTTCGGGAACGTCACCACCACCGTGACCACCAGCCGCCAGGACTATCGCCAGGATTTCGACACCCCGCGCAGCCGCCTCGACCTGCTGCCGCCCCAATACACCCAGCGCCGGCGGTAGAGCACCACAGCTTGAAGTGGATACCGGTTCAAGCGCCCGTCGTGCTCTAGACATTTGTTTTCGAGCCTTTTTGTCCGGTTCAAATGATTCCGTTTGAACCGGAAAGGATCTAGCGCGCGGCGCCGACCCGCCCACCCCCGGCGCGGCCGCCGCCCATCACGATCTGGCCGGTCCTCCTGCCGGCGGACCCAATCCAGCATTCCGATCACCCGATCGCAGCCGGCAGCCACAGCGGATCGCCGGCAATGCAACGGCGACATGAACCCCCAAACGGCCCCAAGTGCGACCGAATGGTCCTGAGGTTGGACCTTGACGCGCTGAAGGACTGGAGCGGCCGGTGGGAATCGAACCCACGACATTCAGCTTGGGAAGCTGACGTTCTACCTCTGAACTACGGCCGCAGTCCTCTGGACATTAAGCCGGATGGTCGGGCGGGCCATGAAGCGCCGGGGGCGTTTGCAGTCCGTCTTACAGCCGGCGATCCAGCGGCGTCCCCAGTAGCCGCCTGCCCGGTCGCGCGCAAGGGTCGGACGAGGCGGCGGCAGCGCCCAGCCCGAGGATCGAGCGAATACCAGCGGCAAATGCGCGCGCGTCGTCTAGTCACGCTTCGGATTGTGCCGTAATGAATCGTATCACGGCGAGCTGGGGCGCGCCGAGTTCCTTCTGACCTTCGATGACGTACTGCCTATGGAATGAGCCGCAGAAAACGTTGGCTGCGGCAAATTATCCACAAATGTCATACAATTGTATCGTTAACGCGGGCCGCTAGTCTCTGCCACACTCTCGTCATAGTTGCCTATACAGAGACGAATTGGGCGTCTCTTACGGTTAATCGGGCTGAAACCATCTTTTCGTAGGATGGGCTCTGATCTCGGAAACCTGAGTTCTTCGAAAACGGGGTCCCGAGCGGCCGCGCACGGGAAAATACAAGGGGAAATTGCGTGGCGACTATCAACGTGAGCAGCACCGCTATGCTGGCCAGCGCCCTCAAGGGCGCGGATGCGGGCGATGTCATCAAGCTGGCGACCGGGACCTATACAGGCCTCAGCATCGGCAACCTCTCCTACGGGTCGGGGATCACGATCACCTCGGCGGACGCGTCGAAGCCGGCGATCATCACCGACTTCACCCTGGCGAACATGCAGGGCGTGACCTTCAGCCGCGTCGAGATGGCGACCCTGAGCCACCCCGACCTGATCGCCATCGATGCCGGCTACTTCGCGTTCAAGGTCTACAAGGGCAGCAGCGACATCACCTTCGACCATGTGAACTTCCACGGGTCGGACGACGGCAACGCGGCCAACGACGTGATGGGCCTGCAGATTCGCGACAGCGACAACATCACCGTCACCAACTCCGAGTTCCACGACCTGGCGCGGGCATTGGCGGTCGGCCAGACCGACAACATCAGGATCGCCGGCAACAACGTCCACGACCTGCGTTCCGACGGCTTTGACTTCGCCGAGGTCGGCCACATCTCCATCACCGGCAACACCTTCGAGACCTTCAACCCCAACCCGACCGACCACCCGGACGCGATCCAGTTCTGGACGTCCGGCACCACCACCGCCTCGCATGACATCCTCATCTCGGGCAACGTGATCCTGAAGGGGGACGGCGACTACACCCAGGGGATCTTCCTGCGCGACCAGGTCGGCACCCTGCACTACGAGCGGGTGACGATCGCCGACAACCTGATCGTCGGCACCGGCTACAGCGGCATCCGCGTCCAGGGCGCCAACGGGATCACCATCAGCCGGAACGAGCTGGTCTCCTTCGACGGCGACAACAAGACCTACATGCTGATCCAGGACTCCGACAAGGTGGTGTCGACCGGCAACAAAGGCGCCCAGATCGGCTACGACAACTCCACCCACGTCACCGAGGTTGGCACCGTCGCCACCACGGCCATCACCGACCACGGCGCGGCGGCGGAGCAGAACTGGCTGAACACCCACGCCATGTCCGCCGACCAGCGGGCGTTGCTGCAGGCCGCGGCGGACGCCGCCAAGGCGATCTACGTCGCGCCGCCGGAAGTGGCCCACGCCGGCAACGAGTCGCTGGTCGGCAACGCGGACGGCAATGTGATCAACGCCTATGGCGGCAACGACACCCTGGCCGGCCTGGGCGGCGCGGACACCCTGGTCGGCGGCACCGGCAACGACGTCTACATCATCGACAACGGCTCCGACCTGATCGTCGAAAAGCCCGGCGAGGGCATCGACACCGTCATCGCCCGCGGCGAGCACTTCCTCGAGCCCAATGTCGAGAACCTGATCATCGAGACCGACGACGACAAGGGCTGGCGCGGCTGGGGCAACGAGCTCAACAACCGCATCACCGGCAACGCCGGGGCCAATGCGCTCGACGGCGGGGCCGGCAACGACACCATCGACGGCGGCGCGGGCAACGACACCATCACCGGCGGTCCGGGCAACGACCGCCTCACGGGCGGCGCCGGCGACGACGTGTTCCGGTTCGCGCCGGGCGGCGGCAGGGACACCATCACCGATCTCGGCGCGAGCTCCAGCACGCATCTCGCCAGCGACGGCAGCATCGACGCCGGCGTCGATCCGGGCAGCGACGGCAGCATCGATCCCGGCCCCGATCTTGGCAGCATTTTCAGCTTCGACCCCGGCGGCTTCGACCCTGGCAGCCTCCTCGGCGGCGTCGCCGGCAGTGGCCTGGTCCCCGACCCCGGCCTCGACGCGGGCGCCAGCGGCGGCTCCGGTCGCGAGCTGCTGGATATCTCGGCCTATATCAAGGCCGGGTTCGCCCCGAAGGTCACGGAGGTCAACCATCACGCGGTGATTTCCTTCAGCAACGGCGACAGCATCGCCATCCTGAACCTGCATGCGAGCGCGTTCGGCGACGTCTCGAAAATCGGCTGGCTGTTCTGACCCTCAGAGCGCGCGCGTTGACCTGATCGCCTGCGGACCCCACCATGGCCGCCTGATCAGAAGGAGGCCCCCCATGGCAGACGGCGAGACGCTCGACCGGGCGAAGTTCCACACCATGGTCGACAGCACCGCGGAGGACTGGGCGGCCATCGGCCGGGCCGGCGCACCGCACCGCGGCGAGCATGTGGACCGCATCCTGGCGCACCTGAAGCTGCTGGACGGCGACGACGGCGGGTTCGCGGTGGACCGGCTGGAGCACTCGCTGCAGACCGCCAGCCGGGCGCACCGGGCCGGGCAGGACGAGGAATATGTGGTCTGCGCCCTGTTGCACGACCTGGGCGACATCCTGCTGCCGGCCAGTCACGCGGAACTGGGGGCGGCGATCCTGAAGCCCTATGTCTCGGCGCGGAACCACTGGATGGTCGAGCACCATGGCATCTTCCAGGGCTACTATTTCTTCCACCACATCGGCCTGGACCGCGACATGCGCGAGGAATTCCGTGGCCATCCGGACTTCGAATACACCGCCCAGTTCTGCCATCTCTACGACCAGAACTCGTTCGACCCGGCCTATGAGTCGATGCCGCTGGACGCCTTCGTTCCGATGATGCGGCGGGTGATGGGGACGCCGGTGCGCTCGATCTACAAGCGGCCAGCGGCTTAAAAGGTCTCGTCCACGAACACCTGCTCGATCGTCAGGCCGAACAGGCGCGCGATGCGGAAGGCCAGCGGCAGGCTCGGATCGTACTTGCCGGTCTCCAGCGCGTTGACGCTCTGGCGTGAGACGCTGAGCCGTTCGGCGAGGTCGGCCTGGCTCCAGTCGCGTTCGGCGCGCAGCACCTTCAGGCGGTTCTTCATCGGCGACGGAGCCACCAGCCGGCGCCGACCAGCGCGAAACCCATGACCTGCGTGGCGGCCAAGCCCAGGGCGCCAAGGCAGATGAGGTCCACCCGGCTCCAGGCGCCATGCAGCACCAGGTCGAGCCAGGGCGCGCCCGTCACGACGTAGACCAGCAGGGCGAGCATGGTCAGCACGGTCGCCCCGCCGCCGCCCCAGTACCAGGCGAACCGCTCGGCGCTGCGACCCACCTCGTCCAGGCGGCTGCGCAGCAGGAGACTCGCGCCAATTCCGCCGCCCGCCACCACCGCCATCCCCACCATGGCCGCCAGCGGATGGCCCAGGAACAGCAGGCCCTTGATCACGGCCCAGCCGATGAAGGCCAGAATCGCCGCGCCGACCATATAGGACGCGCCGCCGAGCACGCCTTTGGCTGCCGTCATGTCGACCTCCCTTGTCTTAATGACAAGGAAACACGACATGGATCTTATGTCAAGGAAACCTTACTCCCAGACCTGGAAGTGCTTCGACAGCTTGAGGCCCTGGCGCTGGTAATGCGACCCGAGGTCGCCGTAGAGTCGCGTCGGCTTTTCGGTGAGCGGTTCGTAGACCAGCCGGGCCACGGTCTGGCCGTCTTCCAGGATGAACGGGGTCTCGTGGCTGCGGACCTCCAGCACGCCCTTGGAGCCCTTGCCGTGCGCCTCGTCGGTGCCGAACCCCGGGTCGAAGAAGCCGGCGTAGTGGACGCGGAACTCGCCGACCGACGGGTCGATGGGGGTCATCTCGGCGGCCTCCATCACCGGGATCTCCACCGCGCCCTTGGAGGCCAGGATATAGAACTCGCCGGGGTCCAGCAGCAGCTGGCCGCCCCGCGGGTACAGCGGCTCCCAGAAGTCGTGCGGGTCGTGGCCGTCCTCGTGGTCCAGATCGACGACCCCGGCGTGGCGGCGGCCGCGGAAGCCCGCGATATCGCCGGTCAGGTCGACGCCGACGCTCTCGACGCGCAGGCGGGGCGGCTGGCCGGCCTTGAGGCGCAGCTGGTTGAGCCGCGTGCCGGAGCGGACCAGGACCGAGAAGGTCTGCGGCGCGATCTCCATGTAGATCGGGCCCTCATAGCCCTCGACCACGTCATCGAAGGCGTGGCCGTAGTCCGACAACAGGCGCACGAAGACATCGACCCGGCCGGTGGAGCTCTTGGGGTTGGCGCGGGCCGACACGCCGGCCGGCAGCTTCAGTCGCTCCTGCAGCTCGGCGATGTAGACGCAGCCGCGCTCCAGCACGGCGCCCCGGGTGAGGTCTAGCTCATGCATGGCCACCTCGGCGATCCGCGCCCGCACGGCGCCGTGGCGCGGCAGAAACGAGGCCCGCACCCGCCAGCAGCGGCCGGCCAGCCGCAGGTCCAGGCTGGCCGGCTGGACCTGGTCGTCCTCGAACGGCGTGGCGGCCGCGATCGCGCCCTCGCGGATCAGGGCTTCGATGGACTGGCAGGGCAGGATGCCCGGGACGTTGAAGTCGCGCATGGGCGGCGGACAGTTACCTCAGAACGGTCGCGTGGCAAGAGAAGGGGGACCGCAGAAAACACTGAATGCGCAGAAACCCGGCCGAGCCGGCCCCAACGGGTCGCGAGCCTCAGGTCCGTCCTTCTGCGAATTCTGCGTTTTCTGCGGTCTCATATTCCGGAGCCGCTTCGCCACAAGCGGACCTTGACGGCCTGCGCTCCGACGTTCATCCCGCAGGCCGTTTCCAAAGGAGGCCAGCATGGCGGAAGATCCGCGCGATTGGGAGATCGAGACCCAGGCGGTGCGCGGCGGCCTCGCCCGGACGCCCTACGGCGAGATTTCCGAGGCCTTGTTCCTCACCCAGAGCTTCGCCTACGAGAGCGCCCAGGCCGCCGACGACCGGTTCGCGGGCAATGCGCCCGGGTTCATCTATCAACGGTTCGGGAACCCGACCACGCAGATGTTCGAGGACCGGCTGGCGCTGCTGGAAGGCGCCGAGCAGTGCAAGGCCACCGCGTCGGGCATGGCGGCGATCCAGCTGTCGCTGGCCGGCCTGCTGCGGGCCGGCGACCACCTGGTGGCGGGCCGCGCCCTGTTCGGGTCCTGCCGCTGGATCGTTTCCGAATGGCTGCCGCGGTTCGGGGTGGAGACCACCTATGTGGACGCCACCGACCTGGAGGCGTGGAAGAGCGCGGGGCGGGCCAACACCAAGGTCTTCCTGGTGGAGAGCCCGGCCAACCCGCTGCTGGAGGTGACCGCCATCGGCGCCGTCGCCGACATCGCGCATGCGGCCGGCGCCAAGCTGGTGGTGGACAACGTCTTCGCCACCCCGATCTTCCAGAAGCCGCTGGTGCTGGGCGCGGACATCGTCGTCTATTCCGCCACCAAGCACATCGACGGCCAGGGCCGGGTGCTGGGCGGCGCGATCCTGGGCGCCGGCGAGCTTATGACCAGCGCCTACAAGGACATGCACCGCCACACCGGCCCGGCGCTGTCGCCGTTCAACGCCTGGGTGCTGCTGAAGGGGCTGGAGACCCTGGAACTGCGCGTGCGCCGCCAGACCGAGACCGCCGGCAAGCTGGCGAACTTCATCGCCGGCCACGGCAAGGTGCGCGCCACCCGCTATCCGGGCCGGCCCGACCACCCGCAGGCGGCGATCATCGCCAATCAGATGACCGGCGGCGGCAACGTCGTGGCCTTCGACCTCGGCGACCGGGCCGCGGCCTGGAAATTCCTCGACACCCTGGAGATCGTCGACATCTCCAACAACCTGGGCGACGCCAAGTCGATGGCCACCCACCCCTGCACGACGACCCACCGGTCGATGCCGGAGGCCGAGCGGCTGGAGATCGGCCTGACCGAGGGCTGGGTGCGGATGAGCGTGGGACTTGAAGGCGCCGGCGATCTCACGCGAGATGTCAGCCGGGCCCTGGACGCGGCCTGAGCCGGCCGGGGGAACGATGATGCGGGGTCTGGGGATCGTAGCGGCCCTGCTGCTGGCCGCCGCGAGCGCACCTGCCCAGACGCCGGCGCCTGTCGACCCGCCGCCGCCGGCCAGCCTGGCGGCGAAGGATGTCCTGGCCTGGACCGAGGCGCACCTGGACGCCGACAGCTGGCGCGTGCTGGGGATCAATCCCTATGGCCTGTTCTTCGCCTCGCCGCAGGGGGTGACCCTGCGCCACGACCGGTTGGCGGAGGCCGACCTGCGCCACGAACTGTTCGCGCCGGTGGACATGGGCGGCGGCCAGATGCGCTCTGACCTGGAGCACTGGCTGGTGGACTGCGAGGGCAAGCGCCACGCCATGCTGAAGATGACGCTCTATGCGCGCAACAACCTGAAGGAGGAATTCGCCTTCCGGCAGACCGAGACGCCCAACTGGCTGGAGGCCGACCCGGCCGACGAATCCGCCCGCGCCATCGCCGCCATCTGCGAAGCGGTCAAGGCCGGCCAGCGCCCGGACAAACCGCCGGGCCGTCCCGCCGGCCCGTCGCCCCACCGGTAGAGGTCCCGCCGCCTTCTCCTCACCCCTAGCCCGTAGGGTGAGGAGAAGGCGGCGGCTGGCTCAAGCCTCGGCCGCTTCCAGCTCCGCCGGCTCCATGGCGTAGACCTTCGAGCAGAACTCGCAGGTGACGCGGATCTTGCCGTCGTCCTCGACCATGTCGGCGCGCTCGGCCGGCTCGAAGGACTTCAGCACGGTGACGATGCGGGCTTCGTTGCAGCGGCAGAAGGGGGTCAGCGGCTTGGAGTTGAAGACCCGCACGCCATCCTCGTGAAACAGCCGGAACAGCAGCTCGTTGCTGGAGAGGTCCGGGTCGGACAGCTCGTCCTCGCCCACCGTCTCGAACAGCGCCTGGGTGCGGACCCAGGCCTCCAGGGTGGAGCCGCGGGCGTCGTCCTCGGCCACGTACTGGATCAGGATCCCGCCGGCCCGCCAGGCGCCGTCCAGATGGCCGACCGCCAGGCGCACGCGGGTCGGGGTCTGTTCGGACTGGGCGAAATACTGCTCGGCGCACAGGGCCAGGGTCTCGCCCTGGATATCGGTGACCCCCTGGTAGCGGTCCATGTCCGTCCCCTGGTCGACGGTCATCATGAACACGCCCTCGCCCAGCAGCGACCGGGCGCCGGGCCGCAGGAAGCCGCTGGACGCCGTGGCCACCGCCTCGGCGTCGAACCGGCAGTAGCCGCGCAGGCCGCCGGAGGTGTCGTAGTCGGCGATGACGTAGCGCACGGCGCCCGCGCCGCGGGCCTCGACGATCAGCCGGCCCTGGAACTTCAGGTTGGAGCCGACCAGGGCGGCCAGCGCGCAAGCCTCGCCCAGCAGGTTGGCGACCGCTTCCGGATAGTCGTGGGCCTGCAGGATCTTGTCGATCGTCGGCCCCAGGCGCGCCACGCGGCCACGCACGGGCTCGCCTTCGATCTGGAAGCCGCCGACCAGGTCATCGGGTAGGGAAGTCTCGGACATGGGGCGCAATATAGGTCGCGGCTGGAGAGTTGCGAGGGTGGCGAGGCGTCTCAGGGGGCGTTCAGATCGCCCCGAAGCACCAGGCCAGGATCGACTTCTGGGCGTGGATGCGGTTCTCCGCCTCGTCCCAGATCAGGCTCTGCGGGCCGTCTATGACCGCGTCTGTCACCTCCTCGCCGCGGTGGGCGGGCAGGCAGTGGAGGAAGACCGCGTCGCGGGCCGCCTCGGCCATCAGCGCCTCGTCGACCTGGTAGGCCTCCAGCGCCTCGAGGCGCTCGTCGTGATCGGTGTCGCCCATCGAGACCCAGGTGTCGGTGATCACGCAGTCGGCGCCGCGGACCGCCTCACGCGGGTCGTGGGTGGTCATGATCTGGCCCTGCTCGCCGGCCGCGCGGGCCAGGTCCATCATGTCCGGATGGAAGACCGCCGGGGTGGCGATATTGAGCTTGAACCCCAGCTTCGGCGCGGCGTGGATGAAGCTGGAGCAGACGTTGTTGCCGTCGCCGACCCAGGCGAAGGTCTTGCCCGCCACCGGGCCGCGGTGCTCCTCGAAGGTCTGCAGGTCGGCCAGGATCTGGCAGGGGTGGCCCTTGTCCGACAGCCCGTTGATCACCGGCACCGTGGCCGACATCGCCAGCCGTTCCACGTCCTCATGCACATTGGCGCGGATCATGATGGCGTCGACCATGCGCGAGAGCACGCGGGCGGTATCCTCGATCGGCTCGCCGCGGCCCAGCTGCATATCGACAGCGTTGGAAATGATCACGTCGCCGCCCAGCTGGCGCATGGCGGCGTCGAACGAGAAGCGGGTCCGGGTGGAGTTCTTCTCGAAAATCATCGCCAGGGTGCGGCCACGCGCCGGCTGGTCCTCGTCGGGCTTGCCCTTGGGCCAGCCGGCGCGCGCGGCCTTGCGGGCCTTGGCGTCCTCCAGCATGACGCGCAGGTCGGCGCCCTGGAGCTTCCACAGGTCGAGGAAGTGGCGCGGCGCAGGCAGGCTCACGCCGCCCCCACCCTCTCGTTGGCCACCGTGGCCTGGGCCGCCTCGCACGCCCGCTCCAGCAGCCCCATGGCCTCGCGCGCCTCGTCCAGGGTGAGGTTGAGCGGCGGCAGCAGGCGCACGCAGTTGTCGCCGCCGCCGGCGATCAGCAGGTGCTGGTCGCGGGCGTGCTGCATGAACTCGCGGTTGGGCGTGGCCAGCTTGACGCCGATCAGCATGCCCTTGCCGCGGATGTCGACCACCACGTCCGGGAAGCGATCCTTCAGGCCGGTCAGCTGCTGGTTGAAGTAGCCGGCGACTTCGCGGACGTGGGCCAGCAGCTCCGGCTTCACCAGTTCTTCCACCGAGGCGACGCCCACCGCCATGGCCAGCGGGTTGCCGCCGTAGGTGGAGCCGTGCGAGCCCGGGGTCATGCCGCTGGCCGCCTCGATGGTGGCCAGGCAAGCGCCGACCGGGAAGCCGCCGCCCAGGGCCTTGGCCACCGCCATGATGTCCGGCGGAGCGTCGGCCCATTCATAGGCGAACAGCTTGCCGGTCCGGCCCAGGCCGCACTGGATCTCGTCGTAGATCAGCAGGGTTCCGGTCTGGTCGCACAGCTGGCGGATGGCGCGCAGGTCGGCGTCGGGCCACGAGCGGGCGCCGCCCTCGCCCTGGACCGGCTCCAGGATGATCGCCGCCGTGGTCGAACCCACGAGCGCGCGCAGCGCTTCGACATCCCCGAACTGGGCATGCACGAAGCCCGGCATCGGCGGGCCGAAGCCCTCCAGGTAGCTGGTGTTCCCCGAGGCGTTCACCGCCGCCAGCGTCCGGCCGTGGAACGAGCCGTCGAAGCCGATGATGTCGATCCGCTCCGGCGCGCCCTTGGCCCAGTGATACTTGCGCGCGGTCTTGATGGCGCACTCGATCGCTTCGGCGCCGGAATTGGTGAAGAAGCACACATCGGCGAACGTATGGGCCGTCAGCAGGCCTGCCAGGGTCTCCTGGTTCGGAATGCAGAAGATGTTCGAGGTATGCCAGAGCTTCTCGGCCTGATCCTTCACGGCCTGGACAAGCTTGGGGTGGCTGTGGCCCAGGGCGGTCACCGCGATGCCGGCCATGCAGTCCAGGTAGGCCTCGCCGTCGGTGGTGTAGAGACGCGCGCCCTCGCCTCGCTCGAACGCCAGCGGGGCGCGCGCGTAGACGCCCATGATGTGGTCGCTGGGGACGGGCGGCGCGGACGTCTCGGCCACTGGGAAGGCCCTCCAAAACGGAAGCGTCCCCGCGGCGCGAGCAGCGGGGACCGGAAGGCCTGGCGTTTTCGTCGCCAAGCCCTTGCATGTCAATGTTTTGCAGCAGGCAAGCCGCTCCTCCCCCGCCCCGAAGCGGACGGGGGAGGCGCGTTCGCTGGCTAGAAGTCCACCGTCGCGCCGACGAACAGGAAGCGGCCCAGGGCGTCGTAGACCTGCGGGAAGGTGTTGCCGTTGCAGACGGCGGCCGCGCAGTTGGACGAGCCGTTCAGCGGCGGGTCCCGGTCGAAGAGGTTGTTCACCCCGGCCCGGAAGGCGACGTTCTTGGTCTTCCAGTTCAGCGACAGATCGAAGTAGTCACGGGTGGCGAGCGCCCGGTCGGTCGCATACTGCAGGCCGGTGTTGTTCAGCTGTGGGTCCTTGTCGTAGGCGTCCAGCCGCACCCGGCTGAAGTGGCGCCACTGCAGGCCGACGCCGAAGTCATGGAACCAGTCGCCGTAGGCGAACGGCGTGGCCCAGTTGACCCGCAGCTTGTGTCGCCAGGTCGGATTCGGCGAGCTCAGGCCGCCCGCCACTGAGCAGATGGTCCCATAGAGGCCGGCGCAGTCGAACGAGGGGTCGCCCGGCAGCGACTGGACCTTCAGTTCCTTCAGGTAGGTGCCGATGAAGTTGATCGTCAGGCTGCCCATGTTCTCGATGCCGTATCGGTCCAGGTCGAAACGGTAGTTGCTATTGATGTCGATACCGCGGGTGCGCAGCGCGCCGGTGTTGATGGTCGTGTCGCGCACGAACCCCTGCGACGACAGCCACAGCGAGCCCGCGGCGTCGCGGTTGACCTTGCTACAGAAGAACGGGTCCGAGGTCTGCACGCAGCGGTTGATGATCACGTCGCCGCCGACCGGGGCGATGAACTTCTTCACCTTGATGTCGAAGTAGTCGATCGAGAGGTTGAAGCCCGGCAGGAAGGTTGGGGTGAACACCGCGCCCAGGGTCAAGGTGTTGCTGGTTTCCGGCCGGAGGTTCGGGTTGCCGCCCGTCAGGCCATTGTACTGGTTGGCCGGGTTCTTCTCGATAGCCAGCACCTGGGCGGTGGTCAGGTTGAACAGCGAGGCGCACTTGGCGACCAGCGGGTTGGCCGCCGCCAGGCCGGCGCAAGGATCCTGGGTGCCGTCGAGCAGCACGCTGGCCGGGGTGAACAGCTCCAGGATGTTGGGGGCCCGGACCGCGCGGTTGAAGCCGCCGCGCAGGCGGACCCCTTCGACCGGCTCCCAGTCGCCGCCGAACTTGTAGGTGCTGGTGGTGCCGATCGAGGAATAGTCCGAGTAGCGGTAGCCGACCTCGAGCTGCAGCCGGTGGAAGAAGGGCTGGTCGTCGACCAGGGGGATGCGCGCCTCGGCGAACTCTTCATAGACGTCGAAGGCGCCATTGACCGGCGGCACGGCCCCGGCCCCGCCGTTCAGCAGGCCCGCGGACGCCACGAAGTCGGTGGCGAAGTCCAGGTTCTCGCGGCGGTACTCGGCGCCGATGGCGACGCCGACGCCATCCTTGGCCCAGGGGCTCTTGACGCCGTAGTCGCCGAGCGCGCCGGAGAGGGAGACGTTGGCCACACGTTCAGCGGTGTTGCCAACGGCGAAGCTGGGCGTCTGCAGGAAGTCGAGGGCCGCCTTGGTCACCCCGCCGTTCTTCCAGATGTTGTAGGGCACGCAGGCCGGGTTGGTCCCGTTAAGGGCGGCCAGGCAGGCCGGCTGGCCGGCGGCGTCGCGCCCGACCAGCAGCGACTGCTGAATCAGCGCGGTCTGGAAGAAGCCGCCGTTGATGCCCTTGAAGCCGACCGTGCCGTACTGGAGGAAGGCGTCGTAGCTCCAGTTCTCGTTCAGGTGGCCGCGCAGGCCGATCACATAGCGATAGTCGGTGTGCCGGAAGTCGGTGGTGCGCCCGCCGCCTTCGACATTGCGCCGCGAGATGATCAGGGTCCGGTTGGCGGGCGTGCCGGCGTCCGCGCCGCACAGCGTGGTGAGCTGCTGGGCCGAGGCCAGGGCGTTGTTGCAGTTGATCGTGAAGTTGCCGGCAAAGATGCCGCCCGGCGCGATCTGGGCGACCGAGCGATCGTCCATGAACATCAGGTCGGTATAGACCTCGGCCCAGGGCGCCACCTCGTAGTGGGCGAATGCGCCCAGGCCGTAGCGGTCGTCCGGACGCAGGTAGAAGTTGGTCGGCCCGAAATTGTAGAGGTCGCGCGCCGCCACCCGCGGCCGGAACTGCTGATTGGGCGAGGTGATGTCGACCACGAAGCTGCCGAAGCGGGCCGGGACCGAGGTGCCAGACCCGCCGCAGCCGGCGGCCAGGAAGGTGTCGCCGGAATTCAGGGTGCAGGCCGAGTAGTCACGGTTGCCCTCGAGGACGGCGTTGTTCTGGCGGTAGGTGGCGTATGCGGTGATGTTGCCCTTGCCGTCGGCGCTGTTGGTTCCGATCACCAGGGTCACCTGGGTCCCGTCGCCGTCGCGGACGTTGTGCTTCGGCAGGGCGTAGAACTGCGGGCTGGCGGACCGCGCCTGCTGTTGGCGCACCACGTCGGCGACCGGGTTGCCGTTGTCGTGCTGGTAGGTCGAGTAGGTGGCGTCCAGCCGCACGCCCTCGAAGTTCTTGGTCATGATGAAGTTGACCACCCCGGCCACGGCGTCGGCGCCGTACACCGCCGAGGCGCCGCCGGTCAGCACATCGACGCGCTCGACCAGCGATGTCGGGATGAAATTCACGTCCGCGCCCGGGGAGGCCGGGTCGCCCGGCACCAGGCGTCGGCCGTCGATCAGCACCAGGGTGCGCGACACGCCCAGGCCGCGCAGGTTGAGGGTGGCGGTGCCGGTGGCGCCGTTGGAGATCGAGGAGCCCTGGGCGGCGAAAGCCTGGGGCAGGCTATTGATCAGGTCTTCGACCCGGGTGACCCCGGTGGCCTTGATCTCGGCGGCAGTGACCGCGGTGACCGGGCTGACGCTTTGCAGGTTCGGCGAGGGGATGCGCGTGCCGGTGACGACGACCTCGGTGACCTCGTCGCCCGCCGGCGCCGCCGCGGCCGCGAAGGCTGGTGTGGCGAGGCCGGCCACCGCGAAGATCATCGATGACGCCAGCAGGCGCGCTCGTACGGTATGCTTGTTCACGATCAAAATCCCTCCGCGGCCAGGCGCCCGATGGACGCCGCCGCTCCCCACTTGCAGGTTTCGGCCCCGAGGCGGGGCCAAGTGATCGCGAGTTATGTTTGGGTGACAAAAGGGGTCAATCGACCCCCAGGCAACGGGCGATGCCTGGAGAGCAACATTCTGAATTGACTGATGAAATATTGCCTTTTTTGACGGAATCCGGGCCGTCGCGGCGGGGTTTTCCTAGCGCTGTGTTACGTGCGCAACAGGCCGGCCGGGATCCGGCCGGTTGATCGCCGCCGTCGTCAGGGCCAGGTCGAAATAGCGGCGCAGGCGCGTGAGCGCCTGGGGCTTCACCGCGGCCTGCCGCTGGCGCAGGTCTATGAGGCCGGCGGCGGCCAGGACGCTCAGGTGATGGCTGACATTGACCCGCGGGATCGCCATCCGCCGCGCCAGGTCGCCGGCCGAGGCCGGGCTGGACACCAGGCGCTCCATCAGCCGGCGGCGGATCGGGTCGGCCAGGGCCCGGAACAGGTCCGCCGGCGCCTCGGACGCCGCGCTGAGCCAGGCTTCGTGCGGGTGGTCCATCAGGCGATGCGCGAGCGCGGCGCGACGGGCGCGATGGTGTCGAGCGCGTGCAGGCGGCGCGAGACGGCGAACCGCTCCCGCAGCCAGCCCTCGCCCACCGAGGCCTCGAACCACAGGCGGTCGAAGTAGGTCCGCAGCTGCGGCAGCGGATCGACGACCGCGACCAGCAGGCCGTCCTCCTCGCGCACGAGGCCGGCGTCCTTCAGCACCCGGACGTGGTGGGAGACCGCCGGGCGGGTGACCGGCACGGCTGCGGCCAAGCCGGAAATCCGCGACGGGCGCGCCAGGATACGCTCATAGAGGTCGCGCCGGGTGGGGTCGCCCAGGGCGTCGAGGGCGGCGCCGATGCCGTCGGTCATCGCTGGCCTCCCGCCACGCGCAGCGGCTTCATCAAGGACGCGATCTGCGGCGGCGGCGGGGCCGGCGCGGCGCGCAGCTGGCTGAGGAAGCGCCGCAGCGCCGGGTTGTCGTGATCGTTGCGCCAGGCCGCGATCAGCCGCAGCGCCGGGGCGCCCGGCAGCGGCGAGAAGGCGACCCCGGCGCGGGTGGCCAACGCCACGCTCTGCGGCACCACCGCATGGCCGGCGCCGGCCGCGACCAGGCCCAGCACCCCGTCATGGGACGTCATCTGGACCCGGACCCCGGCGCGGGCCCCGCCACGCTCGGTGACCAGGCGCTGGATGCGGGCCCAGTCGTCGCCGGCCGCGCAGAGCACCGGCGCGTGGCCCAGCGGCTCGTCCGGGTGCTCCAGCGAGCGGGCCAGCAGCCAGGGCTCGGACCACAGGGACAGGCGATCCAGGCCCGGCGGGGCGTCGTCGCCATCGATGAGGATGGCGTCCAGTTCACGGTCGAGGACGGCGGCCACCAGCTCGACGGCGGAGCCGGCGCGCAGCTCCAGCTCTACGTCGAAGGCCGAGCGGCGATACGCGCGCAGCATGGCCTCGGCCGGGCCGGCGGTGAGCGGCCAGACGTGGCCCAGGCGTAGACGCCCGACCTCGCCCCGACCGGCCGCCCCGGCGCGCACGGCGGCCTTGGTGAGCAGCTCCAGGGCGCGCTCGACCTCGCCAAGGAAGCGCTCGCCGGCCCCGGTGGGCCTCGCGCCGCCCGAGGAGCGCTGGAACAGGGACACGCCCAGCGCGTCTTCCAGCGCCAGCACCCGGCGGGACAGGACCGAGGGGTTCACGCCGAGCGCCTCGGAGGCGCGGCGGAAGCCCAGGTGCTCGCGTACCATCAGCGCGGAGCGCAGGGCCGCGATGTCCTGGGCGGCCGAGGCCTCGGCGCTGCGCTTCATCGGGTCTTCGCCGTGCGACGGACGTCGGCGGCGGCGGCAAGGGCCGCGGTCACCATCGGTGAGCGCAGGTCACGCGCCGGCAGGGCGGCGAACGACGGCGCGGCGGTGGCGGTCATTCGGCGGTTTCTCCTTTGACCGCAACAGGTTGACGGCCTTGAAGCGGGGCGCTGATGCTGCTGGCCGACCGGCATCGTAACGGCCTCCTTGACAGCCTACGTTCGCGGTCGATTGTGAGGCTCCGGAGTGTTCGTCGCCATAAGCAAGACGACGGCGGAGTGTGGCGAAATGATTGAAAATCAAATGGCTGATAGGAAAATCGGCGGCGCCCGCGACTCCATCGATGAGAAGCTGATCTCGCTGTTGTGCCGCAACGCGCGCATGACGCTGACGGCGCTGGCCCAGGAACTGGCCCTGTCGCGGACGGCGGTCCAGGCGCGGATGGCCCGCCTGGAGCGCGACAAGGTCATCGTCGGCTACCGGGCCGTCCTCGGGCGCGACGCGGGCGCAGACGACGGCCTGAGGGCCGTGCTGTCGGTCACCTTCAGTCAGCGACCCTGCTCTCCGGTCGTCGAGAAATTCCGCCACTGGCCCGAGATCACCCATTACTACTCGGTGACCGGACCGCATGACGCCTATGTGGTGGTCAGGGTGGGCAATGCGCAGGCGCTCTCGCAGTTCGTGGACAGGCTCAGCGCCATCGCTGGCGTGGGCTCGGTCCGGTCCGCCGTCGTCCTCAAGGCGGATTTCGGAGAGACTAGGTCTTGATCTTGTAGCCGGTGCGGAACATCCACAGGCACACCCAGCCCAGCGCGACGACCAGTACCGCGGTCATCGCCGCCCCGATCGCCAGCGAGCTTTCCGCGCGGCCGATGAAGCCGTAGCGGAAGCCGTCGATCAGGTAGAAGAACGGGTTGAACTTGCTGAAGCTGCGGAACGGCTCCGGCAGCTTCTCCACCAGGTAGAAGGTGCCCGACAGGAAGGTCATCGGCATGATCACGAAGTTGGTGACCGCCGCCATATGGTCGAACTTCTCGGCCCAGAGCCCGGCCATGATGCCGATGAAGCCCATGATCAGCGCCGCGCCGACCCCGAAATAGATCACCGCCCAGGGCGCGGCGACCGGCAGCCGGGCGAACGGCAGGATGGCGACCAGGCTGACCAGCCCCACGACGATCCCGCGGGTGGCCGCGCCGGCCCCGAAGCCGATGACATGCTCCACCGGCGATAGCGGCGGGGTCATGAAATCGCCCATCAATCCGTTGAACTTGGCCTGCAGCAGGGATGACGACGAGTTGGCGAAGGCGTTGCCGAGGATTTGCATCATGATCAGGCCGGGGGCCACGAAGGTCCCATAGGCGACGCCGTGGACCTCGCGGCCGCCGCCGACCGCCACCACGAACACCAGCATGTACAGCAGCGCCGTCATCACCGGGGCGGCCAGCGTCTGCATGCCCACCTTCCAGAACCGCTGGATTTCCCGGATGTAGAGGGTCCGGAGGCCCAGCCAGTTGACCCCGTCGTACTCGCGCGGCTGCGGCGGGATGACGGCGTCAAGAGTGGGCATGTCTCGCATGGGCGAGATGTGCGCCGTGCGCGCCCGCAGTTCAAGTGTGCGGCAAAGGTGCGACTTCCCGACGCAACATGTAGTTCCTGTGGAGAACCCGCATGGCGCCTATTGTGGGTCTTAGCCGTTTGTTTACTACTGATGGTGGTTGGTGAGCGCTGACTTAACCCGGCGCCACAAGATGTTGATCCAGGCGCCGCTCGGGGGCGCGCCGGATCACTGGGGAGGCGAGATCATGGGCTGGACCGACGAACGGGTCGAACTCCTGAAGAGGCTCTGGCAGGACGGCCTTTCGGCCAGTCAGATCGCCAAACAGCTGGGCGGGGTCACCCGAAACGCGGTCATCGGCAAGGTCCACCGGCTGGGCCTGTCGGGACGCGCCACGCCCTCGAAACCGCAGCGCACGGTGTTCAAGGCGCCGCGCCCGGCGCGTCCGGTGGCGGCCTCGCCCTCGGCCCCGCGGCGGATCGCCGAGCCGGTGTCGGCCCATCCGGCCCCGACCCCGGTGCGCTACGTCGACGAGCGGCCAGGCACGGCCACGGTGCTGACCCTGGGCGCCCACATGTGCAAGTGGCCGATCGGCGACCCCTCGCTGGACAATTTCACCTTCTGCGGCCGGCGATCGGAAGAGGGGGGCGGCCCCTACTGTCACGAACATGCCTCTGTGGCCTACCAACCGGCCCAGTCCAAGAAGAAGTCCGGCGCCGTAGAGCTCGCCCGCAGCCTGCGCCGCTACATCTGAGATCCGCTCGCCAGAGCGGCCCGACTATCCGTTGGGGATGGGGGGCGCGTCCGAAACCGAGGTGGCGACTGCTACTTGAGGGCTCGGACGCGCCCCTTTCTTTTGGGCCGCGCGGAGGTGTTAGTTTGCCCCGATGACCGACGCCGCTGCCCCGACCCCAGAGCCCCTCGGCGAGACCGGCAACGCCCGGCCCTACTCCGTCTCGGAGCTGGCGTTCGCGTTGAAGCGGACGCTGGAGGACGCCTATGGCTTCGTGCGGCTGCGGGGCGAGCTGAGCAAGGTCACCCACCATTCCAACGGCCACGTCTATCTGACGCTCAAGGACGAGCGGGCGGCGATCGACGGGGTGGTCTGGAAGGGCAGCGTGCGCGGCCTGTCGGTGCGGCCCGAACAGGGGCTTGAGGTGATCGTCACCGGCAAGATCACCGCCTATCCGCAAGGCAGCCGCTATCAGATCGTCATCGAGACCATGGAGGCGGCCGGGATCGGCGCCCTCCTGGCACAGCTGGAACGGCTGAAGGCCCGGCTGGCCGGCGAGGGGCTGTTCGAGGCCTCGCGCAAGCAGGCCCTGCCGTCGATGCCCGAAGTGGTGGGGGTGATCACCAGCCCGACCGGGGCGGTGATCCGCGACATCCTGCACCGCATCCGCGACCGCTGGCCGTGCCGGGTAATCGTCTGGCCGGTGGTGGTGCAGGGCGACGCGGCGGCGGCCCAGGTGGCCGCGGCGATCCGCGGGTTCAACGCGCTGGACGGCGCGGGGGTCGTGCCGCGGCCCGACGTGCTGATCGTGGCGCGCGGCGGCGGTTCGGTGGAGGACCTCTGGCCGTTCAACGACGAAGCCCTGGCGCGCACGGTGGCGGAGAGCGCGATCCCGCTGATCAGCGCCGTAGGGCATGAGACCGACACCACCCTGATCGACTTCGTCTCCGACCGCCGCGCGCCCACCCCCACCGCGGCGGCCGAGATGGCGACGCCGGTGCTGGCGGAGCTCAAGGCCCTGGTCTCGGACCTCTCCGGGCGGATGCACCGCGGCGGCGGGCGGGTCGTGGACGACCGCCGCGGGCGGATCGAGGCTGCGGACCGGGCGCTGAAGCGCGTGCCGGACCTGGTGCGGCTGGCCGAGCAGCGCTTCGACATCGTCTCCGGAAAGCTGGGCGCGGGACTGGCGAAGAACGCCGCCGTCCACGAACGCGACCTGGTGCGGGTAGCCTCGCGGCTGTCGCCGCTGCTGCTGCAGCGGCCGCAGGCGGTGCAGAAGGACCGGCTGGATGGCCTGGTGGTGCGCCTGGCGCCGTCGATGCGACGGCGGCTGGAGCGGCTGTCCGAGCGGCTCGAGGGGCTGTCGAAGCTCTATGTCTCGGTGGACCCGGAACGCCCGTTGCAGCGCGGCTTCGCCCGGGTGACCCGGGCCGACGGGGCGATCGTCCACGCGGGCGCGGCGCTGGCTGGCGGCGAGGCAGTCAGCATCAAGTTCGGCGACAAGGTCACCCGCCAGGCGGTGATCGACGGCGCTGGGACCCCCGCGCCATCCCCGCCCATCGCCCCGAAACCCGCCCGAGCCAGGGGAAAAGCGGAAGGCTCACCGCAAGGCGACCTGTTCTGACGCGGCCCGGCGCGCTAAATAGGCGGCCATGAACGCCCACGACAGGACCTTCGGCGCCAACGACCTCGCCAAGCTGCACTACGGCGACGGGGAATATGCCGTGCTGCGCCCGGGCCGCTACGTCGTCTGCGCCGTCAGCGGCCAGAAGGTTCCGGTGGAACAGCTGCGGTACTGGAGCGCCGAACTCCAGGAAGCCTACGCCGGCCCCGCCGAGGCGCTGAAGCGCTGGCAGGAGACGCATCCCTGACCCTTTCCCTCCCCTTCCTGGCCCTTAAGGGGAGGAACAGACTGCGAAGCAGTCAGGGTGGGCAAGTTAGGGCCGAAGCGCTGCGTCGGAGATGATCGCAATTTGCCCACCCCACTCGACTTCGTCGAGTCGGCCCTCCCCATGAAGGGGAGGGAAGGCTACGCTACGTCGTAAATCCGAGGGGAAACGCCGATGATCCGCACCATGATGGCTGTGTTGGCCGCTCTGACGCTGGCGACCGCCGCCCACGCCGCGCCGCAGGATCGGTACGCGACCAACAAC
Organism: Phenylobacterium sp.; assembly: GCF_025351295.1. Taxonomy (GTDB): domain Bacteria; phylum Pseudomonadota; class Alphaproteobacteria; order Caulobacterales; family Caulobacteraceae; genus Phenylobacterium. The sequence goes on from NZ_JANXWD010000067.1 coordinate 38,508, forward strand.
GGCGTGAAGATCCACTACGTGGTCGACGGCCAAGGGCCGCTGGTGGTGCTGCTGCACGGTTTCCCCGACTATTCGGCCACCTGGAAGCCGCTGACCGCCGAGCTCAACAAGGCCGGCTACCGCACCGCCGCCCTCGACCTGCGCGGCTACAACCTTTCCGACAAGCCGCAGGGCGAGGCCGCCTACGCCATGCCCAACCTGATCGGCGACGTGGCCGCGGTGATCGCCGCCGAGGGCCAGAAGACCACCATCCTGATCGGCCACGACTGGGGGGCGGCGATCGCCTGGCAGGTGGTGCTGAACCGCCCGGACCTGGTCAACAAGCTGGTGATCATGAGCGTGCCCCACCCCGCTGGCATGGCCCGCGAGCTGGCCACCAACAAGGCGCAGCAGGAGGGCTCGAACTATGCGCGCAACTTCCAGAAGCCCGGCTCGGAGACGATGCTGACCGCCGAGGGCCTGGCCGGCTGGGTCAAGGATCCGGCCGAGAAGCCCGGCTATGTCGAGGCCTTCAAGCGCTCCGACTTCGCCGCGATGATGAACTACTATCGGGCCAACTATCCCAAGGGCGTCGGCGACGCCGCTGCCCCGCCGCCGACCTTCCCGCAGATCAAGGTCCCGGTGCTGGTGATCCACGGCATGAAGGACACCGCCCTGAACGCCGCCGGCCATTCCGGCGTCTGGAACCAGGTCGACGCCGACACCACCCTGCTGATGGTCCCGGGCGCCGGCCACTTCGTGCAGCACGACGCCCAGGACCTGGTCGACCGCACGGTGCGCGACTGGCTGAATCAACGCCGCTAGGCCGCGGCCGCTTCCGGGATCATCCGCGTCAGCTTCTCGGCGAACGCCCGCAGTCCCACCTCAGACGGCCCCAGCGGCCCGCTGACGTAGCCGGACGAGGCCATGCCGTCCTGCACCCGCTTGATCAGCACGGTGTCCTCGGCGTTGACCTGGCGGTTGATCCGCCAGTTGAGGTAGCGCGCCGCCCTCGCCTCGCGCCGGGCGTCGGGGCGGACGTAGGCGATCTCGCGGATCAGGGTCTCAGTTGCCGAGATCGGGATGAACTGCATGAAGTCGATCTGGTCGGGATAGACGTCGAAGGCGATGTTGGGCCACAGCTTGTAGTAGTTCCACCGCCGCCGCGCCCGGCCCTCCAGGTGGTCGAAGGCGGGCAGCAGGGCCTGGTAGCCGCGCTCGGACCAGTTGGCGGACGGCGCCTCGCCGACGTCGCCCCACATCTTGTCGACCCACGGCATGGCCTCGATGCCGTAGCTGGCGCCGAACAGCCGGGTCAGGCCCGGATGCGCCACCGGGATGTGCAGGGTGTCGGAATAGTTGTCGGAGATGTTCTTCCAGTTCACCGGTCGCGGCCGCAGCGTCACCCGCCCCTGCGGCTGCAGGTCGGCCGGACAGTGCGGCGCCAGCTCGGCGGTGTAGGGCGCCATCATCTCCGCCACGCTGGGCAGGCCGGGCGCGAAGCGGACGAAGACGAAGCCCAGATAGACCTCCTGCTCCACCGGCTTCAGGCCGTGGGCGTCCAGGTCCAGGTCCTCGAACCCCTGCCACGGCGGCACGCGCACCAGCCGCCCGTCCAGGCCGTAGCTCCAGGCGTGATAGGGGCACACCAGCCGGTGGCCGCAGTTGCCGTGGGTCCCGTCCGCCAGCCGCGAGGCCCGGTGCCGGCAGGCGTTGTGGAAGCTGCGCACCTCACCGTCGTCGCCGCGCAGGGTCACCACCTGCTCGCCCAGGAAGTCGAGCGTCTGGTAGTCGCCGGCCCGCGGCACATCGTTCAGGTGGCAGACCGGCTGCCACGCCGTGCGGAAGATGGTCTCCCGCTCCCGCGCGAAGAACGCCGGGTCGGTGTACATCCAGGCGGGAAGGCTTTGCGCCGGCGTGGTCATGCGCGTTCCATAGCCGGCCTTGCAAAGGCGGCCAAACGCGACGCCAAATGCGCCCAATCAAGAGACGGCATTGGGGGAAACGATGGCCGCGCACGACGCCTCAAGGATCACGCGCCGCCGTTTGCTGGCCGGCGCCGTCGGGACCAGCGCCGCCGCGTTCGCCGCCGCAGCGCTCGGCGCGCCACGACGGCTGGCGCCCAGCGACCGGGTCAACGTGGCGGTGATCGGGGCCGGCGGCCAGGGCGCCGCCAACATGACCAAGCTCGTCGACCAGAACATCGTGGCGACCTGCGACGTCGACTACGACCACGTCGCCCGCTCCCTGCTCGACCGACACTTCCAGATGCTGCCCGGCCGCCAGCCGGTGAAGGACGCCTACGACAAGGCCACGCGCTATTCGGACTATCGCAAGATGTTCGACGCCGAGAAGGGCCTCGACGCCGTCCTGATCGCCACGCCCGACCACCACCACGCCGTCGCCGCGCGCATGGCCATTGAGCGCGGCCTGCACGTCTATGTGCAGAAGCCGCTGACCTACACCGTCGAGGAGGGCCGCCGGCTGCTGGCCCTGTCCAAGGCAAATCCGCAGCTGGTCACGCAGATGGGTTGCCAGGGTCACTCCGGCGACGACGGCCGGCGCGTGGTCGAGCTGATCCGCGGCGGCCTGATCGGCCCCGTGCGCGAGGTCCACGTCTGGACCAACCGCCCCGTCTGGCCGCAGGGCGTCGCCCGGCCCGCGCCGCAGCCCGCCCCCGACGGCTTTGACTGGCCGACCTGGCTCGGCCCGGCCAACGTCGACTGGGGCTACAATCCCGACTACGCCCACTTCAACTGGCGCGGCTGGGTGCCGTTCGGGTCGGGCGCGCTCGGCGACATGGGCGCGCATCTGATCGACTTCCCGGTCTGGGCGCTGCAGCCGGGCCTGCCGACCCGGATCGAGACCCGCCACTCCCGCTGGGCGGGCAACGCCAGTCTCTGGGAGAGCAAGCGCCCGGCCGAGCTCACCAGCTTCCCGCTCGCCAGCATCACCCGCTACGAGTTCGGCAAGGCAAAAGGCGGCGCTATCCACTTGACCTGGTACGACGGCGGCGTCCTGCCGCCCACACCGCCGGGCTTCCCGGCCGGACTGCAGATGAACCCGGACGGCGGCGTCCTGTTCGTCGGCGCGCATGGGATGCTGATGCACGAGACCTACGGCGAGAAGCCCACCCTCATCGGCGAAGGCCTGGACGAAAAGGCCAAGCGGATCCCGCAGTCCCTGCCGCGCATCAAGGACGGCCTCGGCGGGCACGAGCAGAACTGGATCCGCGCCATCCGCGGCGAGGAGGCGATCTCGTGCCCCTTCGACTACGCCGTGCCGCTCAACGAGACGATGATCCTGGGCATCGTCGCCCTGAAGGCCGACCAGCCCATCGACTACGATGGCGCGTCCGGCCGGGTCACCAACGCCGCGGACGCCAACCAGTACCTCGGCCGCCAGTACCGCAAGGGATGGGAACTGTGATGCGAACCCGGACATGGCTTTCGGCCGCCGCCGCCGGCCTGCTGCTATTCGGCGCGGCCTACGCCGTCGCCCAGGCCCCGAAGCCGCAGGACACCGAGCAGTGGACGCCCGTCCCGCCCATCGTCACCCCCGGCCCGCCACCGTCCGAGACGTCCGCCGCCCCGCCCTCCGACGCCCTGGTGCTGTTCGACGGCAAAGGCCTCGACCAGTGGGTCGCCACCCGGGACAAGTCGCCCGCCGCCTGGACCGTCGCGGACGGCATCCTCACCGTGAGTAAGGCGGCCGGCAACATCGAGACCCGGCGGAGCTTCCGCAACTACCAGCTCCATCTGGAATGGCGCGTGCCCACCGACGTCACCGGCTCCGGCCAGGCACGCGGCAACTCCGGCGTCTTCCTGGCCTCCACCGGCCCCGGCGACGCCGGCTACGAGCTGCAGATCCTCGATTCCTACCGGAACGAGACCTACGTCAACGGCCAGGCCGGCAGCGTCTACAAGCAGCACCCGCCGCTGGTGAACGCCAGCCGCAGGCCCGGCGAATGGCAGGCCTACGACGTCATCTGGACGGCCCCGGTCTTCGCCGCCGACGGGGCGCTCAAGTCCCCCGCGCGGGTTACCGTCCTCCACAACGGCATCCTGATCCAGAACGACGCCGTCCTGGCGGGCGAGACCCTCTACATCGGCAAGCCGGTCTACCGCCCCTATACGTCCGCCCCGATCAAGCTGCAGGCGCACGGCGACCCGAGCCCACCGCTGAGCTTCCGGAACATCTGGGTGCGGGAACTGGCCGGGCCGTAGGGGTCGGCGCCAGGCGCGGGGCCCCCGCCGCGGAGGGCGCGGCCAGATGTCTCAGGGGTCCCGCCGCGGCCAGTCCGCACGCGACTTGAGCCGGGTGAGGCGCGGTTCGAACCGCGGCAACACTGTATCGGGCCGCCAGGTCGGCGGTCGCGCGGCCCGGTGGCCCGTTCTCATCGGCAAGACGATTTGTCGCAATTCTTCGCAGTCATTGGCCAAATGCGATAGATTTGGAACTGTAATAGGTGATTTGACCTAAGTATATTACGCAATCTAGGCGCGAATCTGCATCATAATGTCGCTATTTATTGGCGCGACAATTTGCCACAAATATCATAATATTGATCTAGAACATCGTTTACGGCCATGAAACCACGCCTATTTGCCCCGCGATAAGCTCTAATACCTAGGTTCCACGTCAAGCAGCGCGCCTAGCGGAGGTGCGCCAAAGACAAGGAACTTGGCGTGGCGATTATCAATGTGAGCAGCACCGCTTTGCTGACCAGCGCCCTAAAGGCCGCGGTCGCCGGCGACACGATCAACCTGGCCAGCGGCGCCTACTCCGGCCTCAATATCGGCAACCTCTCCTACGGCTCGGGGATCACGATCACCTCGGCGGATGCGTCGCAGCCGGCGATCATCACCGATTTCACCCTCACCAACATGAAGGGGATGACGTTCAGCCACGTCGAGATGGCGACCCTGGATCATCCGGACCTGATCGCCAGCGAGTCGAGCTTCTTCGCCTTCAAGGTCAGCAAGGGCAGCAGCGACATCACCTTCGACCACGTCAACTTCCACGGGTCGGTGGATGGCAACGCGGCCAACGACGTGATGGGCCTGCAGATCCGCGACAGCAGCAACATCTCGGTCACCAACTCCGAGTTCCACGACCTGGAACGGGCCATGGCGGTCGGCACCACCGACAACGTCAAGATCACCGGCAACAACGTCCACGACCTGCGTTCCGACGGCTTCGACCTCGCCGCGGTCGGCAACGTCACCATCGCCGGCAACACCTTCCGCAATTTCACGCCCAATGCCGGCGACCATCCCGACGCGATCCAGTTCTGGACCTCCGGCACCATCACCGCCTCGCATGACATCACCATCTCAGGCAACGTGATCACCCGGGGCACCGGCGAGTACACGCAAGGCATCTTCCTGCGCGACCAGATCGGCACGCTGCACTACGAGAAGGTGACGATCTCCGACAACCTGATCGTCGGCACCGGCTACAGCGGCATCCGCGTCCAGGGCGCCAACGGCATCACCATCAGCAAGAACGAGCTGGTCTCCTTCGACGGCGACAACAAGACCTACATG
>NZ_JANXWD010000144.1 GCF_025351295.1 Phenylobacterium sp.
TGCGTGGCGGCCCGGAAGGGACTCGAACCCCTGACCTTGGCTTTAGGAAAGCCCTGCTCTATCCGGCTGAGCTACCGGGCCGCACGCGTGATCCGGCGGGGCGGATCGCGGGTTCGGATGCCACGACGCGCGGCCCGGGTCTAGCCCGCGGGATAGCTGGCCTCGGCGAGCGCGCGGATCTCGACCTGGTCGGCGGGCAGGATGAAGCCCGCCTTGATCGACCGGGCCAGGGCGGCGTCGAACCTGCGCAGGTACTCCGCCTTGCCGCCCGGATAGAGCCTGGCCAGGGTGGCCGCGTCGAAGGCTTCGGTGGAGCCCACCAGCCCGCCGAACGCACCGCCGGAATTGCCGAAGCCGCTGGTCTTCGCCACCGGCACATCGACCCACGGCGTGCGGATGCCGCCGCGCGTGATCCCGTTGTCGTCGTAGGCCAGGGTCGGTGGCTGACCCGGGCCGGCGGGGGGCAGGGCGGTCATCCGCCCGGCCCGCGGCGGCGCCTGGCCGGTGCGCACCCAGGCGTCGAGGTGGGCCAGGGCGGACATGGCGATGTAGTGGTGCTGCGGCGCGGCGTTGATCGGCTTGGCCAGCTTCATCCCCAGCAGGTTCGAGATCGGCCGCCAGCCCGCCGCCAGGGTCTGGATCGACTGCGCGCCGTTGTCGCCGGCGCTGACGGTGAACACATAGCTGTCGGCGTGCGCGGTCCCCGGCATCTCCCAGATGCGCAGTTTGGCGTTGTCGGGCTGGCGCGCGCCATAGAAGCCGCCCAGGTTACCGCCGATCAGGTCGGTCTCCGAGATCAGGGTGATCACCGGCACGCGCAGGTCGGGGCGCAGCCGGATTCCGTTCGGCGCGCGCGGCGTGGCCCGGTCCATCATCGAGCCGGCCTGCGGCAGCGGCGCGCTGCCGAACCGCGAGTGGACCAGGAAGCCGTCATAGACCTTGGCGACCGGGTCGATGGCGTTCACGTAGGTGGTCAGGAAGATCGCCGACTGCGACTCGCCCAGAGCCAGCACGCGCTTTGGCGCCAGCGGACCCAGCACCTTGCCCTGCTTCACCACCTCGCCGGCCTGGGAGAAGATGTCGAAGGCGAAGGCGTCGCCCGGGTGGCTCAGCGTGCCGTACCGCGCCGGGTTGGACTTCTTCAGCGGCGGCATGCCGGTCTGCATGCTGGGGCCGCCCTCGATGCCCACCCGCTGCGCCGAGACGCCCACATAGGCGTAGCCGCCGCGCAGCAACTCGCGGTGGGTGAACGACCAGTCGGGCGGCGAGTCGACGCCGGCGCTGACGTTCAGCCACTCCACCGCCACTGTGCCGTTGAACTTTTTCGGATCCACCGGCCGCACCACGACGATGCGGGTGACATAGGGCGCGCTCGCCGCCGGCGTCACCTGCCAGCGCCCGTCGGTCGTGGGCTCGCCCACCAGCGCGTAGGCGCTGGCCGTGCCTGAGACGAAATACTCCTCGACCACATAGCCCAGCGCCTTGAGGTCGTAGAGCCCGAGGCCCAGCGACGGCGTCCCGGCAACCGGTGTTACGCTGGGCGGTGTCACGCTGGGCGGCGCGGCGTCCGCGGACAGGCCGGAAAAGGCCAGGGCCAAGCCGCCCAGGATCGCGGCCGCCGTCTTCGCCCAATCTCGTGTCATCGCGTCCCCCGTCCGGTCTCAGCCGGTGTTGGGCGGAGCTTGCGCGGCGACGGGCGCTGCGACAAACGAAAACGCCCGGCGGTGAGGCCGGGCGTCTCGTCAGGGTCTGGGCCGGGGTGGCCTCAGGCCGCGGCGGCCTGGGTCTTGACCAGCGACTTGTTCAGCATGGCGATGGCGGCGTCGCGGTCGATACGCTCGATGGCGGCGACCTCGCGGGCCATGCGGTCGAGCGCGCTCTCATACAACTGGCGCTCGGAATAGGACTGTTCCGGCTGATTCTCGGCGCGGTGCAGGTCGCGCACCACCTCGGCGATGGAGACCAGGTCGCCGGAGTTGATCTTGGCTTCATATTCCTGGGCGCGACGCGACCACATGGTGCGCTTCACCCGGGCGCGGCCCTTCAGGGTGGTCAGCGCCTTGGAGACCACGCCGGTCTCGGCCAGGGCGCGCAGGCCCGAGGCGCGGGCCTTGGCGGTGGGCACGCGCAGGGTCATCTTCTCGTGGTCGAAGGTGATGACATAGACCTCAAGCTTCAGACCGGCGACTTCCTGGATTTCGATCCCCTGCACCTGACCCACGCCGTGCGCGGGGTAGACGACGTGATCGCCAACCGTGAAATCGTGACCGCTCTTGCTCATTGCAGATACCTTTCAAACCGTCCGCGGACCCAGCGGAACTCACCGTGGCGAGCCTCCGGAACAACGACAAAACCATCCCTTCCGCGAATGGACCGCGGTGGCCTCGTCACTGTGAAACGGAGACTGACCTCTAAAGACACCCTTCGCCCGTTCCGGCGCAGATGCCGGACGGCTGTTCTTGGACTCGAGACCGACATGGGCGAAGCCTTCGTGTCGTGTCGCAGGGACGTTAACACAAAAACAAGCTGAATGAAAGGGTTGCGCCGGGCCAGCGCCGGGCGCGCGCGTCGGCCCTAGGACCCGCGACCGGGCTTCTCGGAGAAGTACTTCTCCAACTTGCCCGCTTCGCGCTCGAAAGCTTCAGCGTCCGCAGGCGCCTCGCCCTTGACGGTGATGTTCGGCCAGATGCGCGAGTATTCGGAGTTGACCTTCAGCCACTTGCCGTCCGGATCGTCCTCGGTGTCAGGCTTGATGGCGTCGACGGGGCACTCGGGCTCGCAGACGCCGCAGTCGATGCATTCGTCCGGGTTGATCGCCAGGAAGTTCTCGCCCTCGTAGAAGCAGTCGACCGGGCACACCTCCACGCAGTCCATGTACTTACATTTGATGCAGGGATCGGTGACGATGTAGGTCATCTGAAGAGGTCGGGGTCCGCCGCCTGAGGGAGCGCGGGTTTTTCACGGCGCGGGGGGCGGTTGTCAATGCCGGCCGCCGCACCATGCGCCGAGGAATTCTGCGAGACTCGATAGGCCTCGGCGAAGCCAGCAGGGTCTTTGCCCAATGCCGCTCATCCCGGCGAAGGCCGGGACCCAGATGGATGGGCTCCGGGGGCGGGTTCTATGAGCGCGGGGCCGGTCCGATCAGCCTCGCCGTTTCGAGATCTGGGTCCCGGGCTTCGCCGGGATGAGCGGAAAATACTAAATTCACGCGTTAAATTTCCCTATGCCGCGTCTGCCGTCGAGTAGAGCGTCCGCGCTTCCGCCGGCGGCCCGCGGCGTTCGCCCAGCGCCCGAACCGTCACCGCCACCAGCCGGCCGCCGACCGCGAACACCAGGAGGTCGCCGACCTTCACGGGACGGGCGGGCTTGTCGACCCGGCTTTCGTGACGGGCGCGGGTCAGGCGCACACGGCCCTCGTCGATGAACCTGGCGGCCAGGGTGCGGGTCTTGAAGAAGCGGGCGCGCCAGAGCCAGATGTCGGCGCGACAGGCGCCGGTCTCGCCGGGGCCGTTCTCGAACACTAGGATGCGGCCTTGCGACGGCGGCGGGGGCGGCGCGCCGGGGCGGGTTCGCCGCGCAGCGCCGCCAGCGCGGCGAAGGGGGAGTGCGGGGCGACCGCGCGGTGTTCGACGGCGAACTCGCGCTCGAGGCGGCGGCGCCAGGCGACCGGTTCGCCGGGCCGGCGGATGGCCGCGAAGCCCAGGCCCCTGAGGATCTCGCGCGCCTCGTCCTCGCTCCAGCCCAGCTCGGCGCGGGCGGCGTCGGACAGCACCACGCCGCCGCCCTGCCTGGCCCCGGCGCGCAGCAGCTCGTCCAGCCGCTCCAGCTGCTCCACGGGCGCACAGAGCCCGCGCAGGGCCCGCAGGCCGAAGGCGGCGAGCGCGCGGGGCGAGGGGGCCTGCGCCGGCTGCAGGCTGGGCCGGTCGGCGGGCGGCCGCCAGCCCGGGACCTCGCGCGCCGCCAGGGCCTGGGTCAGGGCGCGCGCGTCGGGCCGCAGCAGGCTGGGCAGATAGACCGAGAAGGCGCCCAGGCGCACGCCCAGGCCGCGCAGGGTCCGCCGCTCCACCTGGCTCAGTGCGCGGATCTCGGCGCGCACGGCGGTGCGGTCCAGCACCCCGCCGGCCTCAAGCAACCGGAACGCCAGGCCGCGGGCCAGGCCCTTGATCTTGCCGTCAGCGACCGCGGCTTCCAGCTTGCGCCACGCGGCCAGCCGGCGGCCCGCCTCGCCGGCCACGAAGGCCTCCAGCCGCTGCCCCGCGCGCTGGCGCGCCTGTTCGGGCCCCAGCTCGCCCAGCAGCCGCACGCGCGGCCGGAACGGCTCGCCGCCGGCCAGCACGCCCGCCGTCTCGCCGCGCCACAGCACCGCGCCGTCCGGCGACAGCGCGAAGGCCTCGTCGGGCTCCGCCGCCAGCCGCCCGAGACGCCGCGCGATCTCCGGCCCGACCGCATGGGTGGCGGCGGCCCGCAGCGCCTTCTCCTCCAGCATGCTGGAGCCCTGGGCCGCCTCGAACTGCACGCCGGTCAGGCGGCCGACATAGTGGCCCTCCACCGTCACCGCCCCGTCGGCCGCGACGCCGGCCAGCATCTCCTCACGCACTCTCAAGCCGCGGATCAGGGCGCTGGTCCGCCGGTCGACGAACCGGGCCATCAGCTTCTCGTGCAGGGTGTCGGAGAGGCGGTTCTCCAGCGCGCGGGTCTGTTCCTGCCAGGACCCCGGGTCGGCCAGCCAGTCGGGGCGGTTGGCGACGTAGGCCAGGGTCCGCACGCTGGCCAGCCGGGCGGCCAGGGTGTCGATCTCCCCGTCCGTGCGGTCCAGATGCTCGAACTGCCGCGCGATCCAGTCGTCGCCGATCCGCCGGCGGCCGGCGGTGAGCTCCAGGAAGAACCCCCTGGCGAGGCCCACATGCTCCTGGATCGCCAGCTTGCGGAAGTCGGGCGTCTGGCAGACGTCCCACAGCCGCATCACCGTGGCCTTGTCCCGCGCCCGTTCGGTCACCGTCTCGTCGGCGGCCAGGGCCTTCAGCGTGGTCTCGTCCAGCGCCTCGGCCGACAGCTTCAACCCCTCGCGCTCAGGCAGTTTCGCCAGGCTCTTCAGCAGCGCCGGCAGACTGGCGAAATCGAGCTTGGAGTTGCGCCATTCCGCGCCGGGCACGGCCTCGAACCTGTGCTCCTGCACGGCCTCGATCAGGTCGGTGTCCATGTCCTCGGCCTCGCCGGTGACTCCGAACGTGCCGTTGGTCTGGTAGCGCCCGGCCCGGCCGGCGATCTGGCCGATCTCCTGCGGGTGCAGGAAGCGTGTCCGCTTGCCGTCGAACTTGCGCAGGCCCGCGAAGGCCACGTGGTCGACGTCCATGTTCAGGCCCATGCCGATGGCGTCGGTGGCCACCAGGAAGTCCACCTCGCCGGACTGGTAGAGCGCCACCTGGGCGTTGCGGGTGCGGGGGCTGAGCGAGCCCATCACCACCGCCGCGCCGCCGCGCTGGCGGCGGATCAACTCGGCGATGGCGTATACCTGGTCGGCGCTGAAGGCCACGATGGCCGTTCGGCGGGGCAGGCGGGTCAGCTTCTTCGGGCCGGCGTAGGTCAGCGCGCTGAACCTCTCCCGGGTGACGATCTCGGCGTGCGGCAGCAGGCGGCGCACCAGCGGCGCCATGGTCCCGGCGCCGAGCAGCATGGTCTCGGCCGTGCCGCGCGCATGCAACAGGCGGTGGGTGAAGACGTGGCCACGCTCGGGGTCGGCGGCGAGCTGGATCTCGTCCACCGCCAGGAATTCCACCTCCACCGACAGCGGCATGGCCTCGACGGTGCAGACGAAATACTGCGGCCGCGGCGGGACGATCTTCTCCTCGCCGGTGATCAGCGCCACGCACCGCGCCCCGCGCAGCTTGACGATCCGGTCGTAGATCTCCCGCGCCAGCAACCGCAGCGGCAGGCCGATCATGCCGGAGGCGTGCCCCAGCATCCGCTCGACGGCCAGGTGGGTCTTGCCGGTGTTGGTGGGCCCCAGCACCGCCACGAGGCGGGCCGGCGCCGCGCCTGAGGGCCGATCGCTCATGGCCTCAACGTGGGATGCCGCGCAGAGTCGGGCAAGCGGCCCCGACGCCGCAGCGGGCGACCGCCGTTCGCCGCATAGGAATTGCGCAGACCGCCTTGCACGTTAGGGTCGCGCCACGTCGTTCGCCTCCTGGAACCCTCATGTCCGCCAACCGCCGCCGAATGCTCCTCACCGGGGTCGCGCTGGGTCTTTCGGCCGTCACCCCTGTCCATGCCGTCGCCGCCGGGATCAAAGCCGTGAACGATACGAAGCTCGCCGGGTTGCTGGACGCCTTCGTCGAGGAGATGCTGGTTATCAGCCCCGAGACCGCCACCGGCATCGGCCTGGACAAGGGCGCCCGCGCCGGACTGAAGTCGAAGCTGGACGACCGGTCGGCGGCGGGGCGGGCCAACCAGATCGCGGGCTATGCTGACCGGGCGAGGCGGCTGCGCGCCATCCCCCGCGCGGGCCTCTCCGGGCGCGACATCACCACCTACGACACCGTGCTCTATGCCATGGACCTGGGCGCCGAGGGCGGCCGCTTCGCCTATGGCCGCGACGTCGCCGGCCCCTATGTCGTCAGCCAGCAGGACGGCGTAGTGGCCAACCTCGGCGAGTTCCTGAACTCCCAGCACCTGATCGAGACCCGGGCCGACTGCGACGCCTATCTCGCGCGGCTGGACTCCTGCGGGGTCGCGCTGGACCAGGAGAGCGCGCGCATCGCCGACGCGGCCGGCCGCGGCGTGGTCCCGCCGGACTTCCTGCTGCCCACCGCCGTCGACCAGATCGCCGCGCTCCGCGCCCAGCCGGCCGGGTCGACCCGGCTGGTGGCGTCGCTGGACGAGCGGGCCAGGGCCAGGGGCCTGGGCGACTACGCGGGCTCGGCCACGGCCATCGTCGCGGGCAAGATCTTCCCGGCCCTGGAGCGCCAGCTGGCCGCGGTGAAGGCACTGCAGGCCAGGGCCACCCACGACGCCGGCTGCTGGAAATTCCCGGACGGCGCCGACTACTACCGCTGGGCGCTCAAATACGGGACCACCACGGACCGCACCGCCGCCGACGTCCACCGGATGGGCCTCGACCAGGGCGCGGCCATCGACGGCGAGATGGACAAGATCCTCAAGAGCCAGGGCTATACCCAGGGCACGGTGGGCGCGCGGATGAGCGCGCTGACCCAGGACCCCAAATTCCTCTATCCCGACACCGTCGCGGGGCGGGCGGAGTTGATCGCCTACCTCAACGGCCGCATCGCCGCGATCCGGCCCTATCTGCCGAAGATCTCGAAACTGGGCCTGCAGGCGCCGGTGCAGGTGCGCGCGGTGCCCAAGGAGATCGAGGTGGGCGCGGGCCTCGGTTACATGAACTTCGCCGCCATCGATGGCTCACGCCCGGCGATCTACTACGTGAACCTGCACGATATGAGCAACTGGCCCCGCTACAGCCTGTCCAGCCTGACCATGCATGAGGCGCTGCCCGGTCATGCGTGGCAGGGCGCCTACCTGGCGGAGGTCCACGACGAGATCCACACCATCGCCTCCCTGATCGGCTTCAACGCCTTCATCGAGGGCTGGGCGCTCTATGCAGAGCAGCTGGCCGACGAGGTGGGGCTCTACAAGGACGACCCGCTGGGCCGGCTGGGCTACTGGCAGGCCATGCGCTTCCGCGCCGCGCGCCTGGTGGTCGACACCGGCCTCCACGACCAGCGATGGACCCGCGAGCACGCCGTCCGGTGGATGACCGCCGCCACCGGCCGCTCGGTCGCCGCGATCACCAGCGAGGTCGACCGCTACTGCGCCGGCCCCGGCCAGGCCTGCGGCTACAAGGTCGGCCACACCGAGATCGTCCGCCTGCGCGAAAAGGCCAAGGCGGCCCTGGGTCCGAGGTTCGACCTGCGCGACTACGACGACGCCGTGGTGACCACCGGCGGGACGCCGCTGTCGGTGCTGGAAAGCGTGATCGACCGCTATGTGGCGGGGGCGAGGCCGGCTTAGGCGGAGCCCGGCCCCCGCCCCGGCCGACCTGGACCCGGCCCTATTTGAACGCCAGGCTCAGCTTGGCGCCCACGAAGCGGCCAGAGGGGTCGTAGCCCCGCACCGCGGCCGCGCCGCTGCGCTCGGCCCCCGGCTGCAGGCCGCAGAGGAAGCCCAGCGACCCGGTCAGGTCGTCGGAGGCCAGCCGCCGGTCCACGGAGGTCCGCGCGATGCCGGCGGCCCGCAGCGCCGCGTCGCGGTCGTAGCGGGCGGCGACCGAGGCGTGCGGCTTGGCCAGGTCGCCCGACGGCCGCACGGCCTCGGTCAGGGCCTTGACCTCGTCCAGCGCCGCGGTCTGGGCGCTCGCAGCGCCGGCCGCCAGCACCATGGCGGCGCTCAGCGCGATCAGCTTCAGGCGATGACAGCCCATCGGTGGAATCTCCTCGGGCCCGCGTCACGGGCGGGACCACTAGATCATCCTACGGCGACCGTGGCGATAGGGAGGCGCCGGCCGGAGCGCGGCTTATCGCCCGCGCGACTTCTGTCGGCGACAGGCGTAGGGTAAGGACAGGGCATTCCTCCATGCCGGATACGGGCGCCCTGTGCTCAGGAAGACGGGCTCCACGCCCCACCGATGATCAGCGCGCTACGAGTTATCAGCGAGGCTCAGACCTTGGCGGAGGCCATCGTCAACACTATCCATGAGCCGTTCCTGGTGCTCGACGAGGACCTGCGGGTCATGGCGGCCAGCCGGTCGTTCTACCAAACCTTCAAGGTCGACCCCGAGCAGACCCAGGGCAGCATGCTCTACGCCCTGGGCGACGGGCAGTGGGACATCCCGGCCCTGCGGATCCTGCTGGAGACCATCATCCCCGAGCACACGGCGATGGACGACTTCGAGGTCGTCCATGATTTTCCGAAGCTCGGACGGCGGACCATGCTGCTGAACGCGCGCAAGGTCATCTATGAGACCAGCCCGGTCATGACGATCCTGCTGGCCTTCACCGACGTCACCGAGCGCCGGGCGATCGAATTGGAAAAGGCTGAGCTGCTCGCCAGGACCGAGGATCTGCTGCGCCAGAAGAACGTGCTGCTCCAGGAGATGGAGCACCGGGTGGCCAACAGCCTGCAGATCATCGCCAGCATCCTGCAGCTGAAGGCCCGGGCCGTCAGTTCGGAGGAAACCCGCGGCCACCTGCGCGACGCCCACCAGCGGGTGATGTCGGTCGCCGCCGTGCAGTCGCACCTGTACGCCTCGGATGGCATCGACCAGATTGAGGTCGGCGCCTACCTGTTCAAGCTGTGCAGCAGCCTGGCGACCTCGATGATCGGCGAGGACCAGCCGATCAAGCTGAAGGTGGTGGCCGACAACGGCAAGCTGGGCTCCGCCCAGGCGGTCAGCATTGGGCTCATCGTCACCGAGCTGGTGATCAACGCCCTGAAGTACGCTTTCCCGGTCCCCAAGCCCCGCTCGGAGGTGCTGGTCACCTACGAAAGCGACGGCGCGGACTGGAAGCTGGTCGTCTCGGACAACGGGGTCGGCAAGCAGGTCGTGACGACCGCGAAGGAGGCCAAGGGCGGACTGGGCACGGTGATCGTGACGTCCCTCGTCAAACAGCTGGACGCCCGGATGGAGCTCGTCAGCAGCCCGGCGGGACTGGCCGTCACCGTCACGCGCGCGCCGTTCACTGCGCGCCTGCCCGCCGCGGCCTAGCAGGCTGTTGAAAAAGTCGACGGTGAGGGCCGATTTTCGCCCTCTCATGGCCCTTCCGCTCAAACAGGCAAAATCTCGTAGTTGAAATAATTGGGTTTTCTGAATCTCTAGGGCTGCGAACTTGCGCCTCAGGCACC
>NZ_JANXWD010000151.1 GCF_025351295.1 Phenylobacterium sp.
CGCGCGCCTGCTCTGGACCGAATATGAGGCCGACGACGCCCAGGAAATCTTCAACGACCTGGACGACCGGCTCGGCGACCTCGCCGAGGACGCGGCGTTCCTGGGCACCCCCATCGAGACCCTGATCGCCCGCCTGACCGACGAATTCGTCGTCGCCTCGGCCGAAGACCCCGAAGACGAAGACCCCGAAGACGACGATCCCCAAGACGACGACCCCCAAGACGAGGCGCCGCAGACCGCCGCGGCGCCGGTCCCGCACGCGCAGGAGATGGACGAACCGCCCCCGGATCGCCCGGTCGAAACCCACCCGCCGCCGCCCCCCGAGCCGGCCCCCCCCGAGCCGGCCCCGCCCGATCCCTGGCCCGAGCCCTACATCCCGCCCTGGGAGCGCCTGCGGCCCGGCCAGATGTTTCCCGGCGGGTCCGGCTGGTAGCCTCAAGCCCCTGTCACCGAGATCGCCAGCCGCCCCCCAGCGCCTGGATCAGCGCGACCGCCGTGGTCTGCCGCTGCGCCTGCGCCTGGGCCAGCGCCCGGCGGGCGGCGTAGGCCGCGGTCTGGGCGGTGAACACCTCCACATAGCTGACCTGGCCGGCCTGGTAGCGGTTGTTGACCATCGCCTCCGCGGCGTCCGCGGCCGTCGAGGCCTCGCGGCGCAGGGCATACTGGGTGTCGAGGACCCGCGAGGCCACCAGCTGGTCCTCGACGTCCTGCAGGGCGGTGAGCACCGTCTGGCGGTACTGGGCGACGGTCTGGTCGTAGGCGGCCCGCGCCCCCTTGACCCGCGCCTGCCGCGCGCCGCCGTCGAACAGGGTCTCGGCGGCCGATAGGCCATAGCTCCACAGGCTGTTGGAGGCGTTGAACAGGGCGCCCAGGCTGCTGGCCGCGAAGCCGTAGGAGCCGTTCAGGGTCAGAGTCGGGAAATAGGCCGCGCGGGCGACCCCGATCTGGGCGTTGGCGTCGGCCATCCGGCGCTCGGCCGCGGCGATGTCCGGCCGCCGCTGCAGCAGCGTCGAGGGCACGCCGGGCGGAATAGCCGGTGCGTCGGCGGTCCAGGCGGCGGCGGCAAGCGCGAAGCTCCCCGGCGCCTCGCCGACCAGCACGGCGATGGCGTGCTCGTAGGTGGCCCGCTGGCGCTGGGCGCCGGCCAGGTCGGCCTGGGCGTTGCTGAGCTGGGTCTGGGCCTGCAGCAGGTCGCTGTGCGCGATGGTCCCGGCGTTGAAGCGGTTCCGGGTGATCTGGACCGTGCGGCGATAGCCCTCGACGGTGGCCTGGTCCAGGGCGAGCTCGGCGTCGGTTTCGCGCAGGCCGAAGTAGTCGGCGGCCAGTTCCCCCTGCGCGGACAGGGTGGCGTTGGCGAGGTCGGCGTCGCTGGCCTGGGCGCTGGCCTTGGCGCCCTCCACGGCGCGGCGGATGCGGCCCCAGACGTCCGGCTCCCAGGTGGCGCCCAGGCTGGCGCGGTAGGTCGTGCGCGAGCCGCCCGCGCCGCCGGTCGTGGTGGTGGTGCCATCGGGGTTGATGACGGTCGTGCCGCCCCCGCCGCCATTGCCGGAGCGCGTGCCCCCGCCGGTCAGGCTGACGGTCGGGAAGAGGGCGGCGCGCTGTTCGCTGACCAGGGCGCGGGCCTGGCGATAGGCGGCCTCCGCCGCGGCGATGTTCTGGTTGGAGACCTTCACCCGGGTCTCCAGCCCGTCCAGCCCCGGGTCGCCGAACAGGGTCCACCAGTCGCCGCGGTCCAGGGCATCGGCGGGGGCGGCGGGCGACCAGCCTTCAGCCTCCTTGTATGCGGGCGATATCGGCGCGGACGGCCGCGCATAGTTGGGCCCGACCGCGCAGCCGGCGAGGGCGGCGCAGGCCAGCAGGGCCAGGGCGGTGCGGGGCTGGGTCATGCGGGCTGGGCCTCCTGGCCGCCGCGACTGAGGAACCGCTCGTCGCGGGGCCGGCGCAGGCGGTCGAGGTAGATGTAGACCACGGGCGTGGTCAGCAGCGTCAGCAGCTGGCTGGCGATCAGCCCGCCGATGATGGCGACGCCCAGCGGCTGGCGCAGCTCCGAACCCTCGCCGAACCCGATGGCCAGCGGCAGGGCGCCCAGGCCGGCGGCCAGGGTGGTCATCAGGATGGGGCGGAAGCGCAGCAGGCAGGCCTCGCGCACCGCCTCGGTGGCGCTGATGTCGCGCGACCGCTGCGCCTCCAGCGCGAAGTCGATGATCAGGATGGCATTCTTCTTGACGATGCCGATCAGCAGGAAGACCCCGATCAGGGCGATGATCGAGAATTCCATCTTGAAGATCATCAGCGCCAGCACCGCGCCGATGCCCGCCGAGGGCAGGGTGGAGAGCACGGTGATCGGGTGGACCAGGCTCTCGTACAGCACCCCCAGCACGATATAGATCGCCACCAGGGCCGCGGCGATCAGCACCGGCTCCTGCTTCAGCTGGGCCTGGAAGCTCTGGGCCGTGCCGGCGAAGGCGCCGCGGACGTTGTTCGGCATGCCGATCTCGGCCTCGGCCCGGGCGATGGTCGCCGTCGCGTCGCTCAAGGTCGCGCCGTCCGCCAGGTTGAACGAGATGGTCGTGGCCAGCTCGGTGTCCTGGTGGTTCACCGCCGTCGGCGTGGCCCGCTCGGAGACGGTGGCCAGCGCGGTCAGCGGGATCATCCGGCGCACCGAGGTCGAGAGCGCGCTGCCGGTCGAGGGGTCGCGCAGGGAGGGATTGGCGACCTGGCTGGGCTGGGCCGCCGCGGTCGTCGTCGCGCCGGCCGCCGTGTCGCCGCCCACCGTCGCGCGGCTGACGACGGTGCGGGTCGCCGCGCTGCCGCTGGCGGGCACATAGACCTGGGAGAGCGCCTCCGGGCTCTGGGTGAAGGCCGGGGCCACCTCCATCACCACGCTGTACTGGTTCAGGTCCTCGTAGATGGTCGCCGCCTGCCGCTGGCCGAACGCGTTGTAGAGGGCGTTGTCGATGTCGCGGGCGGTGACGCCCAGCCGGGCGGCGGTGTCGCGGTCGATGTTGACGAAGGTCTCGATGCCATTGTCCTGCTGGTCGGTGTTGACGTCGGTCAGGGTCGGCTGGCCCTCCAGGGCGTCGGACAGCTTGATGGCCCAGGTCCGCAGGTCGGCGGCGTTGTCGCTCTTCAGCGTGTACTGGTAGGTGGCGTTGGACTGGCGGCCGCCCATGCGCACGTCCTGCTGCGGGTTCAGGAACAGGCTGACGCCGGTGATGTGGGCCAGCTTGGGCCGCAGCCGGGCGATCACCGCCTGGCCCTTCTCCTTGCGCTCCGAGCGCGGCTTCAGGTCCACCGACAGGAAGCCGCCGCCCGATCGTCCGCCGCCGGTGAAGCCGACCACCGTGGCCACCGCGGGGTCGCGTTTGATGAGGGTCACCAGGGTCTTCATCTTGCGGCCCAGCTCCTGGGACGAGATCGACTGGTCGGTCCGCAGGCCGCCGTTCAGCCGCCCGGAATCCTGGGTCGGGAAGAAGCCCTTCGGGATGGCGATGTAGAGGTAGACGTTCAGCCCGATCACCGCGGCCAGGATCAGCATCACCAGCGGCTTGGCCGACAGCGCCCAGTCCAGGCTCCGGCCATAGGTCCGCTGCAGCCGGTCGAAGCCGGCCTCGAACCAACGCGCCAGCCGGCCCGGCGGCTGGTCCGGGTCGGCGCGGCGCAGCAGGAAGGCGCACATCATCGGCGTGGTGGTCAGCGAGACCACCAGCGAGATCATCACCGCCGCCGACAGGGTCACCGCGAACTCGCGGAACAGCCGCCCCACCTGGCCGCCCATGAACAGCAGCGGGATGAACACCGCCACCAGGCTGACGCTGATCGACAGCACCGTGAAGCCCACCTCGCGCGCGCCCAGCAGGGCGGCCTCGAAGCGGTCCATGCCGGCCTCCAGGTGGCGGGTGGTGTTCTCCAGCACCACGATGGCGTCATCGACCACGAAGCCGGCCGCCACCGTCAGGGCCATCAGGCTGAGGTTGTTCAGGCTGAAGCCCAGCAGGTACATGGCCCCGAAGGTCGCCAGCAGCGACACGACCGTCGCCACCGCCGGGATCACCGTGGCCCGCGCGCTGCGCAGGAAGGCGCTGACCACCAGCACCACCAGGACGATGGCGATCAGCAGGGTCACCTCGATCTCGTGCAGCGAGGCGCGGATGCTGGACGTGGCGTCTGAGGCGACCTGCAGCTTCACGTCGGCGGGCAGCTGCGACTGCAGGGCGGGCAGGGTCGCGCGGATGGCGTCGACCGTCTGGATGATGTTTGCGCCCGGCTGCTGGGTGACCAGCACGATGATCGCCGGCTGGCCGTTGAACAGGCCGAGGGTCCGGGTATCGGCGACGCTGTCGGCCACCTGCGCCACGTCGCTGAGCCGGATCGGCGCGCCGCCCCGGAACGCCACCACCAGGTTGCGGTAGTCCGCCGCCTTGCGCCCGCCCGTGCTGGTGTAGATCTGGAACCGCCGGCTGGCGTCCTCGACCACGCCCTTGGGGCGGTTGGCGTTGGCCGACTCGATGGCGGCGCGGACGTCCTCAAGGCTGACGCCGTAGCGATTGAGCGCGAAGGGCGCGATCTCCACGCGGACCGCCGGCAGCGAGCCGCCGCCCAGCTCCACCTCGCCCACGCCGGTCGCCTGCGACAGCCGCTGCTGGATGATGTTGGAGACCGCGTCGTAGATCTGGCCCGGGGTCTTGGTATCCGAGGTCAGGGCCAGGATCACCACGGGCTGGTCGGCCGGGTTGCGCTTACGGTAGGTCGGGCTGCTGCGCAGCGTCGCCGGCAGGTCGGCGCGCGACGCGTTGATCGCCGCCTGCACCTCGCGCGCGGCCGAGTCGATGTTCTTGCTGAGGTCGAACTGCAGGCTGATCCGCGCCGAGCCGGTGGAGCTGGACGAGGTCAGCTCGTTGATCCCGGCGATGGTCCCCAGCCGCCGCTCCAGCGGGGTGGCGACGCTGGTGGCCATGGTCTGCGGGCTGGCGCCGGCCAGGGTCGCCGAGACGGAGATCGCCGGATAGTCCACCTGCGGCAGCGGCGCCACCGGCAGGACGAAGAACCCGGCGATCCCGGCCAGCGCCAGGCCGACGGTCAGCAGGATGGTGGCGATCGGCCGGCGGATGAACGGCTGCGAGAGGTTCACCTGGCCGGCTCCGGCTCGCCCTCAGCCGCCCCCGTGCGCCGGCCGCGCCGCGCCAGCCGGTCGAACGCCAGATAGACCACGGGCGTCGTGAACACGGTCAGCAGCTGGCTGACGATCAGCCCGCCGAAGATCGCCAGGCCCAGCGGCCGGCGCAGCTCCGCGCCCTCGCCCATCCCCAGCATCAGCGGTATGGCGGCGAACAGGGCCGCGAAGGTGGTCATCAGGATCGGGCGGAACCGCAGCAGCGCCGCCTGGTGGATCGCCTCGCGCGGGCTCTTGCCGCCCACCCGCTCCGCGTCGAGCGCGAAGTCGATCATCATGATCGCGTTCTTCTTCACGATCCCGATCAGCAGGATGATGCCGATGATCCCGATCACCCCCAGGTCGTTGCCGGTCAGCAGCAGCGCCAGCAATGCGCCAACCCCAGCCGAGGGCAGGGTCGACAGGATGGTCAGCGGGTGGATGTAGCTCTCATAGAGCACGCCGAGCACGATGTAGACGCAGACCACCGCCGCCAGGATCAGCCACAGCTGGTTGGTCAGCGAGCGCTGGTAGGCGCCGGCCGCGCCCAGGAAGCTGATCGCCACGCCATTGGGCTGGCCGATCCGCTCGGCGGTCGCGCGCACGTCGTCCACCGCCGCGCCCAGCGAGACGCCGGGCTGGGTGTCGAAGCCAACGGTGGCGGCGGGGAACTGGGCCACGTGGCGGATCTGCAGCGGCGCGGGTTGCTCGCGGATGGTGGCCACCGCCGACAGCGGGGTCGCCCCGCCGGGCGCCTGCAGCTGTACGCCGCCCAGGTCCGACGGCTTGGCGGCGTCGGCCTGGGCCTCCAGGATCACCCGGTACTGGTTGGTCTCGGTGAAGATCGTCGAGATGATCCGCTGGCCGAACGCCGAATAGAGCGCGTCGTCGATGGCCGAGGGGCTGATCGACAGCCGCGCGGCGGTGTCGCGGTCGATGTCCACGAAGGCGGCCAGGCCGGTGTCGGTGGCGCCGGAGACCAGGTTGCGGACCTTGTGGCTGTCGTCCAGGGCGGCGGCCAGCTTGTCCGCCCAGGCGTTCACCGCCATGGTGTCGGCGCCCTCCACCGAGACCCGGTACTGGGTCGGCCCCGACTCCGCGTCGACCGTCAGGTCCTGGGTGGGCTGCAGGTAGAGGTCCATGCCCGGGACTTTGGCGGCGCGATCCTTCAGCCGCTGCATCAGCCTTTCCTGCGACCCGTGGCCGAGCTTCAGGTTGATCAGGATCTGGCCGGTGTGGAGCATGGCGTTGGTGGCCGCGTCGACGCCCACGAACGAGCTGACGCTGGCCACCGCCGGGTCGGCCAGGATGGCGTTGGCGGTCGCCTGCTGCAGGTCGGCCATGCGGGGGTAGGAGACGGTGTCGGCGGCCTGGGTGCGGCCCTGCAGCTGGCCGGTGTCCTGGGTCGGGAACAGCCCCTTGGGGATCACCAGGTAGAGCACGACGGTCAGGGCGAAGGTGGCGATCGCCACCGCCAGGGTCGCGGTCTGGCGATCCAGCACCCAGATCAGGCCGCGGTCGTAGCGGGCGACGAGCTTGTCGAACAGCGCCTGCGACCGGCGCGCGAGCCGGCCCTCGCTGGCCGGGTCCTGCTTCTTCAGCCAGCGCGCCGCCAGCATCGGGGTCAGCGTCAGCGACACCACCGCCGAGATCAGGATGGTGATCGCCAGGGTCACCGCGAACTCGCGGAACAGCCGCCCCACCACGTCGCCCATGAACAGCAGCGGGATCAGCACCGCGATCAGCGACACCGTCAGCGAAATGATCGTGAAGCCGATCTGCCGGGCGCCTTTCAGCGCGGCGTCGAACGGCGCCTCGCCGTCCTCGATGTGACGCTGGATGTTCTCGATCATCACGATGGCGTCGTCGACCACGAAGCCGGTGGCGATGGTCAGGGCCATCAGGCTGAGGTTGTTCAGGCTGTAGCCCAGCAGGTAGGTGACCCCGCAGGTCCCGATCAGCGAGATCGGCACCGCCAGCCCGGCGATCACCGTGGCCCGCAGGCTGTGCAGGAAGAAGAAGATCACCAGCACCACCAGGGCCACGGCGATCAGCAGCTCGATCTCCACATCGCGCACCGAGGCGCGGATGCCCGTGGTGCGGTCGCTGAGCACGGTCATCTTCAGCTGTGGCGGCAGGGCGGCGGCCAGGTCGGGCAGCTGGGCCTTGATGGCGTCCACGGTCTTGATGACGTTGGCGCCCGGCTGGCGCTGGACGTTGAGGATGATCGCCGGGGTCCGGTTCGCCCAGGCGCCGATCTTGACGTTCTCCGCCCCGTCGATCACCCGCGCCACGTCCGACAGCCGGATCGAGCCGCCGTTGCGGGTGGCGACGATCAGGCTCCTGTAGTCCTCCACGCTCAGCAGCTGGTCGTTGGCGTTGATGGTGTAGCTGCGGGTCGGGCCGTCGAAGCTGCCCTTGGCGCTGTTGGCGTTGGCGGCGCTGATGGCGCTGCTGATCGTGCTGAGGGTCAGGCCGTACGAGGCCATCGAGCGGGTGTCGACGAGGATGCGCACCGCCGGCCGCTGGCCGCCGCTCAGGGTGACCAGGCCCACGCCGGACACCTGACTGATCTTCTGCGCCAAGCGGGTGTTCACCAGGTTCTGCACCTGCGTGAGCGGCAGGACGTCGGAGGTGATCGCCAGCGTCAGCACCGGGGCGTCGGCCGGGTTCACCTTGGCGTAGACCGGCGGGGCGGGCAGGTCGGCGGGCAGCAGGTTGCCGCCGGCGTTGATCGCGGCCTGCACCTCCTGCTCGGCCACGTCCAGGCTTCCGCCCAGGTTGAACTGCAGGGTCACCACCGACGCGCCGGCCGAGCTCACCGAGCTCATCCGGTCCAGCCCCGACATCTGGCCGAACTGCCGCTCCAGCGGCGCGGTCACGGTCTGGGCCATCACCTCGGGACTGGCGCCCGGATAGACCGTCTGCACCTGGATGGTCGGGTAATCCACCTCCGGCAGGGCCGACAGCGGCAGCAGCCGGAACCCCACCAGCCCGCCCAGCACGATGGCCGCCATCAGCAGCGCGGTCGCCACGGGGCGCATGATGAAGGGGCGCGAGGGGTTCATGCGCTGGACCTGGCCCGGCGGCCTAGCCGCCGGCCGGCGGCTGGGCGGCGCGCCGATGGCGCTGGCCGGATGCGCCGCCGCCGGTCTGCGGCTTGTCGCCGGGCAGGGTGACGTGGGCGCCTTCGGTGAGGCGGTCGCCGCCCTCGGTGATCACCCGCTCGCCGGGCCGCAGGCCCTGGACGATGCTGACCGTGGTGGCGGTGGCCGGCCCGCGGACGACCTTGCCCTGGGTCACGGTCTTGTCGGGCTTCAGCGTCCAGACGAAGTCGCCGTTCGCGCCGGTGCGCACCGCGCTCACCGGCACCACCACCGCGCCCTTCAGGGTCTGCAGGCTCACCCGCACATTGACGAACTGGCTGGGAAACAGCTTGCCGCCGGCATTGGCGAAGCGGGCCTTGGCGCGGATGGTGCCGGTGGTGGTGTCGACCTGGTTGTCGAGGGTCGAGAACACCCCCTGGTCCAGCACCAGGGTCTTGGTGCGGTCAAAGGCGGTGACCGGCAGCACGCCCTGGCCGGACTGGGTCTGGATCCGCGGGACCTCGTCCTGCGGCACGGTGAATTCCACGTCGATCGGGGCGATCGCGGTCAGCACCACGATGCCGCCCGCCGCCCCGGCGCCGATATAGTTGCCCACGTCGACCACGCGGAGGCCGACCCGCCCGGCCACCGGGGCGATCACCCGGCTGAAACCCAGGTTCAGGCGCGCGGCGCCCACCTGGGCCTGGTCGGTGGTCACCGTGCCCTCCAGCTGGCGCACCAGGGCGGCCTGGGTGTCGACGTCCTGCCGCGCGATGGAGTCCTGGGCCAGCAGAGTGCGGTCGCGCGCCAGCAGCAGGCGCGCATTGGCCAGCTGCGCGTCGTCGCGGGTCAGCGCGCCCTGCGCCTGCAACAGCGCCATCTGCAGCGGTCGCGGGTCGATCACCGCCAGCACCTGGCCCTTGCGCACCATCTGGCCCTCGCGGAACAGGATCTGGGTGATGGTCCCCGACACCTGCGGGCTGACCGTCACCGTCGCCGCCGGCGTCACCGTGCCCAGGGCGTCCAGCGTGATCGGAATGTCCGCCGTGGTCGCGGTGGCCACGCCCACCGTGGTCGAGGGCCGCCCGCCGCGCCCGCCGCCGCCGGGACCGCCGCCGCCGGGACCGCCCGCGCCGCCGCTGGCGCTGCGCTGCGCCAGCCCGACCGCCAGCCAGATCGCCGCGGCGATCGCCACCAGTACCATGAGCACGACCAGCGCCCGGCGGCCGGGACCGCCGCCCGCCCGCGGGCCAGGTGCTTTCGATCGGGCGTCCATCGTGCCTCCAGCCAGGCCTGCGGAATGGCGCAGCCGTGAGCGCAAGCGTCACCGGAACGGCTGGCGACCGCCGCCGTTCCACGTCGGGCTCCCGACACGGGCGGCGTCGGTTCGGGCGCTGTCTGACGGGCGACTGGGGCCGCTCAAAGGCCCGGCATTGCGGATTTGCGCCAGTGCGTGACGACGCGGAAACGCGAGGAGCCCAGGCGGGGGTTGGCCCGTCCGGATGGGCAGCTCAGCCCCTTTCAACGATGTCGACACGGGGCTGTCCCGACACCCTTCTCGTCCTGTACCCTGGGGTCGATCAAATCGTGCGCTTCCGGGGTGTCAGGCGCTTCACATATCCTCACCTATTCCCTGAGTTCGGCGTTCCAGGAACTGACATCGGTCAGCAACACGGCGGAACTCCCGGTGATGGGGATATCGATCAGCAACAATGCGGGCGTGTCGGCTGATTTCGACAACATCGTCGCGACGCCCTTCGGTGGCGCGGTCCCCGAACCTTCGACCTGGGCGCTGACCATCGGTGGTTTCGGCCTCGCGGGCGCAACCCTGCGTCGCCGCCGCGCGGCGATCGCGGGCTAGAGCTCAGGTTAAGTCGCGATACCCATACGGTCGCGCCTTGGTCGCTCATCACCTCCATTCAGAGACAAAATTCCTGGGCGGGGAAGATGGCGCGCGAGGAACCCTCAGGCGTCGCCATGTGAAAGTATGGGCCGCGATCCCCATCGGCAAAGAGGCCGACAATCTGGAGGAGCGGGAGTTATTCGGCGAAGATGACCAAAGTATCGAGTGGGGCCTGGTGCGAGAGGACCGAAGGCGGCTGTTCGCCGATATCGAAGAGCTGTTGGACGCGCACGACATCAGCGACCGAAATCTTATCGAAACGGCCCGCGTGTCTGGACACACGCTATCGGCATTGCGGAAGGGGCGTCGCGTCGCGTTCGGACCGAACGAACTTTGGACTACACGGCGTGGCTTCAGCGGCCAGGCCCAAGCCCTGCTTAAGAAAAAGCGGCGGATCGGTTCTCGCATCGTTGATGTTTGCGCCATCCTCAACGGTTTCGACGCCACGATGCCTGAGTTCGAATGAAACCATTGCGGCGCTTACGATCCAGCGAAGCGGCCAGAGACCCACCCTCAGCAGACATGACCAGGTTACGTTCCGGGGTAGTGCCCAAAGTGCGGCTCATCCGGCCGGTGGCTATATCCCCCACTTCCCCCAAAAAGAACATCTTGCGAACTTGGAACAAAGGCGGTACGTCTGACTCATGGGTCGCCGCCCGGCAGTTGGGTCCGACCGGGT
>NZ_JANXWD010000157.1 GCF_025351295.1 Phenylobacterium sp.
ACACCTGCGCCGGCGAGTTCCGAGCCGAGACTCCGTACATGTACTCGACCTACGAGAGCGGGGCCCTGGGCCAGCAGCCGGACTGCGAGAGCGACCCGTCCAGCCGCCAGAAGGCCATCATCCTGGGCGGCGGCCCGAACCGCATCGGCCAGGGGATCGAGTTCGACTACTGCTGCTGCCACGCGGCCTTCGCGCTCGATGAGATCGGCGTCGAGTCGATCATGGTGAACTGCAACCCCGAGACCGTCTCCACCGACTACGACACCTCCGACCGGCTCTACTTCGAACCGCTGACCGCCGAGGACGTGCTGGAGTTGATCGAGGTCGAGCAGCGCAACGGGACCCTGCTGGGCGTGATCGTGCAGTTCGGCGGCCAGACGCCGCTGAAGCTGGCCCAGCCGCTTGAGGATGCCGGCATCCCGATCCTGGGCACCACCCCCGACGCCATCGACCTGGCCGAGGACCGCGAGCGGTTCCAGCAGCTGCTGCACCGCCTCGGCATCGCCCAGCCGATCAACGGCATCGCCCGCTCCCGCGACGAGGCCTTCGCCGCCGCCCACAAGGTGGGCTACCCGGTGGTGATCCGCCCCTCCTACGTTCTGGGCGGCCGGGCCATGGAGATCGTCCGCGATGACGAGCAGCTCCAGCGCTACATCACCACCGCCGTGCAGGTCTCCGGCGACAGCCCGGTGCTGATCGACCAGTACCTGAGCCGCGCCACCGAGGTGGACGTCGACGCGCTCTGCGACCGCTCCGGCGCGGTCTATGTGGCCGGGGTGATGGAGCACATCGAGGAGGCTGGGGTGCACTCGGGCGACTCGGCCTGTTCACTGCCACCCTTCTCGCTGAAGCCCGACACCATCGCCGAGCTGAAGCGCCAGACCGAGGCGATGGCCCGCGCGCTGGAAGTCCGCGGCTTGATGAACGTGCAGTTCGCTATCGAGGAGCCGCAGTCGGCGAATCCGCGGATCTTCGTGCTCGAGGTCAACCCGCGCGCCAGCCGCACCGTGCCCTTCGTGGCCAAGACCATCGGTAAGCCCGTCGCCGCCATCGCCGCCAAGCTGATGGCCGGCCGGCTGCTGTCCGAGTTCGACCTGACCGAGAAGCCCTTCGACCACGTCGCGGTGAAGGAGGCGGTGTTCCCCTTCGCGAGGTTCGCCGGCGTCGACACCATCCTGGGCCCGGAGATGCGCTCGACCGGCGAGGTCATGGGCCTGGACTGGATCCGCCTCGGCGAGGCCACCGCCGGCCCGGCCTTCGCGCGGGCCTTCGCCAAGGCGCAGCTGGGCGGCGGCACCGTGCTCCCCGCCAAGGGCTGCCTGTTCGTCTCGGTGCGGGACGCCGACAAGGACTGGATCGCCGAGCCGGTGCGCCTGATGATCGCCCAGGGCTTCAGGGTCCTGGCCACCTCCGGCACCGCCGCCTACCTGGCCGGCCAGGGCCTGAAGGTGGAACTGGTGAAGAAGGTGCTGGAGGGCCGGCCGCACATCGTCGACGCCATGAAGAACGGCGACGTGCAGATCGTCTTCAACACCACCGAGGGCAAGCAGTCGCTGCAGGACAGCTTCGCGATCCGCCGCACCTGTCTGATGATGAAGATCCCCTACTTCACCACCACGCCCGCGGCCCTGGCAGCCGCCCAGGCCATCGCCGCGGTCGCCGAGGGTCCGCTGGAGGTGCGACCGCTGCAGAGCTACGCCTGAGGCCGCTTCAACGCACACTGCGCGAACGTCGCGGGGCGTCCGGACATTACCGCCCGAGCTTGACGATTGACCGGCTCGCGTCGCGGGCGCAGGCTGGTCGCATCGCCTGACTGAGACAGGCGGCAAGGGCACGCCCCGGCGGCCTTATATCCGGCTCCTCACTTGAGGGGAGCGACCTTCCCGGGGACGCCCCTGGCGTCTGCCGCAGCCTGGCGCGGAGCCTTCAAGACTCCACAACAGACTTGCGAGGAAGCGTCATGCGTACTGAGCCGCATACCGGGGACGTCCGGCATCACAAGCCCAAGCACCTGGCCGAGAAGTTCGAGGGCATGGTGGGGATCATCATGGTCGCCGCGATCGTCCTGCTGGCCGTCGGCCTGATCTACGGCATCCTGATCACCGGCAGCCCCGACCCGAAGTGGATGCAGTAGGGCCTCAAAGGCTCAGCTCCAGCACCAGGTCGTCACAGGTGCTGGCGCCCACCTGGAACGTCCGCACGCCGGCCTGGGTGAACCCTAGGCGGGCATAGAAGGCCTGCGCCGAGCTGTTCTGGTCGTGCACGGCGAGCAGCATCCGCCGCGCCCCGGCCGCCCTGGCCCGGTCCAGGGCCGTCGCCATCAGTCGCGCCCCCACGCCGCCGCCCTGGAACCGGGACAGCAGGTAGATCCGCTTGATCTCCAGATCGCCTGGTTCGCGCGCCACCGGCAGGTCGGCCGGGCACAGCATCACATAGCCCACCACCGTCCCGGTTGCTCCGACCTCGGCGACCCACACGCTGTGATCCGGCCGCGCCAGCCAGGCGGCGTAGCGCTCCGCCCCATGCTCACGGGCGCAGTGGGCCACGATGTCCGATCCTGGCAGGACGGTGGCATAGGTCTCCAGAAACGTCGCCTGCCCCACTTGAGCGAGGGCGGCCGCGTCGGTCGGGATGCAGGGGCGGATGTGGATCAAAATCCTCCCCCAGCGCAAAGCGCGATCAGGGGGAGGTGGATCGCGGCGCGCAGCGCCCTGGCTCGATCCTTGGTGACGCGCGACCCATCCATGGCGCGACCCTAGCAAATCCGCGGCCCCGGTGAAGCCTGCCGGCAGCGGCCCGCGGAGTGGCCTGCAACCCCCTCCGTCTCGGCGCGCGACGCGCCGATCCACCTCCCCCTGATCGCGCTTCGCGCTGGGGGAGGATTGAGGTACGGCTGCACCTAATCAACGATAAGGAGGAGACCCCCATGGCGGGACGGGTGAGCGGCAAGGTGGCCCTGGTCACCGGCGGGGCCAGCGGCATCGGGCGCGGCTGTTGCGAGAAGCTGGCGGCGGAGGGGGCGTTCGTCGTCGTCACCGACATCCAGGACCACCTCGGCGTCGAGGTGGTGGCCGGGATCAAGAAGGCCGGTGGCCAAGCCGAATACGTGCATCACGACGTCACCGACGAGGACGTCTGGGCCGAGGTCATCGCCGGGATCGCTGCGCGGCACGGTCGGCTGGACTTCCTGGTCAACAACGCCGGCATCGGCATCGGCGGCTCGATCCTGGACATGACCCTGGTCAACTGGCGCCGCCAGACCGCGATCAACCTGGACGGCGTGTTCCTGGGCGTGAAGCACTCGATCCCGCTGATGCGGATTTCCGGCGACGGCGGCAGCATCGTCAACATCTCCTCGGTTGCGGGGCTGAAGGGCTCGGCGAACCTGGCCGGCTACTGCGCCACCAAGGGCGGGGTGCGGCTGTTCACCAAGGCCGTGGCCATGGAGTGCGCCAACGCCAAGGACGGCATCCGGGTGAACTCGGTCCACCCGGGCCTGATCGAGACGCCGATCTGGCTGACGGTCACCGCCGCCCTGAACCCGGGCTCCAATGCCGCGCCGGACCTCGACACCATGTCGCTGGCCATGGTGCCGCTGGGCGTGAAGGGCCTGCCGGAGGACATCGCCAACGGGGTGCTGTGGCTGTGCTCGTCCGAGAGCCGCTATGTCACCGGCCAGGAGCTGGTGATCGACGGCGGCCTTACGGTGCGGTGATGGCGGCGCCGGCCCTCGCCGATCGGTGAACCAGTCGGCCGACGCGCGCGATCAGTTCGAGGACCATCGGGTCGTCCTCGACGACGAGCACGCGGCGTCCGGCCAGGTCACGCCCGAATTGCATGGCCGCCGCCCGTCTGGTCTTCAGCGCCGAACCATCGTGTCGCGCGGACCAGCGCCAGGATCATGTCCGACGCCGCAATCGGCTTGGCGATGACGCCATCGAAGCCGTTGAGTTCGCGCGATGCAGCGTCGGCGACCCCGGCTGTGAACGCCAGGATAGGAACGTCCTGGTTGGGCCCGTCCTGGCCCCGAATCCGCGCCAGCGCCGCGACGCCGTCCAGCCCGGGCATGCGAAGGTCGAGCAGGATGACATCGAACGGCGCCTGGGCGGCGAAGGCGATGGCCTGCGCGCCGCCGTCCGCCGTTGTCACCTCGGCCCCCTGTCGCACGAGGTGAATGCGGGCCAGTTCGCGGTTTGCGGCATTGTCGTCGGCGATCAGCACCCGCACCCCCGACAGCAATATGCCGGGTTCGGAGACGGCCTCCGGGTCGATGGCGGCGACCATCGGCGCGCCGATCCGCACGCGGAAGGTCGATCCGCTTTCGGGCTGGCTGGTGACGGAGATTCCGCCGCCCATCGCCTCGGTCAGCGCCTTGCAGATCGCCAACCCCAGGCCCGTGCCGCCGTGGCGACGGGTCGCCGAGGCGTCGACCTGCGAGAACCTCTGGAACAGTTGCGCGCACTGGGTCGCGTTCATACCGGACCCGGTGTCCGCCACCTCGAAGCCCAGAACCTCACTGTTCCGGTCGTAGGCCATGCGCAGGCTCACCACGCCCTGGTCGGTGAACTTGATGGCGTTGCCGAGCAGGTTGAAGAGCACCTGCCGCAGCCGGTCCGGATCGATCAGCACGAGGGCTGGCGCGGGCGGTCCCGCGTCGAACGCCAGCCGGAGCGACTTGGCCTCGGCCTGCGGGGCGAACATCGCCAGGGCGTCCTGGGCCAGCTCGGCGATCGCGACGGGCCGGGGCGAGATCGTCATCTGGCCCGCTTCCAGCTTCGAGAAGTCCAGGACATCGTCCACGATGACGAGCAGGGCCTTGCTCGCCCCGCTGACCCGCTTGACCTGCTGCACCGCGGTTTCCGGCAGGTCCGAGCGCGCCGAGAGCAGGCTCGAGAAGCCGATGATGGCGGTCAGGGGCGTGCGGATCTCGTGGCTCATGTTCGCCAGAAAATCCGATTTGACCGCGGTCGCCGCCACCGCGGCGTCCCGGGCGGCCGCAAGCTCCGCCTCCATGGCCTTGCGCCGGGTGGCGTCGCGCACAACGTCCTGGAACTCTACAAGCGCACCACTGACCGGATCGAATACCGCCCGCGGGTTGGCCTCCAGCCAGACCACGGTCCCGTCCTTTCGGAAGGCCCGATACTCGTATCTGACCGGCGCGGCGTTCGGGCCGCCGGCCACATAGGCGGCCAGGACCGCGATCGTCGGCTTCACGTCGTCGGGATGCATGAACTGCGTGGGAGACTTGCCGACCAGCTCCTCCGGCGCGTAGCCGAGCACGAACGAGACCGCCGGCGACACGTAGGTGAAACAACCGCCCGGCTTGTAACTTGCGATAATGTCGCGGGCGTTTTCGGCGAACAGGCGGTAGCGGGCCTCGCTCTCGGCCCGGGCGAATTCCGCTTCCTTGCGCTCGGTTACGTCCCGGAAGATGCTGATAGACGCCCGGACAACGCCATCGTCGTCCCGCACGATGGTGGGGTTGCCCTGGATCCAGCGATAGGCGCCATCCTTGGTCCGCATCCGGCATTCGCGGGCCAGGCCGCGGTCGGACGCCCGGCCGCTGAAGTTGTCTCGCATCGCCGCGCCGACCGCTTCGAGGTCGTCCGGATGGACGAAGTCCGCCACGTTCGCACCGATGATATCGCCAGGCTCATACCCGAACGCCCGGCAGGCCGGCGAGACCTCCAGCGCCACACCGGCGCTGTCCAGCCGGATGATCATGTCCGTGGCATTCTCCATCAGGTGTCGCGCCCTGGCTTCGCTGGCCCGCAGATTGGCGTCGGCGAGCTTGAGCACGGTCACGTCCTGGAAGGTGCCGAACAGGCCCACGATGGCGCCCGCCTCGCGCCGGCATGCCCCGCGGGCGATGACGTGCCGCACTTCGCCGCCCGGGCGGACGACCCGCGCGTGCGCTTCGAAGTCCTCGCCGAAAGCCACCGCGCGTTGGACGTAACCCGCCAGCACCGGCGCGTCCTCGGGATGGTAGCAGGCCAGCGCGCCGTCGAGTTCCGGCGACTCACTCGCGGCGCCCAACCCGTGAATCCGATAGACTTCCTCCGACCATGTCGTGCGGTTGGTCGCCACATCCAGGCCCCAGGTGCCGACCCCGGCCATACGCTCGGCAAGTCCGAGCAGCTCCAGGCGCTCCTGGGCGACGGCGGCAATGCGCTCGCGCTCACGCGCCGCCATTCGAAGAATGAGCGCCTGCATGACGCTGGCCGCGAGCGCCTGCAGCTTGTTGGCCTGCGCCCGGCAGAATGTGTCTCGCGGCTTGGTGTCGATGACGCACAGGGTCCCGAGACGGTAGCCTTCCGGAGTGATCAGCGGGGCGCCGGCGTAGAAGCGGATGAAAGGCGGTCCCAGCACCAGTGGATTGTCCGCGAACCGGTCATCCACGAGCGCATCGAGTACGACGAGCGTGGCGTCCGCCTGGATCGCGTACCGGCAGAATGAGATGTCGCGATCGGTATGATCCACATCCAGGCCGATGCACGACTTGAACCATTGGCGCTCCCGATCGACGAGCGAGATCAGGGCGATGGGCGTATCGAACGAGAGTGCGGCGAGTTCGGTCAGGCTGTCGAACAGCGGCTCGATCCCGGTATCCAGGATCTCGAGACCGTCCAGCGCGGCGAGGCGCTCAAGCTCCAGGCGATCTTCCGGGGTCGTGGGCGCCTGGCTCATTTTTCATGAGGTACGCAGGCCCGTTGAAGATTCCTCTAACAGGGCCGGATGGTCGGTGGCTCAAGGTGCGGCAAACGCCCGCGCGGCCGCGCCGTACCCGGGGCGTTCGCGCATTCGGTCGCGGTGGGCGGCGAGGCGAGGCGCCACGTCCTTGCCCAGCGCGCCCTGCCACATGCCGAGCGAGGTGGAGACGGCGATATCGGCCAGGGTGAGGCTGTCGCCGACAAAAAAGTCGCCCTCGCCCAGCAGGCCGTCGACATAGTCCAGCATGTCGGCGACGCGCGCCTCGCAGAAGCCGTTGGTCCAGTTGACCTTATCTGCGTCCGGGGCGGCGAACTTCGTGCCCATCAGGGGGTTCATCAGCCCGCCCAGGCTGGCCTCGGCGCCCACGGTCAATTGCAGCACCCGCGCCAGGGCCGCGGGCTCGGCCGGCAGCAGCGGCGTCGGGCCATAGCGCTGGGCGAGGTACAGCATCTGGGCCACAGACTCGCCGATCGCGACGCCACCCTCGTCCTCCAGGAACGGGACCGAGCCCGGCGGATATTTGGCGCGGTACTCGGGCGGTGGCGGGAACTCGAAGCCCACCGCCTGATAGGCCAGCCCCATCTCCTCGCACTGCCAGACCACCCGCAGGCCACGCACGCCGCGGCTGAAATTGTGGATCGTGATCATCGCCGGCCCCTTCCGTTCAGCGCGCCGCCCAGCCGGCGGCCGACCCGCAGATCGATTTCGCAGATCGGCATGCTCGACCCTTCGAGACCGGGCCGTAGCCGTCAACCCACATCGACGGCCACAATCGACGGCCCGGGACCGATCCGCTATGCGGGACCCATGGCTGCGACCCTCAACGTGATCTTCGGGCCCTCCGGCGCCGGCAAGACGACCTACGCCCACAGCTTCGCCCGGCGGGAGAAGGCCGTCGCCTTCATCCTCGACGAGTGGATGGCGCGCCTGTTCGCCCCCGACATGCCCGAACCCATCGAGTACGAGTGGATGATCGATCGGGTGCAGCGCTGCGAGGCGCAGATCTGGTCCGTGGCCGCCGGCTGCCTGGCCGCCGGGACGTCGGTGATCCTGGACATCGGCCTGATGCGCCGCGCCGACCGCGACCGGGTGCGCGAGATCGCCGAGGCCACCGAGCTGCCGCTGCAGTTCCACTTCGTCACCGCCAGCGCCGAGGCCCGCCGCGCGCGGGTGGCCGAACGCAACGTGGTCAAGGGCGAGAACTTCGCCATCGAGGTGACGCCGGAACTCTTCGACTTCATCGAGGGCGTCTTCGAACCCCCCGAGCCATCGGAACTGCAAGGCGCCATCATCAGCGAGAGCGCCTGACAAGACGGCGCCATGGGCGGGGGGCATCATGCGGACGGCGATAATCCTGGCGGGACTGCTGATGGCGACCAGCGCAAGCGCGAAGGACCGGTTCCCGGTGCTCACCCCCGAGCAGATGACCCCGGCCCAGAAAGCTCTGGCCGACGCGATCCAGGCCGGCCCGCGCAAGACCCTGAACGGTCCCTTCAACGCCTGGCTGCGCAGTCCCGCCATGGGCGACCGGATGCAGCAGCTGGGCGAGCAGATCCGCTTCCATTCCAGCGTGCCGCGCAAGCTGAACGAGTTCGCGATCCTGATCACCGCGCGGGCCTGGAACGCCAGTTACGAGTGGTACGCCCACTACCCGCTGGCGCTGCAGGCCGGGCTGGAGCCGGCGGTGGCGGCCGATCTGGCCCAGGGCCGCCGCCCGCGCGGCATGACGCCGGATGAGGCGGCGGTCTACGACTTCGCCACCGAGTTGCGACGGGACCGGAAGGTCGGCGACGCGACCTTCGCCGCGGTCCAGACGCTGCTGGGCGACCAGGGGGTGATCGATCTGATCGCGGTCAACGGCTACTACGACATGGTCTCGATGACCCTGAACGTCGCCCAGGTCCCGACCCCGGACGGCGGCGCGCTGCCCCTTCCGAACCTGGAGGCCGGCAAATGAGGGCGGTCGTCGTCACCGACAAAGGGCCGGCGCTGAGCGACATCCCGCGGCCCGAGGCCCGCGCCGGCCAGGTGCTGGTGCGCGTCCACGCCAATGCGCTGAACCGCGCCGACCTGGCCATGGCCGCCGGCCACCTGCACGGCGCGCGCGGCGGGCTGGGCGCAATGCTCGGCCTGGAGTGGGCGGGCGAGATCGCCGAGCTCGGCCCGGGCGTGAGCGGCTTCAGCGCCGGCGACCGGGTGATGGGCAGCGGCGGC
This sequence comes from Phenylobacterium sp., assembly GCF_025351295.1. Taxonomy (GTDB): domain Bacteria; phylum Pseudomonadota; class Alphaproteobacteria; order Caulobacterales; family Caulobacteraceae; genus Phenylobacterium. Next base: position 8,926 of record NZ_JANXWD010000157.1, read on the forward strand.
TTCGCCGACTATGTGGCCGTCCCGGTGGCCCAGGTGCTGCGTATCCCCGACGCCAACCTGAGCTTCGAGGAGGCCGCCTGCTTTCCGGTAGCGCTGCGGACCATGCACAACGCCATCGTCACGGTCGGCGCGATGCAGCCGGGCGAGAGCGTGCTGATCCAGGGGGCTTCCAGCGGGGTCGGCCTCCTGGGGATGCAGATCGCGCGGCAGCTGGGCGCGGCCCAGGTGATCGGCTCGTCCACCAACCCGGCCCGCCGCGCCCGCCTCACCGAGTTCGGCGCGGACCTGGCCATCGACACCGGCGACCCGCACTGGGTGCAGGCGGTGCTGGACGCCACCGGCGGCAAGGGCGTGGACCTGATCGTCGACCAGATCTCCGGCCCGCTGGTGACCCCCAACATGCGCGCCGCCCGGGTGCTGGGGCGGATCGTCAACGTCGGCCGGCTGGGCGGCCAGAAGACCGAGTTCGACGCCGACCTGCACGCCCTGCGCCGCATCGCCTACACCGGCGTCACCTTCCGCACCCGCACCCCCGAGGAGGTCGCCGAGATCAACCGCGCCATGCTCGAAGACCTCGGCCCGGCCCTGGCGCACCGCGCCTTCGCCATGCCGATCGACAGCGTCTTCCCCCTGGAGTCCTTCGCCGAGGCCCTGGCCAAGATGAAGGCCAATCAACACTTCGGAAAGATCGTGCTGCGGCACTGAGACGGATTCGCACGGCAGCCGGGTTTGCAGGGACCAACCCTCGAGATCGTCATGGGCGGGCCTTGTCCCGGCCATGACGATCGAAGGTAGGGGATAGACCCTCGACTCCGATAGCGACCGCCCGCCGCTAAACCGGCGGGGCGAACAGTTGGGCGGGCCAGGTGGCGTCGGCGGCGCGGTGGTAGGCGGGGCGCTGGGTCAGGCGGGCGTTGTAGTCCACCAGGGTCGGGTGTTCGGGGAGGATCTTGCGGTACAGCAGGAACGAGATGTTGCCGCCCAGCACCACGTCGGCGGCGCTGAACCGGTCGCCAAGCAGCCACCGGCGGCTCGCCAGCACCGCGGTCAGCACGGCCACCATGTCGTCATAGGTCCCGAAGCTCATATCGAGGCCCGGCAGGTCGATCTGCTGCCCGTGCAGGGAGGCCACCGGGTCCACCACCGCGGTCGAATAGACCATCCACTTCAGATAGGCCCCACGGTCGGGGGCGTCGATCTTCGGCGCCAGGGCGCCGTAGCTGTAGCGGTCGGCCAGGTAGATGCCGATGGCCGGGTTCTCGCTGACCACCACCTTGCCGTCGGTCAGGGTCGGGACCTTTCCGGAGGGATTGAGCTTCAGGTATTCCGGCTTCTTCTGCTCGCCCTTGCGGATGTCGACGATCTTCACGTCGAACGGGACGCCGACCTCCTCCAGCATCCAGTAGGCGACGAACGCCCGGCTGGCCGGCGAGTGATAGAGGGTGATCCCGCGTTTGGCGGCCATGGGGGAACTCCTGGACTGGGCCCTAAGCTAGGGCCGCGGACGGCCGCGGCAAGACGGCGTGACGGGCGATTTCGCCAGGCCCTGCGCGCATCGGCCGGTGTCCACGGCGCCTGAACCTTACAAATTTGCGAGACCGCCGTCAGACGGGGTCCAGTCCGCGGCCGCCAGATATGCCCGCGTCGCGACGGCGACGTGACGGGAACCTCTTGGACTATGCGCGGACTTCTGATCGCCTCGACCCTGGTGCTGGCGCTGGCGGGTGGCCCGGCCGCCCTGGCCCACAAGCACGCCAAGGCCGCGCAGGCGGCCGACGCATCGCCTTCGACAACGGCGTCGAAGTCCGCCGACTGCACCCGGCAATGGAATGCCGAACTGTCACACAACCAGCCAAGGAAGGCCTTCATGGCAGCTTGCAAGAAGGCCTGATCCCACAGAGTTTCTCTTGGTCGCGCCGGCCTTTGCGTTTGTCGCGGCGGGACCAAGGGGGGCGGCGGCGGGCGTTTCGCGTCCCCCATCCGGGCGCCCGCCGCTTTTCCGTCCCGAAGCTGGCCCATCCGGTCCAGCTTGGAGAATTGGAGCCGCCCATGGGCGCGAAGATCCTGGTCGTCGAGGATGACGGGGGAACCGCCGAGACCCTGCTGAACGGGCTGCGCCAGGAGGGCTATACCGTCGAGCATGTGGCCGACGGCCGCGACGCGCTGTACCTGGCCAGCTCCGCCGACTTCGACGCCGTGATCATGGACCGCATGCTGCCGGGCATGGACGGGCTGTCGGTGGTCAAGGCGCTCAGGGCCGCCGAGGTCCATACCCCGCTGCTGATCCTCTCGGCCCTGGGCCAGCTGGACGAGCGGGTGAAGGGCCTACGGGCCGGCGGCGACGACTACCTGGCCAAGCCGTTCGCCTTTTCCGAGCTCTCCGCGCGGCTGGCCGCCATGCTGCGCCGGCCCGCGGCCCGCCAGGAGACCGTCGCGATGAGCTGCGGCGACCTGGAGATGGACCTGCTGAAGCGCCGCGTCACCCGGGCCGGCCGCCGGCTCGACCTGCTGCCGCGCGAGTTCAAGCTGCTGGAACACCTGCTGCGCCACAAGGACCGGGTGGTCACCCGCACCATGATGCTGGAGGACCTCTGGGACTATCGCTTCGACCCCCACACCAGCCTGATCGACACCCACATCAGCCGGCTGCGCAAGAAGATCGATGACGGCTTCGCCACCCCGCTGCTGCACACCGTCCGCGGTTCCGGCTACCGGCTTTCCGAACGGCCGTGAGGCTTAAGCCCTGGATCTGGCCCGCGGCGGCCTCGGCGGTGGCGTTAGCGGCGGTGGTGCTGGGGCTGCTGCTGGTCGATCGGCTGGGCGAGCGGGCGATCGCGCGCCAGCAGGCGGCCATGGCCGTGGCGTCGCGGGACTATTTCGTCGCCTTCGCCCAGGACGAGGGGATCGGCAGCCTGGCCGCCACCCTCAACCGCTATGCCCGCGTCGGATCGGCCGACGGCTTTCGCTATGCGTTGGAGGACAGCCAGGGCCACATCATCGCCGGCGCCGACGTGGTGCGCGAGCCCCGCCCGCACTGGCGGGTGATCGCCCAGCCGCTGGGGTCCGGCAACACCCTGATCGTCGCCGAGGACCTGCGGGCCCGCGACGCGCTGCGCAAGGCGGTGTTCCGCGGCTCGGCGCTGGCGATCGTGCTGACCGCCTTGGGCGCGGCGGCCGGCGGGTTCGGGCTGAACGCCATGCTGCTCCGTCGCACGCGCGCCATCGCCCACACCGCCGAGCGGATCGCCAGCGGCGACCTCTCCGCCCGCGCCCCGGTCCGGCCCAGGGGCGATGTGTTCGACGACCTGGGCGCCGCGCTGAACCACATGCTGACCCGGATCGAGGAGCTGATGATCGGCATGCGCACGGTCACCGACAGCATCGCCCACGACCTGCGCTCGCCCTTGACCCGGATGAAGGGCGCCCTGGTCCGCGCCGCCGATCCCGACGCCCCCGAGGCCGAGCGCATGGCCGCCCTGGACGAGGCCAACGCCCAGGCCGACTCGATGCTGGCCACGCTCAACGCCCTGCTGGACATCGCCCACGCCGAGTCCGGCCTCAGCCAGGAGAACATGCAGAACATCGACGTCGCAGGCCTGGTGCTGGGCATCGCCGACCTGTTCAGTCCCGCGCTGGAGGACGCCGGCCAGGCCCTGGTGACGGAGGCCCCCAGCGTGCCGGTGCTGGCCCGCGCCCACCCGGCCCTGCTGCGCCAGGCGGTCGGCAACCTGCTGCACAACGCCGTCATCCACGCCGGGCGCGGGGCCACGGTGAAGGTCAAGGTCGAAGAAAGCGGCGTCGGGCGCGCCCGGATCTCGGTCTCCGACGACGGGCCGGGGGTGCCCAGCGAGCACCTGGGGCGGGTCCAGGAGCGGTTTGTGCGCCTGGAAGTGTCGCGAACGACGGCCGGCTCGGGATTGGGGCTTGCGCTCGTGGCGGCCTGCGCCAAGCTGCACGGTGGACGTCTCGTGTTGGGGGACAACCGGCCGGGTTTGGTGGCGGCGCTTGAATTGGCAGACCCACGCTCTTGATTTTTGCGCCGCACAATCCTAACATCTTCGCCCCCGCGACGCGCTCGCCCTCGGCCGGGTTGGGGATCACCAAGGCGAACTTCGAGTTATGATGGAAAAAGTTCCGATGACCGGCGAGGGCTACAAGGCCCTCGACGACGAACTGAAGCGTTTGAAGACGATTGAGCGGCCGGCTGTGATCGCCGCGATCGGCGAAGCGCGCCTACACGGCGACCTTTCAGAGAACGCCGAATACCATGCCGCCAAGGACCGGCAGGGCTGGATCGAAGGCCAGATCGCCGAGATCGAGGACAAGATGGCCCGTGCGCAGGTCATCGACGTGTCCAAGCTTTCCGGCAGCCAGATCAAGTTCGGCGCGACCGTCTCGGTCATCGACGAGGATACCGAGGAGGCGGCCCGCTACCAGATCGTCGGCGAGCACGAGGCCGATGTGAAACGCGGCCGCGTCTCGATCACCTCGCCGATCGCGCGTGCGATCATCGGCAAGGAGACCGGCGACGTGGTCGAGGTGATCACGCCCAGCGGCGCCAAGGCCTACGAGATCACCAAGGTGGAGTGGGTCTAATCCACTTCAGATGGCCGGCGGCGAGCGTCCTCTAAGGATCTGGGCCGTCTCCGACGGCCGGGCCGGCATCGAGGCCCAGGCCCTGGGCCTGGCCGAAGCCGTGGCGCGCCGCCGCCCGGCCCATATCGCGGTCAAGCGCATCGGCTGGCCGGCTGGGCTGGGTCGGCTCCCCTGGCCCCTGATCCCGCCCGGCGCCCGAACGGGCGACCCGATCGAAGCTCCCTACCCCGACATCTGGATCGCCGCCGGGCGCGCGACCCTGCCGCTGTCCACCCGCATGCTGGCCTGGAGCGGCGGCAAGACCTTCGTGGTCCAGACCCAGCATCCCCACGCGCCGCTGGACCGCTTCGACCTGGTTGTGCCGCCGCAGCATGACGGCCTGACCGGCCTGAATGTGTTCCCGATCCTGGGTGCGCCCAACCGGCTGAGCGCGGAGACGCTGGCCGTGGCGCTGGCGCGGTTCGAGCCCCGCATCGCGGCCCTGCCCCACCCGAGGGTCGCGGTGATCGTCGGCGGCCGCTCCAAGGCCCACCGCCTGCCGCCCGGCCACGCCCGCCGGCTGGCCGAGCAGATCGCCCAGGCCGTCACGGCGTCCGGGGGCGGCGTGCTGGTCAGCTACACCCGCCGCACGCCCGCGCTGGCCCGTGAGGCGATGACCCGCGTCCTGGCCGGCCTGCCCGGGATCGTCTGGGACGGGACCGGCGAGAACCCCTACTTCGCCTTCCTGGCGGCGGCCGATGCGATCCTGGTCACCGAGGACTCCACGAACCTCGCTACCGACGCCGCGGCCACCGGAAAGCCCGTGTTCGTGCTGCCGATGGCGGGGCGCAGCGCCAAGTTCGCGCGCTTCCACGCCGAGTTCGAGCGGCGCGGCCTGGCCCGGCCCTTTGTCGGGAACCTGACGGCCGCCGGGCAGCCGCCGCTGGCCGAAACCGACCGTGCGGCGGGCGAACTGTTGCGCCGATACGACGGACACGGCTGATCGCGGGGAAAAACTCAACCTAAAGCAATGGTTTCTTGCCGCATCTCCCCGGCTCGGTAACCTTAGTGAAGGAATTATCGGTAGCCTCCCGACCAGGGACACCAACTGATTCGTTTTTGGGGGCCGCACAGTGGCGATCTTTTTCTTCGACGACATGACGCCTGCGCAGGCGATGGCGTACAATCCGGCGGTCGATCAGATCGTCTTCAACGCCGCCGGGATCACCGCGGCGCAGGTGTCCGTCACCTTCGTGCCGTTCACGGCGACCTCGCCGGACTTCATCGTCCTGACCTCGCCGACCAAGTCGCTGACCTTCAACGACCCGGGCGGCTTCCGCGGCGAGACCGACGCGGTCTTCCCGGACAGCTCCCTGCTCTTCGCCGGCACGGTCGGCAACGACTCGCGGGACGGCACGTCGGGCGCGGACGGCATCTACGGCAGCGTGGGCAACGACACCATCGACGGCAAGGGCGGCGCGGATGTCCTGCAGGGCAACCAGGGCGAGGACTCGATCGTCGGCGGCTCGGGCGACGACGTCATCTACGGCGGCAAGGACAACGACACCATCCAGCTGGGGACCGGCTCGAACGCCGCGCTCCGCCAGTTCGCGCAGGGCAACCTGGGCGACGACACCATCACCGGCGGCAACCTGGGCGACCTGATCCTCGGCGGCCAGGGCAACGACAGCGTCGACGCCTCGGGCAGCACGCTGGGCGACTACGTTCTGGGCAACCTGGGCGACGACACCCTGCTGGGCTCGGCGACCTCCGACACGCTCGGCGGCCAGGACGGCGCCGACAGCATCACCGGCGGCGGCGGCAGCGACTCCCTCGACGGCGGCGACGGCAATGACGTCATCGTGGCGGGTGCGGGCTCCGACACCATCGACGCCGGCAACGGCGACGACACGGTCACGGCCTCGACCGGGCTGAACATCGTCACCGCGGGCGGCGGCAACGACAGCGTCACCGCGGGCTCCAACGCCGACAACATCGACGGCGGCGCGGGCAACGACACCATCCAGGCGGGCGCGGGCGCCAACACCGTGGTTGGCGGGCTCGGCGACGACAGCATCACGGCCGGCGGCGACAGCGACAACATCAGCGCTGGCGACGGCAACGACACCATCGTCGACGCGGGCGGCTTCAACACCATCTCGGCCGGTATCGGCGACGACATGGTCACGACCGGCGCCGGCGACGACACCGTGTCCCTGGGCGACGGCAACGACACCTATGTCAGCGGCGGCGGCAACGACACCGTCGACGGCGGCACCGGGAACAACACCATCTCGCTCGGCGGCGGCGGCGGGGTGATCACCACCAGCTCCGGCAACGACACCGTCAGCGGCGCGGCGGCGGCCACCACCTACGACACCGGGGCCGGGACCGACTCGGTCAGTTCGGGCGCCGGATCCGACGTCGTCAACCTGGGCGACGGCGACGACACCCTGACCGACACCGGCGGCAACAACACGGTCAGCGGCGGCGCGGGCTCCGACTCGATCACCACCGGCGCGGGCAACGACATCATCGACGGCGGCGAAGGCGACAACGTCATCAACGGCGCAGCCGGCAACAACAGCGTCACCTCCGGGAGCGGCAACGACACAATCACCACCACCGCCGGCAACGACACCCTGAACGGCGGGTCGGGCAACGACGTCATCAGCTCCGGCGGCGGCCTCGACATCCTGAACGGCGGGGCCGGCAACGACCTGCTGACCTTCACCGGCCGCGGCTCGGTGATCGCCGGCGACGACAACGACACCGTCGATGGCTCGGCCAGCACCGTCGACAGCATCGTCGACGGCGGCAACGGCAACGACATGATCACCCTGGGCTCGGGCGCCGACACCATCCTGGGCGGCGCCGGGGACGACAGCATCATCGGCGGCTCCGGCGACAACAACATCGCCGGCGGCGAGGGCGCCAACACCATCTCCGCCGGGGTCGGCAACGACACCATCAGCGGCGGATCGGGCGCCGACACCATCGTCACCGGCGACGGCAGCAACTCCGTCACCGCCGGGGAAGGCGCGAACTCGATCACCGGCGGGACCGGGGCCGACACCATCACCGCCGGCTCCGGCGCCGACACCATCGTCACCGGCGGCGGGAACAACGTCGTCACCGCCGGCGAAGGCGCCAACTCGATCACCGGCGGGACCGGCGACGACACCATCACCGCCGGTTCGGGCGCCGACACCATCATCACCGGCGACGGGAACAACTCCGTGGTCGGCGGCGAGGGCGCCAACTCGATCACCGGCGGGACCGGCGACGACACCATCACCGCCGGTTCAGGCACGGACACGGTGATCGGCGGCCTGGGCAACGACAACATCGACGGCGGCTCCGGGGCGAACTCCCTGGTGGGCGGCGTCGGAACCGATTCGATCACCGGCGGCGGCGGCAACGACACCATCGTCGGCGGGACCGGGGCGGACGTCCTGACCGGCGGCGCGGGGACCAACGTCTTCACTCAGGCCGACGGCGACAGCGGGGTGAGCGGCGCCGCCACGATCGACCACATCGCCGACTGGACGACGCTCGACCAGATCGATTTCTCGGGCGTAGCCGCGACCGGCGTGAACTATGCCGAGACAAGCGCCGCAACCTACGCCGCCGCCAAGACCGCGGCGGAGGCCCTTATGACCGGCGGCGTGATCTATGTATCGGTCGGGGTCGGCGCCGACGTGGTGGTGTTCTTCGACCAAGGGGGCAACGGCTCGGCGGACGAGGCGATCCTGCTCACCGGCAAGGCTCTCACCGACATCGCCTTCGGCAACATCATCTGACCTGAACCCTCGGGGTTCGGATCGGCGGGGCCGCCCTTCGGGGCGGCCCTTTGCTTTTGGAGCGCGTCGGTCCATTCCGGGGCGCGATTTCGCCTAGAGCCTTTCCGGTTCAAATGGAATCATTTGAACCGGACAAAAAGGCTCTAAATCAAAAGTTTAGAGCACGACGGGCGCTTGAACCGG
>NZ_JANXWD010000057.1 GCF_025351295.1 Phenylobacterium sp.
CGCCTGCACCTTGCGCACGCCCACCGCGCCGGCCTCGGCCATCAGCGCGAAGAGGCTGTCGATGTGCTCGGGGGTGAGGGCGGGGGGAGCAGGCTCCATGAGAACAAAGATAGAACATCAACAGGCGGATGTCAAGGTTTCAGCCCCTCCTTTCCCGCAAGCGGGAAGGGAAAGGCGCTTACTGCCCGCCGTCGACGCGGACGATGGCGCCGGTGGTGAAGGACGACAGGGGGCTGGCCAGGTAGAGGGCGGTGGTGACGACCTCCTCGGGGCGGCCGGGGCGGCCGAGGGCGTTGTTGGAATGCTCGCGGGCCTCGGGGGTCCAGGCCTTGGCGATGTCGGTGAGGAAGGGGCCGGCCGAGAGCGTGTTGACCCGCACCTTCGGGCCGTACTCGCGGGCCATCGACACCGTCATGGCGTTCAGCGCCGCCTTGGCGCCCGAATAGGGCACCACCGTCGGCAGCGGCATCAGGGCGCCGGAGGAGGAGATGTTGATGATCACCCCGCCTTCGCCCTGGTTCATCCGGTGCGCCACCTGGCTGGCCAGCCGGAACGGGCCCTTGAAGTTCAGCCCCACGACGCTGTCGAAGAGCTGTTCGGTCACCTCATGCGAGGGGACGGCGGGCGACATGCCGGCGTTGTTGACCAGGATGTCGATGCGCCCGAATTCGGCATAGGCCACCTCGATCAGCCGGTCGATCTCGTCCCAGCGCGCGGCATGGGCGGCATGGGCCAGGGCGCGCCGGCCCATCTGGCGGACCTCGGCGGCCACCGCCTCGCAGGCGTCCAGCTTGCGGCTGGTAATAATCAGATCGGCGCCGGCCCGGGCGAAGGCGCGCACCATCTGCAGCCCCAGGCCGCGGCTGCCGCCGGTGACCAGCGCCACCTTGCCGGTCAGGTCGAAAGGATTGTCGGTCATGCGGTCGCCCCAGCCTCGCCCCATCTCATAGCCGCCGGCCGGGACGGGGTCGACGGGGTCGGCGCCAGATCGGTCACGACATGGTTTCGGCGCGCCGCGAACCGGATGCAGGGTCCGGCCTACGCGGCTTCCCCCTGCAGGCGAGTCTCGTTGACTCCGTCCGGGCCACGCTCCATTTCTCACGACGACACAATCTATCGGTACGTTCCCGTTCGACCCGATGCGGTGATTGAGCTCTGTGCGCGGCTGCACCCTGGCGCGCTGGGTCTCCAATCTCTTGGACCTTCCCGCATACGACGTGACGTGAGCGACGGGGTGTTGACCATGACTGTTTCACGTCTTCTCAAGTCGTCGATCGCGGCTGCCGCGACCCTGTTCTGGGCCGGGTGCGCGCAGGCCGCGACGTTTGACCTGACCCTCACCGGCGTGGCCGCCGCCGGGCACTATTCCAGCCAGGACATCGGCGCCACGCACTATGACCAGTGGGTCCTCTCGCTGAGCGGACTCGACGCCATGTCCGCCATCACGGTGCACCAGGGCGACATGATCAACGCCACGATCACGCTCGACATGCCGTTCACGATCCCGGCGTCGCAGCAGCTGACCTCCTTCGCGCTGGTCCTCGGCGGCTCCGCCTTCCCGGGCCTCTCCACCGCATCGAGCGGCTCCACGGCCTTCTTCAACGCCGGGTCGCCGGTCATCGACGGGGCGGAAAGCGTCCTCACCTCGAGCCAGCTGGACAATGCCGTGGACTTCTTCCCGCCGAACAACGGGCCGATCACCTTCGATTCGGTGATCTCGACCTTCACGATCACCGACCTCTCGTTGCCGGCGACCCTGGACTACTCGCTGCTGACCTACACGCTGTTCAGCCCGTCCACCGCGGGCGTGCCCGAACCGGCGGCCTGGACGATGATGCTGATCGGCTTCGGCGGCCTTGGCGCGATGGTGCGTTCGCGCCGCCGGGCGACCATCGCCTGATCCCGCCCCGAGCCGACCGTACCGCGCCGCCGGCCAAAAGCCGGCGGCGTCAGCTCACGAACATCTTCCACAGCACGGTCGCCACGAACGTCACGAAGCTGGCGATCAGGCCGGTCAGCAGGACCGCGTAGGCATAGCCCAGCAGGCGGTACTTCTTGCGGCCGAGCACCCGGCCGTTCTGGTAGATGTCGTGGGCGAAGGCCTCGTAGACGGTCTGGGTGTCGGTGGCGATCTCCAGCAGGCGCTCGACATATTCGTCCTCCGGCAGCTGGGTGAAGGCCCCGAAGAACAGGATGTTGGCCGGCCCGTCCGGGCGCGGCGGCGTCTTCACCGACGGCAGGACCGCACTGACCGTCAGCACCGCGGCGGCGAACGCCGCGGCCGCCAGCACCAGCAGGGCCGGCTGGGGATGGCCCGCCGTCACCTGGCCCACCGAGATGGTGAAGATCACGAAGGTCACGCCCAGCAGCATGCTGGCCTTCTGGTCGGCCATCTGGCTGAGCTGGTACTGGATCTGCTGCGTCGTGCGCAGCAGGTGAACCCCGTCCGCCGAGAAGGTGCGCCGCACCTCCGCCGCCTGATTACCGTCACCCATGCCGCCCATTCCCACGCTAGACGGACCCTGCATATCCGCGTCGCGGCCTCCCCCCAAGGCCTTCGTCACGGAACTGTCGTCAACGCGTCCATCGCAGACAGGTTGGGCCGTTTTTGCCCGGGCGTCGATAAACCTCGAGGTTGTGGCGTCCGCGGCCTCCGCCCTCCCCTACAGCAGGTCGCCGCCGCAGGCGCCGGCCGTGGAGCCGGTGGCCTTGAACGCCTTGATCACGTTGCGGCCCACGGTCCAGCGGTGCACCTCGTCCGGCCCGTCCACCAGGCGTTGCGAGCGGATGTGGGTGTACCAAGCGGCCAGCGGGGTGTCGCGGCTGTAGCCCAGGGCGCCGTGCAGCTGGATCGCGGTGTCGACCACGTGGTGGACCATGTGCGCCAGGTAGACCTTGGCGATGGAGTTCTCCTGCCGCATGTCCAGGCCCTTCTCGGCCTTGTAGGCGATGTGCAGCAGCATCAGGCGCGAGATGTAGAGCTGGCTCGCGCACTCGGCCATCATGAACTGGACGGCCTGGCGCTCATCCAGCTTCTTGCCGAAGGTCTCGCGGTTGGTGATGTGCGCGGCGGCCAGGTCCAGCGCGCGCTGAGCCATCGCGATGTTGTGCATGCCGTGGCGCAGGCGCCCGTAGGCCAGACGGTGCTGGCCCATGTCGAAGCCGCGGCCCTCGCCGCCGACGATGTTCTCCGCCGGGACGACCAGGTCCTTGATCTCGATCTCGGAGTGGCCGCCGCCCATGATGTGCGACAGCGGGCCCTCGGCGGCCATGGTCGGGATGTCGCGCTTGATCTTGTAGCCGGGGTTCGGCAGCTCGACGATGAAGGTCGAGAACTGCTGGTGGCGCGGGCCCTCGGTGTCGGTGCGGGCCATGACCAGGGCCAGGTCGGCGGCCGACGCCGCGGAGCTGAACCACTTCTCGCCGTTCAGGACGTAGTTCTCGTTGCCGTCCTTGACGGCGGTGGTGCGCATGCCGGTGGCGTCGGCGCCGGCGGCCTTCTCGGTCATCGAGTAGCAGACCCTCTTCTCGCCGTTCAGCAGCGGCTTGAGGAACTTCTCCTTCTGGAACTCGGTGCCGTGGGCGATTAGCGTCAGGATGGTGGCGTCGTCCGGCCCCTGGCTGTTCATGCTGAGCGCGCCGATGTAGCTCTCGCCCAGCTCCATCTGCACCAGGGCGTTGGCCAGCGGGCCGAGGCCCATGCCGCCATATTCCTTGGGCACGAAGGGCATCCACAGGCCCTGGGCGCGGGCCTTCTTGCGCAACTCGTCGATGACCGACTTGTAGCTCGCCTTGTCGGTGATCCGCTCCTGGGCGGGGATGCACTCGTCATGCACCCACTGGCGAACCTTGGCGCGGACGGCCTTGGCTTCATCCGGAATCTCGAAGTCGATGGACATGGCGGCGTCTCCCTAAACATCTGTTTGAACGACAATGACGCGCCAGCGCCGATGATATCAACCGCAGAAAACGCAGAAAACGCAGAAGGACGCCGTAGCGGAAAGGCTCCGTTTTTCTGCGTCCTGCCGCGTATTCTGCGGTTACATTTCTCGCAACTGTGGCGTGGAGAGTTGACGATGCTGATCAGAGCGCTGACGCCCGCGATCGGCGCGGTGATCGACGGCGTGGACCTGGCCCAGGGCGTCTCGGCCGACCTGGCGCAGGCCATCCGTGAGGCGCTGCTGGCGCACCAGGTGATCTTCTTCGAGGACCAGCACCTGACCGCGGTGCAGCACCGCGACTTCGCCGCGCGGTTCGGGGCGCTGCACACCCACCCGCTCTATCCCGGCGTGCCGGAGGCGCCGGAGCTGTTCGTGCTCGACAATCACGCCGGCAACCCCACCGACAACGACGCCTGGCACACCGACGTGACCTTCATCGAGACCCCGCCCATGGGGTCGATCCTCTATGCCCGCAGCCTGCCGGCCAACGGCGGCGACACCCTCTGGGCCAATATGCGCGCGGCCTATGAGGCGCTGTCGCCGACCTTCCGCGAGTTCCTGTCCGGCCTGGACGCCGTCCACGACTTCGCCCGCGGCTTCCCCAAGGGCGGCATCGTCGCGGGCGCGGCGGGCGCCGAGAAGCATGCCCAGGCCCTGGCTCAGCACCCGCCGGTGACCCACCCCGTGGTCCGCACCCATCCGGAGACCGGCGAGGACGGCCTGTTCGTCAACTTCGGCTTCACCGAGCGGATCAAGGGCCTGCGCCGCAAGGAGAGCGACGCAATCCTGGGCCTGCTGTTCGAGCACGTGACCAAGCCGGAGTTCCAGGTGCGCTGGCGATGGTCGGACAACGCGGTGGCGTTCTGGGACAACCGGGTGACCCAGCATTATGCGGTCAACGACTACCTGCCCAACCGCCGCGTCATGATCCGCGCCACCATCCTGGGCGAGCGGCCCTACCACCGCTCGCGGATGCCGGCCGAGGTGCGGGCGGCGGCGGCGTGATCATCCGATGAGCGGGCGTTCAGAGCGCCGCTTCGGTGGCTTCCATCTCGTCGCGGATCCAGTCGTGGCCGTTGGCGACCATCACCCCTTCCAGGGCGGTGATGTGGCCGCGCAGGCGGTCGCGGATGTCCTTGGGGACGTCGTCGCGCAGCGCGATCCAGCGGGCGATCTGGTGCACGGCGAAGGCGCTGTGCAGGGCCAGGCGGTCGCGGTCCTCTTCGGTGAGCTTCATGTCGGCAGACCTCGCGGTTGGATGGACAGCATAGCACAGGCTCAGGCCGCGGGGCGCCGCGCCGACCAGCCGAACCCGGCGACGATCGCATAGCAGACCGCCGGTACCGCCAGGGCCATGGAAAGGCTGGCCGCATCGGCCACCGCTCCGCCCAGCAGCGGGATGACCGCGCCGCCGACGATGGCCATGCACAGCAGGCCCGAGCCCTGCGGCGTCTTCGGGCCCAGGCCTTCCAGCGCCAGGCTGAAGATGGTCGGGAACATGATGGCGTTCATCAGCCCGACCGCGAGCAGGGTCCAGCCGGCGACCGCGCCGTGGCTGCAGGCGGAGACCAGGCACAGCGCCCCGGCCCCGACCGCCGCCCCCGCCAGCGCCTTGCCCGGCGAGACGACCCGCAGGAGGAAGGCGCCGACGAACCGCCCGACCATCGCCCCGCCCCAATAGAAGATCAGGTGCTTGCCGGCCGTCTGCTGGTCGTAGCCAAGGCTCGAGGGCAGCATCAGGTAGTTGGTCATCAGGCTGCCGATGGTCACCTCGGCGCCGACGTAGACGAAGATCGCCGCCGCCCCGAACGCCAGCCGCGGCCGGGCCAGTAGGCCGAGGGCGCCGCTGAGGCCGGCCGCCGCATCGGCCTCGCCCAGCCGCCGGCGCACGATCCAGAACACCAGCGCCACTGCCGCCAGCGCCGCGGCCAGGCCCAGGTAGCTCTCGCCGAGGATCCCCGGGCTGGGCGGACCGGCCTGGCCCAGGATCAGCTGCGCGCCGATGTACGGGGCGACGGTAGTCCCCAGCGAATTGAACGCCTGGGCCAGGGTCAGGCGGCTGTGCGAGGTCTTCGCCGACCCCAGGCCGGCGATCAGCGGATTGGCCGCCACCTGCAGCAGGGTGATCCCCGCCGCCAGGATGAACAGCGCCGCCAGGAAGATGGCGTAGGTCCCCGTTGACGCCGCGGGCACGAACAGCAGGCACCCCAGCGCCGCGACGCTCAGCCCCGCCACGATCCCGCGCCCATAGCCCAGCCTGGCCACGATGGCGCCGGCCGGCAGCGAGACGACGGCATAGGCGGTGAAGAAGGCGAACTGCACCAACATCGCCTCGGCGTAGCTGAGCCGGAACAGCCCCTTCAGCTTGGGGATCAGGATGTCGTTGAGGCTGGTGATCCCGCCCCAGATGAAGAACAGGCTGACCACCAGGATCACCAGCCCGGCGCCGGAGCCCGAGCCGGTGGTCTCGCGAGGGGCCGTGGGTGTCGTGGTGGGCGGCATCGTGGCGGCTATCCCAAGTGCGCCTTGAACCAGCCGATCATCTCGCCGACCGCCTGGTCGAAGCCGGCGACGTAGACGTCGAAGTGGCCGCCGGGCACGCGGACCAGCTTCTTCGGCCCGCCGGCGCGCTGGAAGGCGGCCTCGGCGTGGGCGGTCGGCGTGACGGTGTCGTCCTCGGCCACGATCATCAACAGGGCGCGGGGCGCCAGCTTGTCGATCCACCAGGCCGGCTCGTAAGCGCGCACCGCCTCGAAGGAGGAGAAGGTCACCTCGTTCTTCCAGGTCGGGCTGTTGGTCCCGGCGAAATAGACATCGGCGTCGTCGCCCGGCAGGGCCGCCAGCCCGTCGTCCGGCGCGGTCACCGGGATCATGGTCGCCGGCGCCCCGGCCGAGCGGGCCTCGCGCTCGGCGAACAGCCCGGCCTCGAACTCTGCGAGGTCCTCACGCAGGCCCAGCAGCTCCGAGCCGCTGATGAACGGCGCCTGGGAGACCACGCAGCGCACGCGGGGGTCCAGCGCGCCGGCCTGCAGCACATGGCCGCCGGAGAAACTTGAGCCCCAGAGCGCGATCCGCTCCGGGTCCACGCCCGGCAGGGTGCGCACGTAACTGACGGCGTCGCGATAGCCGCGCAGCTGGCGGGGCGGATCGACATCCTGGCGCGGATAGCCGTCCGACAGGCCGAAGCCCGCGTGATCGTAGACGAAGGCGTTGTAGCCGACCTCGGCGAAGGCTCGCGCATGCCGCTCCAGCTGGTCGGCCACGGCGGAGAAGCCGTGCGCCATCACCACCACCGGCCGCGGGCCGCCGCCCTTGGCCGGATAGAGCCGGCCGCGGAGCGCCGTGCCTTCGGAGGCAAAGGTGATGAGATCGGTCATGGATAGTCCCCCGGTGAGCGCCCGTCGAAGCGCCGTCTGTCCGCGCCAGATACGGCGATGGCGGAAAATCGGATGCCACAGCCCGTGCCGCGAGGCCTGCGCGGCACGACCCTAGACTAAAGCGCGCGGCGCCGGTTCAGCCAGAGATAGAGCGCCGCCGCCGCGCCCAGCGGGACCAGGCACAGCACCAGTTCGATCGGCTTGGCCGAGGCTGCAATGGCCACCGCGCAGCCGATGGCGACCACCGCCGTGGCCCGCGCCGCCAGCCGCCGATGGGGCGCATAGCCGCCCACCAGCCGCACCAGCGACAGGCCGCACAGGGCATAGCTGTAGAGGCTGAGGATGACCGCGATATTGGCGAGGGTCGAGAACTGCTGGGCCAGGGTCGGGGTGGCGGTGGAGACGGCCATCAGGCTCATCAGCGCGCCCATGGTCAGCAGGTTGGCCGGGGAGGCGCGCTCGCCCGGCCGGGTGCGGAACAGGCGCGGGAACAGGCCCTCGTCGGCGCCGCTGCGGGTGGTCTCGGCCGCCACCAGGGTCCAACCGGTGACGCAGCCCAGGGCGCGCAGCAGGGCGGAGACGGCGATCACGCCGCCCAGGCCGACGCCCAGGCTGGCCTTCCCCGCCTCGGCGAAGGGCGACCCCGACGCGGCCAATGTCGCGGCGGGAAGGACGCCCATCAGCACCGTGCAGGCGGAGATGTAGAGCACCGCCACGCCCGCGACCCCGGCCAGGGTGGCGCGCGGCACGTTGCGCGTGGGGTCGCGGACCACCCGCGCGACGGCGGCCGCGCACTCGACGCCCAGGAACGCCCAGAAGGCGGAGAGCGCCGAGGCGCCGACCGCCGCGCCGGGCGACAGGCCTTGCGGGTTCCAGGAGGCCAGGAACACCGCGGGATGGAACGCCAGCCAGCCGAAGGTCGCCGCCAGGATCACCGGCAGCAGGCCCAGCCCCAGCGTCAGACCCTCGACGCGGGTGACCGCGCGCGGTCCCAGCCAGGCGGCGGCCACGGCGAACCAGATGGCGGCCAGGGTCACGGCCAGCCTCGGCCCCGGCCCGGCCAGCGCCGGAACCAGATAGCCCGCCGCCCCCGCCACCGCGAGCGCGATGCTGGCGTTGCCCACCCAGTTGCTGGTCCAGAAGCTCAAGGTGACCTGGACGCCAAAGAATCGCCCCAGCCCGGCCTCCACATAGGTCGGCATGCCGGTGGCGTGCGGCGCGGCCCTGCCCAGCCAGGCGAACACGCCGGCGATCGCCAGGGCCGCCACGGTCGCGGCGATCCAGCCGAGGATCGAGATCGATCCGACAGCCCCCAGCGTCGCCGGCAGCAGATAGACCCCGGACCCCACCATCGAGCCGGCCACCAGCGCCGCCGCGCCGACCACGCCCATGGAGCCGTGCCCGTCGGCCGGTCTGGCCCCTGCCTCCGAGACCGACGCCACCATCTGCTCCGCCATCCGGGGTCCCCCGCCCCGAGCCTGCTCCACTCCGCGCGCGAGGTCCAATGGCGATGGGGCCAAGGCGCTTGACAGCAAAAACTACAGGCGTAACCTTTCGCCAACGACGGGTGTAAGATGTCGAAGATTTCCGGCGCCGAAAGCCACATCATGGAAGCCCTCTGGACCCAGGGGCCGATGACCGCCGAGGAGATCGTGCAGACGGTCGGCCCGGCCCAGGCGTGGGGCGAGGCCACCGTCAAGACGCTGATCAACCGCCTGCTGAAGAAGCAGGCCCTGGCCTCGGAACGCACCGGCGGCCGCGCCCTCTACCGGCCGATCGTCAGCCGCGAAGACTATGTCACCGGCGAGAGCCAGGGCCTGCTCGATCGCCTGTTCGGCGGCCAGATCGCGCCGCTCGTCGCCCACTACGCCCGCCACCGCGCGCTCTCGCCGGAGGAGGTCACGCGGCTGAAGACCCTGATCGCGGAGCTCGAGACCGATGACGAGTGAGGTCCTGGCCGCACTGCTGCGGGTGAACCTCGTGCTCGCGGCCGCGGTCCTGGCCCTGCGGCGGCCGGCGCGCCGGCTGTTCGGGCCGCAGATCGCCTACCGCCTCTGGGCCGCCCCGCCGCTGGCCGCCCTGGCCACCCTGCTGCCGACCCGCGTCGCCGAGGACGCGCCGGCCACCAGCACCCTGGCCGCCGCCGTGCGCGACTATGCCGACCCCACCGTCCTGGCCTGGGGCCTGGGCGTCGCGGCGATGGTGACCGGCCTGACCTGGGCGCAGATGCATGACCGGCCCGCTGCTGGTCGCCAGCAGCCTGGTGGCCGTGGCCCTGGCGGCCTGGACCGTCCAGCCGCCCGCCCCGCGCCACCCGCCGTCGCTGATCGCGTTCTGGGAACACATCCAGGCGCGGCCCATCGTGTCGGTGCTGCTGGTCTCGCGACCCGCCCCGGCGCCGACCCGCTAGACCCGCCATGAACGATCTGCAGCCGATCCTCGGCCCCGATCCCGCCCTCGGACTCCTGGCGGGCTTCCTCGGCGCGAACGTCGCCGTCGCCGCGACCGTCCTGGCGGTCGCCGTGGCGCGGCTGCCGGCGCGGCGCGCGCTGGGGCCCGCCGCCGCCTACCGGCTGTGGCTGGCGCCGCTGATCATCGCCCTGGCCAGCCTCCTGGTCCTGTTCACCCCCGGCGACAGCGAGACGGGATCGGCCGCCGCCGCCCTGGCCGCCCACATGCCCCATCTGGGTCCGATCCCAGCGATCTGGGGCGCAGGGATGGTCGCCCTTGTCGCGCTCTTCACCCTGGCCCAGGCGCGGTTCCTCGCCGAGGTGCGGGCCGGGCGCGGCGGGCCGGCCGTGGTGGGGCTGATCGCGCCGCGGATCGTGCTGCCGGCCGATGACGGCCGCTACACGCCGGAGGAGCGCGAGCTGATCCGGGCCCACGAGCGCGAGCATGTGGCGCGCAAGGATCCCCGGGCCGCGGCGGTCGTCGCCCTCTTCCAGTGCCTGTGCTGGTTCAACCCCTTCGCGCACCTGGCCGCCTACCTGCTGCGGCTGGACCAGGAGCTGGCCTGCGACGCGGCGGTGGTGATGCATCGTCCGGGCACGCGGGTGCTCTACGCCCGCACCCTGCTGAAGGCCCAGCTGGCCACGACGCCGCTGCCATTCGGCTGCTACTGGCCGGCGCGCGGGCAGCATCCGCTGGAGGTGCGGATCGCCTCGCTGAAGCGCCGCACAGACCGCGGCCGGGCCGGACCCCAGGGCGACGCCGTCGTCCTGGCCCTCATGGACGCCATCCGCCCCTGAGATCGGCCGCCGCTGCGCAGGTCGTTCGGCGGTTGACCCCGCCGGGCCGCGCTTTAGCGTGCGCGCCAACCAGATAAGACGGGAGCAACGCCATGCCGGAAGCCATCCTCGACCCCGAACTGCCGATCGTCGATCCGCACCACCACCTGTGGGACCGGCGGAGCTATGCGACCCCGGCCGCGCCTGAGCATCCGTTCATGACCGCCATCGAACCGGCCAAGCGCTACCTGCTGGATGAACTGCTGGCCGACACCGGCAGCGGGCACAATGTGGTCGCCACGGTGTTCGTGGAGTGCGGGGCCTTCTACAAGGCCGACGGCCCGGCCGAACTGCGCGTGGTCGGCGAAACCGAGTTCGTCAATGGAGTCGCGGCGATGAGCGCCAGCGGCCTCTATGGCGCCACCCGGGCCTGCGCCGGCATCGTCAGCCGCGCCGACCTGCTGCTGGGCGATGGCGTCAAGGCGGTGCTGGAGGCGCACATCCAGGCCGGTGGCGGCCGGTTCCGCGGCATCCGCAACTCAGCCTCGTTCGACGCGGACCCGGAGGTCCTGGGCCCGCTCAACCGCCTTGAGGCCGGCCTCTACCTGCGCGACGACTTCCGCGCCGGGTTCAAGCACCTGGCGCCCATGGGCCTGACCTTCGACGCCTGGCTGCTGGAGCCGCAGCTGCCCGACCTCATCGACCTGGCCCGCGCCTTTCCCGACACCCCCATCGTGCTGGACCACGTGGGCACGCCACTGGGCCGGGGCAGCTACACCGGCAAGCTGCCGGACCGCTTCGACGGCTGGCGCGCCAACATCCGCGAACTGGCCAGGTCGCCGAAGGTGGTGGTCAAGCTGGGCGGCCTGGCCATGGCCTTCTGCAACTTCCCCTCGTTCCTGGCCGAGCCCCGCGCGCCGTCCGAACAGCTGGCCAAGGAGTGGGGGCCCTACATCGAGACCTGCATCGAGGCCTTCGGCGCCGAGCGCTGCATGTTCGAGAGCAACTTCCCCGTCGACATGGGCAGCTGCAGCTACGCCACCCTCTGGAACGCCTTCAAGCACATCGCCAAGGGGGCGTCCGCGGCGGAGAAGACGGCGCTGTTCTCGGGGACGGCGGCGAAGGTGTACGGGCTTTCCCTCCCCATGACGTGAAGGGGAGGGACAGGCCGCGCAGCGGCCAGGGTGGGGAGGTTTGGGCCCAGACGCTCACGCCTCGGGAGGCCACCCCGTCAACACGACAATCCTGATAAGCCGCACTCCGGCCGATACTTCCCCACCCCGCTCGCCTTCTGCGAGTCGGCCCTCCCGATCAAGGGAGGGAGGACGCCGTTGTGGCCGCCGCCTCGGTCGTCTTGGTCGGCATCGGCATCGGCCCGCCGCCGCGCCGACCCTTCGGCATCAGCTTCTGCGCGGCGTCCAGCTCCTTCTGGGAGATCGCCCCGTCCATGTCGGTGTCGATCAGCGCCATGTACTGCTTCAGGGTGTCGCCCAGCTTGCCGCGCAGTTCGGAGACCTGCAGCTTGCCGTCCAGGTTGTCGTCCATGACGCCCAGCATCAGGTTGTTCTGCAGCTGCTTGTCGTAGTCCGGCAGCTGGTGGGCCACGGTCTCGTCCACCCAGCGGTAGTGGAAGTAGGTGGCCAGCATCTCCTCCGTCGACTGCTCGCCCCAGTTGACCAGCTTCTTGGGGTCCGGGTTCTGCGGGTTGCGGGTGGAGTTGTCGAAGGTCCAACGGGCGATCACTTTGGTCCCGGCCGGCACCGTCAGCGGCTTGGCCAGGAAATACTCGTACTGCCAGTTGAAGTCGTAGCGCGGCAGGGCCAGCAGCATCTGCTCGTGGCCGTCCGGATAGCGCACCGAGACGTTCACCGACCCGCCGCGGTGGTGGGCGTGCGGGGTCAGGCCATAGAGGATAGCCGCGTGCGGCAGCTCAACCGACGCGACCTCCGGGTGGAACTCCTCGCCGGGCGGGATGGCGATGGTGAAATCGAAGATACCGAAGGTGCGCAGCACGTACTTCGGCGCCTTGCCCTTGGGATAGAAGTAGATGCCCATCTGGGTCTTCTCGACCGTCTCGCGGCCATAGGGCGTGTAGTGGTTCTGGAAGGCGATGCCGCCCGAGGGCGGCACCCAGGCGCCGGTGTCCCGGGGCGAGAGGTTGGAGCCGCGGCCCGGGCCGTAGCCGCCCAGAGAGGCGCCCCACTCGGCCTCGGTCGCCGTGTCCCCGGGCCTGAAGTCGCCGGCGACCACGCCGGTCAGGATGTGGTGCACCACCTGGCGGTCGGTGACGCGGAAGGTGGTGGCTTTCATCCAGCGGCCTTCGCTCAGCACGCTGGGCACCACCGGGCGCTGGTACTCCATGACCCCGGTGGCCGGAATCTTCGCCTCGGGGATCTCGACGATGACGTCGGGCTTGCCCAGCGGCCAGTCGGGGGCCTGGAACTTGATCTTGGCCAGCGGGTCCGCGCCGGTCCCGCGCGCCGCGCCGCCCTCAACCCAGTGGACCATAGTCTTGATCTGCTCGGAGGTCAGGCGGTCGTCGTCCTGGAAGGCGCCCACGGTCTCGTCGGCCAGGTAGGGCGGCATGCGGTGGGTGCGGATGACCTCGCGGATCATCGGCGAGAAGCCCTTCACCTGGTCATAGCTGTTCAGCGGCATCGGCCCGATCCCGCCCGGCTGGTGGCAGGAGGCGCACTTCTTCTCGATGATCGGGGCGATGGTCCTGGCGTAGGAGATCTTGTCGAAGTCGTGGGCCCGGGCGCGCTCGGGGAAGGCGATTTCGCCGCCCCGCGCCGGATGGGCCATAAACGCAACCTTCTGGCCCGACGTCAGCGCGTCCAGCGCCTGGCCCGCCCAGGCCTCGCCGCCCGGACCGATGGCGGGGCCGCGATAGGCCACCTTCCAGGTCCTGGGATCGACGACGATCACCTCCCCGGCGCGGGTGACGCCCAGCTGTTCGCCGGCCAGCTGCTCATAGTCGAACAGGATCGGCAGGCCGCTCAGGCCCGCGGCCCTGGCGTCGGCGTTGACCCGTTCGCGGGTCTCGCCCAGCCGGCTGTCCAGCAGGAACAGCTCGACGCCCTTGGCGCCATAAGCGGCCTGCAGCGCCCGGTACGCCGCGGCGTCCTTGCGCACGGCCGCGTCGCCGCTGGCATAGGTGATCAGTACCACGGCCTTGGCGTCGGCCATGCGGTAGAGCTGGTGGGCCAGGAAGTTCTGGTCGGGCAGGACGAAGTCGTCCACCGACGAGGTGGCGACCGGGGCGCCGATCGTCCCCGCGCCGAGGCTCAAGACCGCCAGCGCCGCGGCGAGCGTCAGCTTCGCCAGTTTCTCAAGCCCTGCCACGTCGTTTCCCCCAACCGTGTTCGCAATCATCATGCGGCGGATCGCGACCGCCATCCAGCATGACCCTGCGTTACGCGCCAAGCCTTGAGACTCCGTAGCCTGCCTCTCTAGTTGACGGGCGGCGGGGCCGGCGGTTGCGATGTTGCCTGGGCGGCGACCACCACCGGTGTGACGCCCAGCGGCGGCGGCGGACCCGGCGGGATCGGCTGTGCCGGCGTCCGCTTCAGCGCCGTGGTCATGAAGGCCTTCCACATCTCCGCCGGGGCCGTGCCGCCGGTGATCCGGCCCATCGGCCTGGCGTCGTCGCGGCCCATCCAGGCGCAGCTCGCGAACCCCCCGGTGAAGCCGCAGAACCAGGCGTCCTTGTAGTCCGAGGTGGTCCCCGTCTTGCCGGCCAGGTCATAGCCCTTGACCGCCGCCCGTGCGCCGGTGCCTGAGGCCATGACGGTGCGCAGCATCTGGTTCAGCTCGCTGAGCGGCGGGTTGGCGATGGCCGGCGCCGGTGCGGGCGACCGCTTCTGGTAGATCACCGTCCCGCCCGCGCGGATCCGCTCGATCCCATAAGGCTGCACCCGGTTCCCACCGTTGCCGAAGGCGGCGTACGCCGCAGTCATCTCCAGCGGTGTGACCAGGGTGGTGCCCAGCGCCATCGCCGGATCGGTGTTGATCGCCGAGACGATGCCGACCCGGTGCGCCGTGGCCGCGACGGTGGGCCGGCCCACCTCGTCGGCCAGCCGCGCCGCCACCGTGTTGATCGACTTGGCCAGCGCGGTCTCCAGGGTGATGGGCCCCAGGAACCCGTCCTCGTAGTTGCGCGGCGTCCAGCCGGCGATGGTCACCGGCTCGTCGGTCACCGGGGTGTCCGGGACGCGGCCCTGCTCCAGGGCGGTCAGGTAGACGAACGGCTTCCAGGCCGATCCGGCCTGCCGGTGCGCCAGGACCGCGCGGTTGTACGGCGCGCTCGCATAGTCGGTCCCGCCGACCAGGGTCCGCACCCGCCCCACGCCGTCGATGGCCACGATGGCAGCCTGGTCGGTGGCCTGCGCCCGGTGGGCCTCGACCACCGAGCGGGCGGCGATCCCGGCCGCGGTCTCCATGCCCTGGTCCAGGGTGGTCTCCACCGTAAGGTCGCGGGTCAGCTTGGGGACCATCTGGCGGACCTGGCCGTCGACCCAGTCGACGAAGTACTGCGACGGGCCGATGGCGGCGGTCTTCCAGACCTTGGGATCCTGGCCCACGGCCTTGTCCCGCTGGGCCCGGGTGATCGCGCCGGTCTCGACCATGGCGTCCAGCACCAGCGTCGCGCGCTCGGCGCAGTGCTCGGGCTGGTCGACCGGATTGTAGTTGGTCGGCGACTTCAGGATGCCGGCCAGCATGGCGGCCTCCTTGATCGTCAGCTTCGCCGCCGGCTTGTTGAAATAGCGCTGCGCGGCGGCCTCCAGCCCATAGGCCCCGGCGCCGAAATAGGCCCGGCTCAGATACATGCCCAGGATCTGCGGCTTGGAATAGGCCTGCTCCAGCTCGATGGCATAGACCAGCTCGGTCGCCTTGCGCTCCAGGGTCCGGTCCTGGTTGAGGAACAGCAGGCGCGCCGTCTGCTGGGTGATGGTCGAGGCGCCCTGGGTGGGATGGCCGGCGGCCAGGCCGTCGACGATGGCGCGGGCGATGCCGCGCGGGTCGAAGCCGGTGTGCTCGTAGAACCGCCGGTCCTCGATGGAGACGCAGGCGGCGGGCACATAGGCCGGCAGCTTCGGAACCTCCACCGGCGGGGCGAACCGGCCGCCGCGCACGCCGATGGTGGCGCCGGCGCGGTCCAGGTAGGTGATCTGGGCCTCGCGCTGGATGGCGGGAAGGCGCGGCAGTTCCGGCGCCTGGGCCGCCAGGGCCATGGCCGCCAGCGAGTGGGCGGCCAGGGAATGGGCGGCGGCTAGGGCGATCAAGGCTCGGGACTCCTGGGATGACGCCCCCCGCGCGTCGTCCGATGGCGCTATCTGTCCCGCGTCGCGCCCGGGGCCAAGATAATTCGCGGTAATCCGGCCCCCTGCACCAACTCTCCACATCCGCTCGACGGGATCGCCACGGGCGGCGAAACCGTGCAGGTTCCTGCGTCGTGCGCTTGCCGCCACCGCGTCGGGACGCCAAACCTAGCTCGTCCGGGATCCCAGCCGGGCACAGAGGAGACCGCCCGCGTGGCTGAAGCGATCCGGCGCCGGCGTCGGGTGAAGATCGTCGCCACCATCGGCCCGGCCTCCTCGAGCCCCGAGCGGGTGGAGGAGCTGTTCCGCGCCGGCGCGGACGTCTTTCGCCTGAACTTCAGCCACGGGACCCAGGACGACCACGCCGCCGTGGTCGACCGGATCCGCAAGACCGAGCGCAAGACCGGCCGGCCGATCGGCATCCTCGCGGACCTGCAGGGCCCGAAGCTGCGGGTTGGCCGCTTCGCCGCCGGCCATGTGATGCTGCAATGGGGCCGAACCCTGCGCCTGGACCTGCAGGCCACGCCCGGCGACAGCCAGCGGGTGCAGCTGCCGCATCCGGAGATCATGGCCGCGGCCGGGCCCGGCTCGTTCCTGCTGCTGGACGACGGCCGCATCCGCCTGGAGGTGACCCGCCAGACGCCGGAGTGGCTGGAGACCCGGGTGATCGTCGGCGGCCGGCTGTCGGACCACAAGGGCGTCAACGTGCCGGGCCTGACCCTGCCGATCCCCGCCCTGACCGCCAAGGACCGCGACGACCTGGCCTTCGCCCTGGCGCATGGCGCGGACTACATCGGCCTGTCGTTCGTGCAGCGGCCGGAGGACGTGGCGCAGGCGCGCGAGCTGGTCGGCGACCGGGCCTTCATCCTGTCGAAGATCGAGAAGCCCAGCGCGCTCACCTGCATCGACGAGATCCTGCGGCTGTCGGACGCCATCATGGTCGCGCGCGGCGACCTGGGCGTGGAGACCCCGGCCGAGGACGTGCCGCTGGTGCAGAAGCGGCTGATCCGCGCCGCCCACCGGTTCGGCAAGCCGGTGATCGTCGCCACCCAGATGATGGAGAGCATGATCGAGAACCCGACGCCGACCCGCGCCGAGGCCTCCGATGTGGCCACCGCGGTGTTCGACGGGGCCGACGCGGTGATGCTCTCGGCGGAATCGGCGGCCGGCAAATATCCGGTCGAGGCCGTGCGGATGATGGACCGCATCATCGCCCGCACCGAGGACGACGACGAGCTGCGCGCCGCTCGCGCCCGCCAGCGCCCGACGCCGGAGAAGTCCTCGGCCGACGCCATCTGCGCCGCGGCCGGCCAGGTGGCGACCATCATCGAGGCCAAGGCGATCGCCGCCTTCTCGCTGACCGGCGCCACCGCTATGCGCATCGCCCGCGAGCGGCCCGACGTGCCGATCCTCGGCCTGACGCCCAGCGTGGAGACCGCGCGGCGCCTGGCCTTGGTCTGGGGCGTCCACGCGCTGACCTCAGAGGTCACCCACACCATGACCGAGACCGTGGCCCAGGCCGCGTCGCTGGCCCTGAAGAGCGGCTTCGCCAAGCGCCGCGACGAGATCGTGGTGATCGCCGGCGTGCCGTTCGGGCGGACCGGGGGCACGAATTCTCTGCGGGTGGCTCAGGTCACCTAGGTGTTTGGTCCCGAGGTCAAGTGGACGGGGTCGAGCCTGAAGCGATCAGGCTCGTCAGCCCAGGCCTTGCAGATAGCTTCGTAGGGTGTGAGGCCGCGTAGGGTCTTGAGCCGCCGGGCGAAGTTGTAGGCATCCAAGAAGGCGGCGAGATGATCCTCGAGCTGCTGGTGAGTGTCGTAGTGGTATCGTCGGACGGTGGCTTCCTTGAGGGTCCGGTTCATCCGTTCGACCTGGCCATTGGTCCAAGGGTGGTTGGGCTTGGTCAGCCGATGCTCGATGCCGTGCTCCTGGCAGGCTCGATCGAAGGGGTGGCCGCGCCATCTGGCCGAAGGGCCATCGCGGTTCTTCGGTAGATCGGCAAACTGGATGCCGTTGTCCGTCAGCACGGTGTGGATCTGGTAGGGGACAGCCGCGACGAGCTCATCGACGAAGGCTCTGGCCGCCAGGCCGGTCGCACGCTTCACCAGCCGAGCGAAGGCGTGCTTCGAGGTCCGATCCACGGCCACGAGGAGGTAGAGCTTGCCTTCCTCGGTACGCACCTCGGCGAAGTCGATGTGGAAGTAGCCGAGCGGGTAGCGCTTGAAAGCCTTCTTCGAGGTCTTGTCGCCCGCGATCTCGGGCAGCCGGCTGATGCCGTGCCGCTGGAAGCAGCGGTGCAGGGCTGAGCGGGTGAGGTGCGGGATCGTCGCCTGGAGCGCATACAGGCAGTCGTCCAGCGGCAGCAGCGTATGCTTGCGGAAGGCTACCGCCACAGCTTCCTCCTCGGCCGTCAGCACGGTGGACCTGGGCGCCTTGGGACCCATGGCCGCGTCGTGGAGGAAGCTCCGCTTCTTCCACTTGGCGACGGTCTTGCGGTTGAGGCCGTATCTGGCGGCTAGCTCTTTGAGCGGAGCCTTCGATCGCTGTATCGCCGCTCGGACGGCGTGCGTGGTCGTGGCGCTGCCGTGGAGTATCTGGCCCATAGCTCCTCCCGATGTGCGCACTCAGCTAACCTGAGTCCCCCACACAGCGGGACCAAACACCTAGTCTCTACGGCACATTGGCTTCCAGTTCGTCCAGCCAGACGCGGGCCGTGCCGTCGCTGGGGGCGCGCCAGTCGCCGCGGGGGGAGAGGGCGCCGCCGGAGATCACCTTGGGGCCGTTGGGCATGGCCGAACGCTTGAACTGGCTGATCTCGAAGAAGCGGAACAGGAACAGGCCCAGCCACTTCTTGATGGTCGCCAGGTCGTAGGCGTTGCGGGCCTCGTCGGGGAAGTTCTGCGGCCACTCGCCCTCCCCCACATCGCGCCAGGCGTGCCAGGCCAGGAACGCCACCTTCGACGGCCGCAGCCCGAAGCGGGTGATGTGGAACAGGTTGAAGTCCTGCAGCTCATAGGGCCCGACCTTGGCCTGGGTGCTCTGGATGGCCCCGGTGGCGTCGGCCGGCACCAGTTCCGGCGAGATCTCGGTGCCCAGGATCGACAGCAGGGTGGCGTGCGCGCCCTCGTCGAAGGTGTCGCTCTTCACCACCCAGCGGATCAGGTGCTGGATCAGGGTCTTCGCCACGCCGCCGTTGACGTTGTAGTGGCTCATCTGGTCGCCGACGCCATAGGTGCACCAGCCCAGCGCCAGCTCCGACAGGTCGCCGGTGCCCAGCACGAAGCCGTTCCGCTGGTTGGCCAGCCGGAACAGGTAGTCGGTGCGCAGGCCCGCCTGCACGTTCTCGAAGGTGATGTCATAGACCGGCTCGCCGTTGGCGAACGGGTGGCCGATCTCCTGCAGCATCAGCCGCGCGGTCGGCCGGATGTCGATCTCCTGGCCGGTGATGCCCAGGCCGCGCATCAGGGCCCAGGCGTTCTGCTTGGTGCCCTCGCTGGTGGCGAAGCCCGGCAGGGTGAAGCCCAGGATGTTCTCGCGCGGCAGCCCAACCGCGTCGAACGCCTTGGCCGCCACGATCAGGGCGTGGGTCGAATCCAGGCCGCCCGATATGCCGATGACGATGTGCTGGGTTTTTGTCGACTGGATGCGCTTGGTCAGGCCCTGAACCTGGATGTTGAAGGCCTCATAGCAGTCCTTGTCGAGCCGCGCCGGGTCGTCGGGCACGAAGGGGAAGCGATCCAGCGGCCGGATCAGGCCGACGTCCTCGAACGTCGGCTGG
Source organism: Phenylobacterium sp. (assembly GCF_025351295.1). Lineage (GTDB taxonomy): Bacteria > Pseudomonadota > Alphaproteobacteria > Caulobacterales > Caulobacteraceae > Phenylobacterium. Next base: position 19,645 of record NZ_JANXWD010000057.1, read on the forward strand.
TGCTCGAACCGCACCCGGCGGAAGGTCCGCTCCGGATGGCCGGCGGCCACGGCGGCGTCGTTGAAGGTGGGCGTGCGCATGCGCTCCAGGCGCAGGCGCTCCACATCGATGTCGGCGATCACCAGCTGCGAGGCGGTGGGGAAGCGCTCGGTCTGGGCCAGCCGGCGGCCCAGCTCATGGATCGACGCCTGCCCGTCCCAGGCGAGGTCGGTGGTGCTCTCCCCCGGCCCCGCCGCGGAATAGAGATAGGCCGCCGAGCAGCGCATGGACTGCGATGCGCACAGCATCTCGCGGTCGTCGGCCTTGCCCACCACGATGTTGGAGGCCGACAGGTTGCAGAGGATCAGGGCCCCGGCCAGGGCGCCGGCTGTCGAGGGCGGCTGCGGCGCCCAGAAGTCCTCGCAGATCTCCAGGTGGAAGACGAAGTCGGCCAGGTCGCTGGCGGCGAACAGCAGGTCCGTGCCGAAAGGTACGGTCTGGCCGCCCAGCTCCATCTGCAGGCCGATGACGCCGGCGCCCGGCGCGAACCAGCGTTTCTCGTAATATTCCCGATAGTTGGGCAAGAAACTCTTTGGCACCGCGCCCAGGATCCGGCCGCGCGAGATCGCCACCGCGCAGTTGTAGAGCCGCCCGTTGTGGACCAGCGGCGCGCCGACGATCAGCACCGGCTTCAGCGTCGCCGAGGCCTTGGCCAGGGCCACGATCTCCGCCTCCACGCGCTGGGTCAGGGCGTCCTGCAGGAACAGGTCGTCGATGGCGTAGGCCGACAGGCCCAGTTCCGGGAACAGCACCAGGTCACAGCTGCTGGCGTCGGCCTCGTGGGCCAGCCGCAGGGTCTCGGCGGCGTTGAAGCCGGGATCGCCCGGGCGGACCGACGGCGTGCAGACGGCGGCCCGCACGAAGCCGTGCGCATGGATCGAGTGGAACGCCTTGGTCACCGTCAGCTCCGGTCCGGAGTAATACTCAGTTTGAGCATATATAGCGCAGCCTTACGGAATCGCCAACGCCGCGCCCTGCCTCCCCTTTATGGGGCGGGGCAGACCGACGCCAGTCGGTCGGGGTGGGGCCGGTGGGTCGGGGTGGGGAATGCGTGGAGCCGAGGGAACGGGCGCCGAGCGGAATGGAGCGCTCCCCCGCGCTATTCTCCCTACGGGTGTCATCCCGGTTTCGCCGCAGGCGAAGACCGGGACCCACGACCGGTCGCGGCGGCAGGGCGGTCGCGAACTGCCGAGCCTGATCGTGGGTCCCGGTCTTTGGCTGTGCCAAAACCGGGATGACACCTGCAGGCCCATAAAGGGGAGGGAGACGCTCAGTCGTCGCGGTGGACGCGCTCGCGGCGCTCGTGGCGTTCCTGGGCTTCCAGGCTGAGGGTGGCGATCGGACGGGCGTCCAGACGCGCCAGGCCGATGGGCTCGCCGGTCTCCTCGCAGTAGCCATACGAGTTGTCTTCGATGCGCCGCAGCGCCTCGTCGATCTTCGAGATCAGCTTGCGTTGGCGGTCGCGCGTACGGAGTTCAAGAGCCCGATCAGTCTCCGACGACGCCCGGTCGGCGATGTCAGGATGATTTTCAGTCTCTTTCTGGAGGTGGGACAAGGTTTCACGAGATTCGCGAAGAATGTCTTCTTTCCACGCGTTGAGCTTCTGCTTGAAATAGTCAAGCTGACGCTCGCTCATGAACTCCTCGTCCTCGGAAGGACGGTACTTGACGCCTTCAGCCAGAACGGTGGCTGTCTTCATGAAAACCTCACGCCCCTAGGAACCCTGAGACACGCGGCGGCTGTATAGCAAAACAAACCAGGGTTTCAACGCATCCTGATCGTTGGATCGATTCAGGCCGCATTTCGAGCCACGTCCAGCTTCGCCAATTCCACCGCCGCGCGGGTCTCGATCTCGTCCAGCAGGGCCTCGAGCCTGGGGTCCTCGGTGGCCGCCCGCTGCTCGCGGACCGCGCGCGCCAGCCGGTCCAGCTGGCGCGGATCCAGGTCCCCGCCCAGCAGGGCGATCTTCAGCGCGTCCAGTTCGTCCAGCAGCCGCCCCGCGCGGTTCACCGAGCGGCGCTTGCGCTCGGTGGCCGATTCCACGTCCTGCAGGGCCAGCAGCGCCTCGACGCCCATCACCCCGCTGACCCCGGACGCCCCCGACACCGCGGGCGCCGCGGCCGGAGCCGGGGCGCCGACGATGCGGAAGCCGCCCGCCCCGCCCGCCCCGCGCGCGGGGCGTGACGCCTGCGACGGACCGCCTGTTCCGGTGACTTTCATGGAATTGGACGCCTGGCCTTCTACACTGGCGGACAGTGTTGCCGGGCAAGCTTGCAGCATGGTTAACGGTCGGCGCTTTCTGCCTAGCACGAACTTGCCGCCCCCGATGTATCTACACTGATTTTATTTGCCTTTTCGACTGGCACAGATCTCGCGAGCGGGCTCACCAACCCTCGCGCCCAAAGGTCCTGATGCGTCCGCTCCAGATCCTCTCCGCCCTGCTCCTCGCCGCCGGCGTCATCCTGACGCTCGGCGCCGGCCCGGCGACGGCCAAGTCGCGCATCAAGGACATCGTCGAGTTCGAGGGCGTTCGCGAGAACCAGCTGATCGGCTATGGCATCGTCGTCGGGCTGAACGGCACGGGCGACGCGCTGCGCAACGCGCCCTTCACCAAGCAGAGCCTCGAGGCGATGCTGGAGCGGCTGGGCGTCAACGTCCGCGACGCCAACCTCAACACCAAGAACGTGGCCGCGGTGATGGTCACCGCCAAGCTGCCGGCCTTCGCCGCGCCCGGCGCGCAGATCGACGCCACCGTCTCGGCCCTGGGCGACGCCAAGAGCCTGCTGGGCGGCACCCTGCTGGTGACCCCGCTGCTGGGGGCCGACGGCCAGGCCTATGCGGTGGCGCAAGGCACCGTGCAGACCGGCTCGGTCAGCGCCGGCGGCGCGTCCGGCTCCACGGTCCTCAAGGGCGTCCCCACGGCCGGCCGGATCGCCGGGGGGGCCAGCGTCGAGCGCGAGGTCAACTTCCAGCTCGCCGCCATGAGCCAGATGCGGCTGACGCTGCGCAATCCCGATTTCACCACCTCCCACCGGATCGCAGATGCGGTGAACATCGCCTATCCGGGAACGGCGATGTCGATGAATCCGACGATCGTCACCATCCGCCCGCCCGCCGGCCAGGACATGGCCAGCTTCCTGACCCAGGTCGAGAACCTGCCGGTGGAGCCCGACTCGGCGGCCAAGGTGGTCATCGACGAGGTGGCCGGCATCATCGTGATGGGCGACGCGGTCCGCATCTCCACCGTCGCCATCCAGCAGGGCAACCTGACCATCACCGTGCGCGAGCAGCCGGCGGTGAGCCAGCCCGGCCCCTTCTCCAAGGGCTCGACCCAGGTCGTGCCGCAGAGCGACATCTCGGTGGACGAGGAGAAGGGCAAGCAGTTCCTGACGCTCCGGACCGGCGCGCAGCTCTCCACCCTGGTGGCCGGCCTGAACGCCCTGGGGGTCACCCCGCGCGACATGATCTCCATTCTGCAGACCATCAAGGCCGCCGGCGCCCTGCAGGCCGAAATCGAGGTGATGTGATGAACGGCCTGCTTTCCCCCGCCAGCCTCTCCCCCAGCCTGCTGACGCCCAACTCGACCACCACGGTCACCGACCTGGCCAAGTCGAAGTCCAAGGACGCGGCCCAGAAGTTCGAGGCCCAGTTCCTGTCCTCGATGTTCCAGTCGATGTTCTCCGGCCTGAAGACCGACGGCCCGTTCGGCGGCGGCCAGGGCGAGGAGATGTTCCGCTCGGTGATGACCGAGGCCATGGGCAAGCAAGTCGCCAAAGCCGGCGGCATCGGCATTTCCGACACCATCCAGCGCGAGATCCTGAAGATGCAGGGGCTGACCTGATGGCGCTGTCCGCGACCGACGCCGCCGACCGCGTCGAACAGCTGGTCATGCTGACCGAGCGCCTGACCGAGCTGATCGCCGACCAGGCCCAGGCCTTCGAGCAGCGCCGGCCGCGCGACGCCGCCGCCATGCTGGAGGAGGTCTCGCGGCTGGCCAACCTCTACCGCCACGAGAGCGCCCGGGTGCGCGCCGACCTGAGCATGATCGCCGCCGCGCCGCCGGAGGCCCGTACCCGGCTGGTGCGCGCCACCGAGGCCTTCGACGCCGTCCTCGCCCGCCAGGGCCGCGCCATCGAGGCCGCCCGCACGGTCACCGAGGGCCTGGTCAAGTGCATCGCCGACGAGGTCGCCGCCCAGCGCACCCAGGGCTCCACCTATGGCGCCACCGGCCGCCAGGCGCCCGGCGCCTCGGCCACCGCGATCACCCTGAACAAGCGGGCTTAGCCGCCCGAAACGCCTTCCCGGCCGCGCGATTTCGGGTCACACTGTTCTGTGGACACGAGCGGGATGGCCTATGGACGACGCTGAAGCCACCGCCATCGTCAGGGGCGTGCAACAAGCCTTCGAGGCCGCCTGGCGCGCCGGCGATGGTCAGGCGTGCGCCGACCTCTGTGCGCTGGACGAACGGCGACCTTCGAGACCCGCCGGGCGCGCTTCCTGACGGAAGACGTCATCCTGTCCCAAATGGACGCGGCGGTTCAGATCCCCACTGGACCGCGCCAGGGCGTGACGCCCGGCGTCGTGACGATGGTCCTGCACCGGACCGCGGACGGGTGGCTGATCGCGGCCTTTCACAACACCCCTCGGGAGCCTCCGCCGACCTGAGGCGCCCCCGCCCTAGGGTCCGTATTCACGACCGCTCATCCAGGCGAAGGCCGGGATCCAGATGGAATGGCTCAGAAGTGGGCTCCAGGCGCGCTGAGCCCGTCCAACCCGCGTCCCAGCTATCGGATCTGGGTCCCGGCCTTCGCCTGGATGAGCGGGGTTCAGGTGAGTGGATCGTCGCCGGTCACGATCGCATTCAAACGCTTGTTTGCCGCCGCCCACGCGGTTATCGTCGCGACGCCGCCGGAGGCTCCGGCGGCCTACGTTCTCAGGGCGGGGTGCAACTCCCCACCGGCGGTAATGTCCTCCGAAGCTTCGGCGAAGGCGGAACGAGCCCGCGGGCGCTTTCCGGTCCCAGCGATGGAGCCGGCAAGGACGAGCAGACACCGGTGCGATCCCGGGGCCGACGGTCATAGTCCGGTTATGAGAACGGTCGAGCACGCTGGAGGCGGGAAACCGTCTGCTCGCGCCCGGCCTGCCCCTGAGTCGTGGTCCTTTGAACCCGGTCAGGGAGAAGACCATGACCCAAGCTACCGCGTTGCAAGAGTACCCCACCGCCACCGGCGCGTTCCGCGCCGCGCGGATCGCCTTCGTCCATTCGCTGTGGCACGGCGACATCGTCCGCGAGGCCTACACGGGCTTCATGGAGGAGATCGTCAGGCTGGGCTTCCCGCCGCAGGCCATCGAGCGGTTCGAGACCCCCGGCGCCTTCGAGATCCCGCTGCATGCCCAGACCCTGGCGCGCACCGGCCGCTATGCCGCCATCGTGGCCTGCGGCTTCGTGGTCGACGGCGGCGTCTATCGCCACGAGTTCGTCGCCGAGACGGTGATCCGGGCGCTGATGCAGGTGCAGCTCTCGACGGAGACGCCGGTGTTTTCGGTGGTGCTGACGCCACACCACTTCCATGAGCACGACGTCCACCGGGGCTTCTTCCACGCCCACTTCCGGGTGAAGGGCGCCGAGGCCGCCCAGGCCTGTCACGGCACACTGGAAAGCCTGGCGCGGCTGGCGGGGGCGGCGTGATGGGGGCCGTCCTCGACGTCCCCGCTGGCTTTCAGCCGCACGACCGCAAGAGCCCGCTCACCGAGCCCTGGGAGCCGCTCTACCGGCGACACTCCGGCGACGCGGTGATCCTCGGCCTGCGCGCCGGCCTGGCCCACACCAACAGCCGCGGCTTCGTCCATGGCGGGCTGATCAGCGCGCTCGCCGACAACGCCATGGGCCTGTCGTGCGCCCGCAGGCTGGGCGACGGCGCCAGCCTGGTGACCGTCAACCTGACGCTCGACTTCCTCGGCTCGGCCCTGACCGGCCAGTGGCTGGAGTTCGACACGGTGTTCGTCAAGCCGGGCGGCACGCTATGCTTCACCCAGGCCTTCGTCACCGCCGACGGCCAGCCCTGCGCCCGGGCCAATGCGGTGTTTCGCGTCGTCAGGAGGGCTGCCGCATGACCGTCTACATCGTAGGACACCTCGCGATCCGCGACCGCGAACGCTACGCCCAGTACGAAGCCGGGTTCATGCCGGTGCTCCAGCAGTACGGCGGCCGGCTCGTGGCGGTGAACGACGCGCCGGCGGTCCTGGAGGGGGTGGCGGATGGGCGGCGGCTGGTGATCCTGTCGTTCGAGGACCAGGCGGCCGCGCTGACCTGGGTACGCTCGCCGGAATACCGGGCGATCGCGAAACACCGGCACGCGGCGTCGGAGGCCTTCATCCTGATGACCGAGGGCTTCGCCTAGCCAAGCGCGATCTGGCTGTCGACGCCCGCAGCGGCCCGGAAATCCCGGTCGCGGCGGGCGTCTCGGCAGCGGCATTGCAGAACAGGAATCGGGCCAGGGCGGTGCGGGCGGCGTTCCCGCCCGCTATCGGGTTCAGCTGCCGAAAGGCCTCGAGAACGGTGGCGTGCTCCCCCAGCCGCGCGGTCTGCTGGTCGAGGAAGGCCGCTCTCATGCCGAACCCGGTTCGCGCAATCCTGTCGCCGGAGGGAAGGTCTTGGCCTCGGCGGCTTTCGGACCCGGCGTCCCCTCGCGCCTTGCGCTGCGGCCTCCCAACCGCGATCTCACCCGCATGGACGATCTCCGCTGGCCCGACCTCGCCCGTGACCTGGACACCTACGGCTGCGCGCTCATCCCGGGCTTGCTCTCGCCGCACGGCTGCGCTGAGATCGCCGGCTGGTACGACGACGCAGCGCGGTTTCGCGCCACCGTGGTGATGGTCCGCCACGGCTTCGGGCGCGGCGAGTACCGCTACTTCGCCTATCCCCTGCCCGAGCCGGTCGCCGGCCTGCGCGCCGCGCTCTATCCGCCGCTGGCCGAGATCACCAACCGCTGGAACCAGGTCCTGGGCGAGGCCGCCCGATTCCCCGCCGACCACGCCCAATTCCTCGATCGCTGCCACGCCGCCGGCCAGACGCGGCCGACGCCGCTGCTGCTGCGCTACGGCCCCGGCGACTACAACTGCCTGCACCAGGATCTCTACGGCGAGCACGTCTTCCCGCTGCAGGTCGCCGTCCTGCTCAGCGAGCCCGGCCGCGACTTCGAGGGCGGTGAGTTCGTGCTGACCGAACAGCGCCCGCGCATGCAGTCCCGTGTCGAGGTGGTCCCGCTGCGCCAGGGCGACGCCGTGGTCTTCCCGGTCCGCTATCGGCCGGTCCAGGGCGGCCGGGGCGCCTATCGCGTCGCCCTGCGTCACGGAGTCAGCCGACTGCGCGCCGGGCGGCGCCACACCCTGGGGATCATCTTCCACGACGCCCAATAGCGGCTTTCGGACATGTGTTGGGATCGCCACATTGGCCTGGCGCGCCGGCGATCCGATCTTACCGGCCACAGGAGACACCCCATGTCCTTCGTCGTCACCGGCCTGCCGATCGCGCCTTTCCAGCCCCTGTTCGCCCTCTCCGACGCGGCCCTCGCCGAACGCCGAATCGTGCGGCGGACCGTCGATGCGCCGCTGGGCTTTCCCTGCCGGGTGACCCTGGAGGACGCGCCGGTCGGCGAGACGGTGCTGCTGCTGAACTACGAGCACCAGCCGGCCGACACCCCGTTCCGCGCCCGCCACGCGATCTACGTCCGCGAGGGCGACCACCCGACCCGCCGCGACGTGGACGCGATCCCGCCGGCCCTGGCGGTGCGCCCGCACATCTCGCTGCGCGCCTTCACCAGCGAGGGGATGATGGTCGCGGCCGAGGTGGCGCCAGGCTCCGATCTGCCGCCGGCGATCGACCGGATGCTGGCGCGGCCGGACGTGGCCTACCTGCACGCGCACTACGCCGGCATGGGCTGCTACGCCGCGCGGATCGACCGGGCGTGAGGCTGGGGCGACCTGCGCCTTAGCAACCAATGCGGTCGGGGCGGGTTCTGGCGTGCGGTCCCCTGCTGGAGCGCCATCGTGTCCCGCCCGCTGTCGTTCCTCGTTCTCGCCGCCCTGGCCGGAGCTCCGGTTCCCGCCCTGGCCCAGACCTGGCCCGCCGCCGCCATCACCACCGCCAGCGTCCAGGGCCTGGGCCCGGCCAGCCGCGCCTTCGCCCTCAACGACCGCGCGCCGGCCCGGGCCTGGCGCGCCGCGCAGGGCGTGGCCGCGCCGGCCCGGGTTCCTGAGCCGCCGGCTCCGAAGCTGCGGGGCCTGACGATGCAGGACCGCTACGACGACTCCCAGATCGACATCCGCGCCAAGGACACCTGGCACGACGACGAGCAGGGCTTCCGCCTCGACTGGACCAACGTCGTCTACAAGCACCGCTTCTGATCGCCCGCTTGGCCGCACGCCCAAGTCACGCTCTAACAGCGCGGGGGGCCAAGCCCCCTCCGGGGTGACGGAGTTCAAGCGATGACGGCGGCAGTGACGGCGGGCTCGACCAAGCGGGTGGAGCTGACGGTCCGGGGTGTGATCCTGGGCATCCTGATCACCCTCGTGTTCACCGCCGCCAACGTCTACCTGGGCCTGAAGGTCGGCCTGACCGTCGCCACTTCGATCCCCGCCGCGATCATCTCCATGGCGGTGCTGCGGCTGTTCAAGGACGCCACCATCTGGGAGAACAACATCGTCCAGACGGTGGCCTCGGCGGCCGGGGCGATGGCCAGCGTGATCTTCGTGCTGCCCGGCCTGGTGATCGTCGGCGCCTGGACCGGCTTCCCCTTCTGGACCACCTTCCTGCTCTGCGCGATCGGCGGCGTGCTGGGGGTGATGTACACCGTGCCGCTGCGGCGCGCCTTGGTCACCCAGTCGGACCTGCCCTACCCCGAAGGCGTCGCCGCCGCCGAGGTGCTGAAGGTCGGCTCCGGCATGCGCGGCGACACGCCCGAGGCCGCCGCCGACAGCCGGCGTGGCCTGACCGCCATCGTGCTGGGGACCGCCGCATCCGCCCTCTACGCCGCCGCGGTCGGCACGCGGGCGCTGGCGGGCGAGGTCGCCGGCTACTTCCGGTTCGGCGCGGGCGGAGCGACCGGCATCGGGGCGTCGATGTCCCTGGCGCTGCTGGGCGCGGGACACCTGATGGGGATCGCGGTCGGCCTGGCGATGCTGACCGGGCTGATCCTGTCCTGGGGCGTGCTGGTGCCGGTGCTGACCACGATGTATCCGGACATGGCCGCCAGCGCGTCGGACGCGGCGCACGCTATCTGGACCGGCAAGGTGCGGTTCATCGGCGCCGGGGCCATCGGCATCTCGGCGATCTGGACGCTGGCCAAGCTGGCCGGGCCGGTCTGGGGCGGGCTGGCGACCGCCATCGCCGCCCAGGGCAAGCGCTCGACCGGCGGCGGCGCGGCGCTGGAGCGCGCCGAACAGGACATCCCCATCGGCGTCGTCGCCCTGGTCTCGGCCGGGTGCCTCGTGCCCATCGGCTTCGTCATCGCCCACTTCCTGCAGGGCGGACCGCTGGCGCCGCTGACCCTGCCGCTGACCGCCGCGGCCCTGGCCTATATCGCCGTGGCCGGGTTCGCCATCGCCGGGGTCTGCGGCTACATGGCCGGGCTGGCCGGGTCCTCGAACAGCCCGGTCTCCGGCCTCGCCATCCTGGCGGTGTTGGGCGCGGCGCTGATCGTGGGCGCCATCGGGGCCGGCGCGGCCATGGGCGACCCCAAGCCGCTGGTCGCCTTCGCGCTGCTGGTCACCGGCGTGCTGCTGGCCGTGGCCGTCAGCGCCAACGACAACCTGCAGGACCTCAAGACCGGCCAGCTGGTCGACGCCACGCCCTGGCGCCAGCAGGCGGCCCTGGTGGTCGGCGTGATCGCAGGCTCGGCGATGATCGCGCCGGTGCTGGAGCTGCTGAACCGCTCCAACGGCTTCGCCGGCTCGCCCATGCACGGGATCTCCGGCGACCCCCTGCCCGCCCCCCAGGCCACCCTGATCTCCACCATCGCCAAGGGCGTGGTCGGAGGCCAGCTCGACTGGGGACTGATCGGCATCGGCGTCGTGGTCGGGATGGGCCTGATCGCCATCGATGAGGCCCTGCGGCGGACGAAGCGCTACAGCCTGCCGCCGCTGGGCGTCGGCATGGCCATCTACCTGCCTGCCACCCTGACCCTGCCGGTGGTGATCGGCGCGGTCGCCGGCTGGCTCTACAACCGCCGTGTCGCCCGCCACCCCGACGGCGAGGCCGCCCAGCGCCTGGGCGTGCTGGTGGTCTCCGGCCTGATCGTCGGCGAGAGCCTGTTCAACGTGGCGCTGTCGGGGCTGATCGTGCTGACCAACAAGGGCGCGCCCCTGGGGCTGTTCCCGGAGGACTTTGCCTTCGGGTCGGTGCTGGCCGTTGCGGCGTATCTGGCGGTCGGCGCCGGGCTGTACGCCTGGGCGGGGCGGCGGAGGGCGTGAATTAGAGCCGCAGGAGCGCTTTGATCTTGGCCTGCACCTCAGCCAGGACATTCGCCGGAACAGCGCCCTTGCGAACGGCGCCTCGGGCGCGCCAATCCAGGCTCTTGAGTTGATCGGCCAGCAACACGCTTGGCGGGGTCCGGCTGACGACCACCTCGAAGATATAGCCCTTGATGCGGGACGCCATCGGACAGCAGATCATCATCCCGCGAAGGGCATTGTAGCGCGAAGGCGACAGTACCAGCGCGGGGCGGTGTCCGGCCTGCACATGCCCGGCCTGCGGGTCGAACTGCAGCCAAACCACGTCGCCCGCCTCGGGCACATAGTCCGGCACTACCAGGCTTCCCGCCCGATTGGCGGCCCAAAATCCACCTCGTCATGGAATGTCTCGGGAGTCATCCGGTCGAGCATCCGATCAAGGTCCAAGGCCGGCGTCAGGATCGGCTCAATGATGATCCGGCCGCCCTCTTCCTGAACGTCGACGGCCTGATCGAGGTGAAGGTCCGCCGCGGCCATGACCGATGCCGGAATCCTGACCGAGGCGCTATTGCCCCATTTCTTGACCTGCACCTTCATGGCGACCTCCTGCGCGTCGACACTTGGAAATCTGCGCGTACAGTTGGCGTGTTTCGACATATGTCGATACACATAGGCGGTGGGGTCCCAGCAGGAATGTGGTCGGGATTGCGCCGTCCGGGCCTGCTGTCACTTCGCCCGTTTGCCGACCGCCTCCGCCAGCACGCTGGTCACCAGCATGTTGAGCGACACGCCCTCCAACGCAGCCCGGATCTTCAGCTTCTCATGCAGGCTCCGAGGCACGCGCTGACGCCATTGGCCCAGGGCCGCCGGACCGGGCACGTCGCGTCCCAGCTGCCGGGCGGCGTCCTTCCACTCGGCGATCGCTTTCTCGACGTCGGCCAGCGCGGCCTCCCGGGTCTCGCCGTCTCCCATGCACCCGGGCAGGGCCGGCACGGACGCCAGCCAGCCGCCACCATCGGCGTCGGCCAACGGCTCCACCATGATCGCGTAATCAGTCTGCTTCGCCATCGCCTCGCCTTTCGATCATCGCCAGCAGTTGGCGAATGTAGACCGGCTTGATCGGTCGCCTGGCCGGGATGGTCGGATCGTCTCCTCGCCCGGCGCCGTGAGCTTCCAGTGCGAGCCGCCACCGGATGGAGGCAGGCACGACCAGCCGAGGCTGGCGCAGAGCCGGGCGATGTCGCCGATGGTCCAGTCTCCCGCGGGATTCTGGCGCATCTGGGCCAACAGCTTGTCAGCCTTGGTCATAACCTATGATACCGCATACGGGATCAAATCCAAGCCTATGAGACCGTTCTTCTCGCGGCCGGAGACCTTCCCTTCTGCCAGCGTGGTGTCAGCAGCCCTAGCGCGCACGATGCCGCAGCGGCTTTGTTCGTGATCCGTTCCTGTGTTATCCCTGAGTCTCGTCACCTACATTAGGCGGTCTCGCGGAAGGGCCCTTTCGCGGGCCCACCCTCGCTTGCGGGACAGTATGGCCGACCAGCAGAATCTCATCCGTGTCCGCGGCGCGCGCGAGCACAATCTGAAGAACGTCAGCGTCGACATCCCGCGCGGCGAACTCGTCGTGCTGACGGGGCTGTCGGGGTCCGGGAAGAGCTCGCTGGCCTTCGACACGATCTACGCCGAGGGCCAGCGGCGCTATGTCGAGAGC
>NZ_JANXWD010000085.1 GCF_025351295.1 Phenylobacterium sp.
CGGCCAGGGCTTCGCCGCGGCGGGCGAGGGCGGCGTTGGCGCGGCTGGCGGCGGCGGGTCCGCCCGGCAGGTCGAGGGCCGCGTCCGGGTCGGCGGCGAGGCGGCGGCCCAGGTCGCGGCCGCCGCGGCGCACCCCGGCCACGAAGCCCGGCTCCTGCATCGCGGCCAGGGCGGCGTAGGCGATCATGCCGGTCTCCAGCTGGCGCGGCTCGTAGCCGGCGCCGGTCCGCAGGGCCTGGGCGATCTCGCCGGGGCCGGAGAACTGGGCGTCGATCGCGGCGGCGCGGCGGGTGTAGGCCTCGAAGGCGCTGGCCGGTGCAGTGAGACTGCTGCTGGCGCCGACGTCCACGCCGCCATACGGCCCCTTGCGGGGCTGTGGCGGTCCGGAGCTCGTGGCGCAGCCGGCGAGCGCGACGGCGATGGCGGCGGCCGTGAGGCCGTGGAAGGTGTTTGGCAGCACGTCAGATCCCCCGACGAAACCGCCCCCCGAATGACCCCAGCCTGGCCGCGACAGTCCGCCTGGGCGCCGAGGCGGACTGTCGCGGGCAAAAGGTTAGCGAGAGGTTAACCGCCGGGCGCCCAGCCGGTCAGGGTGATGATCTCGAAGGTGGCGGGCACGCGGCCGTCGGGGCCGGCGAAGCGCTCGGCATAAATCTGGAAGGCGCGCTCGAGCAGGGCGCGGGTCAGGGCCTTCGGATGGCGGTCGGCCAGCACGCTGGTCTCGCCCATCTGGCGCAGATCGAGGACCAGTTTCAGCGGGTGTTCGTAGGTCACGGTCACCCGGTCGACGTCGGCCACGCCCTCCTTCAGGCCGGCGCGGTGCAACAGGTCGGCGGCGTCGGCCACGTCGGCGAACGGCGAGACGCGGCTGCCGGCCCCGCCCAGGATCTCCACCTCGGCGGCGACCAGCGACTGGCGCAGTTCCGTCAGCGTGATCCCGCCCAGGAAGGCGCCGATGAACAGGCCGCCGGGCTTCAGCGCATGGCGCGCCTGGATCAGGGCGCCGACCACGTCGTTGGTCCAGTGCAGGCCGAGGGTGGAGACGATCAGGTCCAGGCTGGCATCGGCGAAGGGCAGCCGCTCCTCGTCGGCGACGACGCGCGGGCCCGGTCGGCCGGCCAGCATACGCGGCGACAGGTCGGCCTCGATCAGGGTTCCGACACAGTCGGGCGCCGCCTGCGCCAGGGCCTCGCGCAAGGCGCCGGCGTGGGCGGAAAGGTCGACGGCGAGCGGAAAGTTGCGCAGGATGGCGTCCAGCCGCTCGGCCACATCCTGGGCCGCGCGGCGCTGCAGGAAGTCGGCGTTCGCATAGCCCTGGGCCGCGCGGTCCAGGCGCTTGCGGCGCAGGGAGCGGTCGAACAACTGGGGGGGCGACGCCGACATGAGCGCCGAAGATGGCGACTTCGCCGAGTCTTTGAAATGGGCGCATTGGAAGCCCCGGGCGCAAGCCGCGTTGCGCGGGACGCTGGACATGCTGTTTCCGCCCCAGGCGCTGGACGGCGGGCCGCGGCCACTGGCCGGCGGGTTCACGGCCGACGCCTGGGCGCGGATCCGCTTCCTGGACGGGCCGGTCTGCGACGGCTGCGGGGTTCCATTCGATTATGACCCGGGCGCGCGGTGCGCCGCCTGCCTCACGAAGCCCCGGGCGTTCGATGCGGCGCGGGCGGCCTGCCTCTACGACGAGACCTCGCGCGATCCGATCCTGAAGCTGAAGCATGCCGACCGGCTGGACCTGGCGCCGATGTTCGCCCGCTGGCTGTCGCGCACGGCGGCGCCGCTGATCGAGGCGGCCGACGCCATCGCCCCGGTGCCGCTGCATCCGTTCCGCCTGCTGCGGCGGCGCTACAACCAGGCCGCAGAGATCGCCCGGCCGCTCTGCGCCATGACCGGCACGCCGTACCTGCCCGACGCCCTGGTCCGGCGGCGCGCCACGGCGACCCAGGGCGGCAAGTCCGGCTCGGGCCGGCGGCGCAACGTGGCCGGGGCGTTCGAGGTGCCGGCCTCGCGGGTGAAGCAGGTGGCCGGCCTGCGCATCCTGCTGATCGATGATGTTCTGACCACCGGCGCCACCGCGGAGGGCTGCGCGCGGGCGCTGAAGGCCGCTGGCGCGGCCCGCGTCGATCTGGCCGTTGTCGCCAGGGTGCGCGATGCGGCAGGACTCACCATATGAAGCTGAACAGGAACGTGCTTCGTTAGAGCGCCATGACCGACGTCACCATCTACACCAAGCCCTATTGCCCCTTCTGCCTGCGGGCGGTCGATCTGCTGACGCAGAAGGGCGTGCCGTTCACCGAGATCGAGGCGGCCTTCGACCCCGACAAGCGCCAGGAGATGGTCAAGCGGGCCGGCGGCCGCGCCACCTTCCCGCAGATCTTCATCGGCGGCCAGCACATCGGCGGCTGCGACGAGATGATGGCCCTGGAACGGGCGGGCAAGCTGGACCCGCTGCTGAAGGCGGCTTGACCGTTTTCCCTCCCCTTCATGGGGAGGGACAGACCGCGCAGCGGTCAGGGTGGGGAACTCCCGGCCAGGGCTCCTACCTCGGCGATCTGGCCCACACCTCCCCACCACGCTCGACTTCGTCGAGTCGGCCCTCCCCATGCAGGGGAGGGAAAGCTAAGCTGGTTCCATGAAAGTCGGCCTCGTCCAGACCCGCACGCCCGCCAGCCACGCCGCGGCGCTGGCGCATATCCTGCCGCTGGTGCGCGAGGCCGCGGCGGGCGGGGCGCGGCTGATCGTGACGCCGGAGGGCAGCAACATCCTGCAGAAGGATCGCGAGGCCCTGCTGCCGCAACTCACCCTGCTGGCCGACGACCCGGTGGTGAACGGGCTGCGCGAGGCGGCCCGCGCGCTCGACGTCTGGATCGACGTCGGTTCGGCCCTGGTGAAGCGGCAGGACGGCAAGGCGGCCAACCGCCAGGTGTTGATCCGCCCCGACGGGTCGATCGCGGCGACCTACGACAAGCTGCACATGTTCGACGTCGACCTGCCCACCGGCGAGAGCGCGCGGGAGTCGGCGACCTATGAGCCGGGCGACGCGGCGGTGACGGCCGATATCGATGGCGTGCGGTTCGGCCTGACCATCTGCTACGACCTGCGCTTCCCGGCGCTCTACCGGGCCCTGGCGCGGGCGGGGGCGCAGGTGATGACCATCCCGGCCGCCTTCACCCGGCCGACCGGCGCGGCGCACTGGGAGGTGCTGATGCGGGCCCGGGCCATCGAGACCGGCGCCTATGTGCTGGCCCCCGCCCAGGGCGGCCGCCACGAGGACAACCGCGGCACCTATGGCCACAGCCTGGTGGTCGAACCCTGGGGCGCGGTGATCGCCCAGCTTGACCACGACGAACCGGGCGTGCTTCTGGCCGACCTCGACCCGGCGGCGTCCAAGAAGGCGCGCGCCGCCATCCCCGCCCTGGCCAACGCGCGGCCCTTCACCGGTCCCTGACAGTCTCGATGATCCGCTACGCCCTCACCTGCGACCACGACCATGCGTTCGAAGGCTGGTTCGGTTCGTCCGCCGACTTCGACGCGCAGCAGGGCCGCGGCCAGGTCGAATGCCCGATGTGCGCCTCGAAGCAGGTGCGCAAGCAGATCATGGCGCCCGCGGTGGCCGGTACGAAACGCACGCCGGGCGACAGCACCCCGGCCCAGATGCAGGCGATGATGATGGAGGCCGCCGGCCGCATCCGCGCCCATGTCGAGGAGAACTTCGACGACGTCGGCGACACCTTCGCCGCCGAGGCCCGCGCCATCCACCAGGGCAAGGCCGAGGACCGCGGCATCTATGGCCAGGCCACGCCCACCGAGGTCCGCGAACTGGTCGAGGACGGCGTCCCCATCGCCCCCCTGCCGCCCGAGCCGGTGAAGAAGTCAGAGCTGAACTGACACGGCTTTCGCTGTGCCCCGCCGCTTGCAGCGCCGACGGCGCGGTCGCATCGCGTGTATGAGCACAAAGAAAGAACGAATTCACGCTTGACGCCAAGCGTCGGCGCCATCCTTTCTGCGGCATGTTCGATGATAGCCGTGCTTTCGTGAGCCGCGCCTTCTTGCGCTCCGAACTGGATTTGGAATTCCGGGCCTGGGCCGCGAGCGGCGCCGACGAGGTGCTCCTGACGCGGCTCAAGGCGTGGTCAACGCGATCGAAGCGTACGGAGACGCAGGCCGAAGGCGCCTTCACCCAGACCTTCTTCGTCGAGACCTGGGGCTATGTCGATGATGGGCGCGCCGATCCAGCCGCGGTGACGCTCTTCCCGAAACTGCAGGTGCTCGGCGCCGGCGCTGGTGGCGGGATGGGTGAGGCGGACGCGGCGCTCGGTCTGTTCGGATCGGACCCGAAGGCCACGCCCCAAGTGCTATGCGAGTTCAAGGACATCCGCTCCGCCCTCGAGGCGCCGCAGCGGCGCAAGGGCAACACACGCTCCCCGGTTCGCCAGTGCCAGGACTACATCCGCGGCGCCCGCAAGGGCCTGTTCGGCAACGAACCCGTCCAGCCGTGGTGGGGGCTCGTCACCGACATGAACGAGATCCGCCTCTACTGGTGGGACCGCATGCCGGAGCAGTACCTCCGGTTCGTCATCCGCAAGCCCAAGGACGACCTGTTCGATTCCGACCTCCTGGCCGAAACCGGCGAGGCCAGCTTCGACCGTTTTCTTTTCCAGCACCTGTTCCACAGCGACCGGCTGCTGTCGCAGGCCGGCAAGCCCTCGCTCCTGCGGCTGATCGAGCGGCAATGGGTCAAGGAACGCGCGCTCGAAGGTGAGTTCTACCGGCACTACAAGGCCGTCCGAGAACGCCTGTTCAACGTCCTGACGGTCTCCAACCCGACCTTTGCGGGCTCCCGCACCGATCTTCTACGCCTGTCGCAGAAGCTGCTCGACCGGTTCATCTTCGCCTTCTACTGCGAGGACATGGGCGGCCGGATGTCGTTCCCGCCCCAGATGATCCGCGATCGGCTGAAGTCGCGCAGCATCGAGATCGACTATGACCCGTTCGGCGAGGAGTTGTGGACCTACTTCCGCCGCCTGTTCGGCTCCATGGACCAGGGCGGCCACATCGGTCAGCTGCGCGTGCCGCACATCAATGGCGGCCTGTTCGCGGCCGACCCCGAGATCGAGGCGCTCAGCCTGCCAAACCACGTCTTCGCCGCACCCGGCCAGGGGTCCAACGACGCGTCGCTGGAGCGGGACACCGACACCCTTCTCTACCTCTGCGCCCGCTACAACTACGCCTCGCGCGGCGATGCCCGCGAGAGCCTGAGCCTCTATACGCTGGGTCGCATCTTCGAGCAGTCGATCACCGAGCTCGAATACCGCCAGGGCGAGCTGGAAGATCGCGACACCGTCGTGGCCCTGTCGGAGCGCAAGCGCAACGGGGTCTACTACACGCCGGAATGGGCGGTGAACCTCCTGGTCAAGTCGGCCATCGACCCCTGGTTCGCCGCGGCGCGGCAGGCCGCCAGCCTGCCGACCGAGGATGACGACGTTCAACCCACGCTGGAAGGTCTCGTCGCCTACGAGGCCCGCCTGAAGGCGATCCGCGTTGTGGATCCCGCGTGCGGCTCCGGCGCGTTCCTGATCTCGGCGTTCCGTCGCCTGCTGGACGAACGCATGGGCCTGGCCCGCCAGATCGCGGGCCTTCACGCGGGCCCCGATGGCATCGCCGAGGTGGTTGTCGAGGCCGCCGTGATCGGCGAGATCCTTGAGAGCAACATCTACGGCGTCGATCTCAACCCCGCCTCGGTCGAGATCGCAAAGCTGGCGCTCTGGCTGCATTCAGCCCGCGCCGACGCGCCCCTGTCGTCGCTCGACCACACCCTGCGGTGCGGCAACAGCCTCGTCGGTCCCGATTTCTGGCAGGGCCGCACCGATGACCCCGACCTGCGTGAACGGGTCTCGGCCTTCGATTGGGCGACGGCCTTCCCGGAGGTGCGATTAGGCCATGCCGATGGCGGCTTCGACATCGTGCTCGGCAACCCGCCCTACGTGAAACGCCAGCATCTCGAAGCCACCGCGCCCGAGGTCGCCGCCTATCCCATGGCCGCGCGCGGCGACGACACCTACCGCAGCGCGCGCACCGCCAACTTCGACCTCTACCTGCCATTCTTTGAAAAGGGCTTGCGCCTGCTGGGTCCCGGCGGCCGCATGGGCTTCATCGCCCCAAGCCTGTGGCCGATCAACCAGTACGGCGAAGGGCTGCGCGGCCTCGTCCGCGCGGGCCGTAATCTGGAGCGCTGGGTCGATTTCAAGTCCTACCAGG
>NZ_JANXWD010000096.1 GCF_025351295.1 Phenylobacterium sp.
ATGTCCTGGTGGGCCTGGGCGAAGCGGTCGGCGAAGGTAGCGGCATCCATGGGCGCAAGGTTGGCGGCGATCCGATGCTTCGTAAATCCCGATGCAAATCGGCGCGCCGCGCGCTATCGCCTGCCCATGCCGCCACTGGGCCGAGTCCTGATCATCGCCGGGTCCGACAGCGGAGGCGGGGCCGGCGTCCAGGCCGACATCAAGACCGTCACCGCATTGGGCGGCTATGCGGCGACCGCGATCACCGCCGTGACCGTGCAGAACACCCTGGGCGTCTCCGGCGTGCACCCGATCCCGCTGGACATCGTCGAGGCCCAGGCCCGCGCGGTGCTCTCCGATATCGGCGCGGACTGCATCAAGACCGGCATGCTGGGCGACGCGGCCACGGTCGCGCTGGTCGCCCGCCTGCTCGCGGACACCGGCCTGCCGGCGGTGATCGACCCGGTCATGGTCGCCAAGGGCGGCGCCGCGCTGCTGGCCCGGGCGGCGGTGGCGGCGGTGCGCGACCGGCTGGTTCCGCTGGCCGCCCTGCTCACCCCCAACGCCCCGGAGGCCGAGGCCCTGACCGGCCTGGCCGTCGTCACCACCGACGACCTGCGCCGGGCCGGCGAGGCCCTGCTGGCGCTGGGCGCGAAGGCGGTGCTGATGAAGGGCGGCCATGTGCCCGGCGACCGGGTCATCGACCTGCTGATCACGCCTTCAGGCGAGACCGCCTTCGAGGGCGAGCGGATCGCGAGCCGCCATACCCATGGCACCGGCTGCACCCTGGCCTCGGCCTGCGCCACGGGGCTGGCCCAGGGGCTGCCGCTGGTGGCGGCGGTGGCGCGGGCCTGGGACTATACCCACCAGGCGATCCTGCGCGCGCCGGGGTTCGGCGCCGGACACGGGCCGCTGGATCACGGCTGGCCGCTGCGGGGACGCACGTGAGCGACGATCTGGAGAGCCGGCTGACCGCCATCCTGCGCCGGTCGCAGCCGCTGATGCAGGTGCTGACGACGCTCCGCGACCTGGACCTGCCGGACTGGATGGTCTTCTCGGGCGCCGTCTACCAGCGGGTGTTCAACCACCAGACCGGCCGCCCGCTGGACTATGGGATCAAGGACTACGACGTCGCCTATTTCGACGCCTCCGACACCGCCTACGAGGCCGAGGACGTGGTGATCCGCCGGGTCGCCGCCGCCTTCGACCCGCCGCTGCGCGAGATGGTCGAGGTGCGCAACCAGGCCCGGGTCCACCTGTGGTTCGAGGACAAGTTCGCCGAGCCCTATCCGCCGCTGGCCGACAGCGCCGAGGCCCTGACCCGCTTCGTCAGCCCGGTGTTCGCGGTCGGCGTTAAGCTGGAGCCGGACGACCGGCTCGCCGTCTTCGCCCCCTTCGGCCTGGAGGACCTGTTCGCCCTGCGCATGCGCCACAACGAGGCCCGCCGCAGCCCCAATTTCGGCCGCGTGGCCGACCGCGCCAAGGCCCGCTGGCTGGAGCTGGAGGTCCTGGGCTAGTCCCGTAGCGCCCGTCGCCGCGCCGAGAGCGGTCCGCCGCGCTGCAACTGGCCCTTGCCGGCCGGCGCCGGAAACGCAATTCCCGGGTCGCACGAGCCGGGAGGCCAGCCATGCGCCAGTGGACCGTCGACGCCTTTGCCGCCCAGCCGTTCCGCGGCAATCCGGCCTGCGTGGTCGAGCCCTTCGCGGCCTGGCCGCACACCGCCTGGATGCAGGCTCTGGCCGCCGAGAACAACCAGGCCGAGACGGCGTTCCTGCTGGCCACCGCCGACCCCGGCCGCTTCGGCCTGCGCTGGTTCACCCCGACAATGGAGGTTCCGCTGTGCGGCCACGCCACCCTGGCCTCGGGCCATGTCCTGCTGGGCGAGATCGGCGTCGCCGTCGATGCGCTCACCTTCGACACCCGGTCCGGGCCGTTGAGCGTGCGGCGCGCGGGCGAGGGCTATGAGATGGATTTCCCGGGCCAGCCGCCGGCGCGGGTCGATATCCCCGCCGGCCTCGCCCACGCCCTGGGCGCGACGCCGACCGAGGTCTGGGCCGGGCCCTATCTGGTCGCCCTGTTCGACGACGAGGCGACGGTGCGCGCGCTGGCGCCCGACCTGGCCGCCCTGAAGTCGATCGGCGAGGCGGCGACCGGCGCGCGCGGCAATATCGGCGTCGCGGCCCCGGCGCGAGCGGGCGCGGACCACGACGTGGTCGACCGGTTCTTCGCGCCCGGGTCGGGCATTCCGGAGGATCCGACCACGGGCTCTCTCCACTGCATCCTGACGCCGCTGTTCGCCGGCAAGCTGGGCCGCGCCACGATCCGCTTCCACCAGGCCTATCCCGGTCGCGGCGGCGACCTGGAATGTGTCCACGCCGGCGACCGGGTGCTGATCCGCGGCCGCGCCGTCACCGTGGTCGAAGGCCGCCTGCGGCTTCAGGCCTGACGAAAGGCGCTCCGGATCTCCGAAGCGCCTTCCTGCCGCGAAGGGCGGGCGTCAGTCGATGTCCGGCCCGGTCGTCGGCCGGCCGCATTAGCGGCGGTTGGCGTATTCCTGGTTCCGCACGCGGCCTTCGAGACTCAGTTCCAGGAGGCCGAGGCGACGGTTGAGCTCCGCGCGTTCATAGCGGTCGATGCCGTTGGCGCTGAAGGCCAGCTTCTGGCGGTCGATCGAATAGACGCCGCCCTGCAGCTTCTTCAGCTCGCGGTGTGACAGCAGCCCCTGGCGGTCGGCGACCTCGATCCGCCGCTGGATCTGCGCCTCGCGGCGGTCGATCTCGGCGGCGCCGCGGTCCCAGCGACCCTGATCGGACCGGTTCTGGTCGGGCCGGCTCTGGTCGTAGCCGCGGTGTTCGTCGCCGCGCTGGCCGTACTGGTCCTGCTCGTAGCGCGGCGGGTCACGACGTCCATAGTCCTGGCCATAAGACTGGGCTGCGGCGGGGGCGGCGATCGCCGCGACGGCGGTGGCGGCAGCCAGGGCGGCGAAGATCGCCTTGGTGTTCAGGGTCTTCATGTTCGGGTCTCCAGATCCGTGGTCGGCTGGGAGCCGGCCTTGCGAAGAGGAGATAAACACCCGCAGCCTGTATTGGTTCTGAGGCCCGCAGTCCGGTCCGGTTCACCTAGGTGACGTCGCTGTCACCTTGGCGGCGCCTCAGGCCGCGGCGCCCGCCTCGGCCTGGGCGGGGCTGATCCTGTCGGTGGCGGCGGCCTGGAGCACGCCGGAAATCGCGTCGTAGAGCTTGGCGATCTCGATCGGCTTGGCCACGTGGGCATCCATGCCGACCGCCAGGTATTCCTCGACCTGATGGGTCAGGGCGTTGGCGGTCAGCGCCACGATCGGGGTGCGACGGCGCCCGGTGGCGGCCTCGGCGCCACGGATGGCGGCGGCGGCGCTGATGCCGTCCATCACCGGCATCTGGATATCCATCAGGATGAGGTCGTAGGTCCCGGTGCGCCAGGCCTCCACGGCCTCCTTGCCGTCCGGCACGATATGCACGTCGATGCCCAGCGAGCTCAGGACGGCGGCCAGCACCTGCCGGTTGGTGGGATTGTCCTCGGCCGCCAGCAGGCGCAGGTCGCCGTCGCCGCCGCCCGGCGTCGCATCGGCGGCCTGTGCCGACACCGGCCGGCCGCGTTCCAGCGGCAGCTCGACGGTGAAGGTCGCGCCGTGGCCCTCGCGGCTTTCCACGTCGATGGAGCCGCCCATCATCTGGGTCAGCTCGCGGCAGATCGCCAGGCCGAGGCCCGTGCCGCCGAACCGGCGGGTGGCGGAGTTGTCGGCCTGGGTGAATTTCTCGAACAGGGCGGGCAGCTTTTCGGGGGCGATACCGACGCCCGTGTCGCTGACCACCATCCGCAGGCAGCCGGCCGCACTGACGTCCACTCGCGCCGAGATCGCGCCCTGCGGCGTGAACTTGATGGCGTTGGAGAGCAGGTTGCCGACGATCTGGCGCAGCCGGTCGGCGTCGCCGCGCCACCAGCCCTCGGCCGTCTCGGCGACCTCGAAGCTGAAGTCCAGGCCCTTGGCGGCAGCCATGACCGCAAAGTTGTCGCGCGCCTGCGCCACCATGCTGGCGATCTCGAAGTCGTCCTCGAACAGGTTGAGCTTGCCGGCCTCGATCTTCGAGAGGTCGAGCACATCGTTGAGCACGGCCAGCAGCAGCCCGCCCGAACGGCGGATCACGTCCAGCCGATCGCGCTGCACCGGGGCCAGGTCGCTCAGGGCCATCACCTCCGCCATGGCCAGCACGCCGTTCAGCGGGGTGCGGATCTCGTGGCTCATATTGGCCAGGAATTGGGTCTTCAGGACGTTGGCGGCGTTGGCGGCGTCGCGCGCCGCCTCCAGCTCGCGCATGGCGGCCTTCAGGTCGTCCTCCCGCTCGGCCAGCTTGGCCAGCAGGTGGTTGAAGCTCTCGGTCAGGCTCTGGAACAGCTCGTCGGAGGCGTCGACCTTCACCGGTGTGAAGTTGCCGCCGGCGGCCACCTCGTGCATGGCGTTCGACAGGCTCTGCACCGGCTGGATCACCCGGTGCGCCAGGCTGCGGGCGAGGAAAAGCGCCACCCCCACCCCGCCGAACAGCAGGACGAAGGTCAACGCGATGAACTGCGGCAGCATCGGCGCCAGCGACGGCTGCTCCGCGGTCAGAGTGAACCGGCCCACTGTGCGGCCGTCCAGGACCACCGGCCGTTCGATGGTCTCAAGCGCGACGCCGGGCTTGACCGGGGCGGCGAAGCCGGCGACGCGGCGGCCGGCGGCGTCGACCACCGTGGCGGACACCACGTCCTTGCTGGCCCGCACGGCGACGATCGCCTGGCCCAGATGGATGCGTTCGGGCGGCGCCATCGCCGGCCCCGCGACCTGGGCGGCGATCTCCGCGAGGCCTTCGTGGAAGCGGTGCGACTGGGTGCGCGCCACGGCCCACTGCTGCAGCATGAAGGTCAGGCACGCGGCCAGCAGCACCACAACCGTGGTGACCAGGCCGACGCCCGCCACGCGCGCATGGAAGGTCGCCGTGGGGGCGTGGGCCTGCCCCTCACCGGACCGCGGCGTCGCGTCGTCTGTCGTGGCGCCCCCGGCACTCATGTACCCGGTAATAGGGCCACAATCCTAACGCTTCGCTTCCATGCGAGCCCCCACAACCCTGCGTCGCGCACTTGACTGTGGCTTTGGCGCCACGCGACAACTTGTGGCAGGGGAAACTTGGCTAACAACCTGTGAATGGCTTGCGTGTGTCGTAACCTCTGCTTTACCTTAACGAGTGTCGGGTAAGCTCAAGGGGATATCTAAAATGGAAAAGGCATTCGTGGCCCAGCGTGTGGCCAAGAAGCTCTTCACGACTGAAGCGGCCGTTGACGGCGCGCTGGTCGAGGCGGCGGAACTGATGGGCGAAATGCTCAAGGCTCGCCAAGACGTCCACGTCTCCATGGTTTTCGCCGACGACGTGCAAGTCAAGATGATGGAAGCGATGAAGGCGCTGAGCGAAGCGCGCACCGCCATGGTCGCGGTCCATAACGAACTGAACGAAGCCAAGCTGCGCCTCGGCGTCCGCACCAAGATGGGCGTGGAAAAGCCGCTGGAAGCCGCCGCCAAGACCGGCGCCACGGTCCTGCGAGACGTCGGCTGATCCTCGACCTTTCGAGACATTAACTATGGCTGCACCCCTTAGGCATCTAAGGGGTGCAGCATAATGTCGTCCTACGCCCTCGCCATCGTTGTGCTGGTCTTCAGCCTGGCATCCTGTGTTTTCGCCTTTGCGAAGGGGGGAACGCAGGAGCGGATCGGTGCGGCCATCATCCTGGCCAACCTTCTGGCGACGGCGGCCAATGAAACGCTCCTGCGGGATCAACGCATTTTGCTGGCGATCGACGGGGTCACCGCCTTGGCGCTCCTGCCGCTGACCCTGCGTTACGCCAGCGGCTGGCTTGGCGCCATCATGTTGCTGTACGGGGCCCAATTCGCGTTGCACGCCTTTTATTTCGTGCTTGAGCGTTCCAAGGACCTGCTCCACGTGGCGATCAACAACGTGAACTTCTTCGCGATCAGCCTGTGCCTCGCGGGCGGCACCGCCTTGGCATGGCGCAAGCGCGCGCGACGCGCACGGGTGGCCGGTTCCGCGGCCGCCAGACCCTCCGCGACCTAGCGTCGCTCAACGCAGCCTCAGAAAACTTCCGCTTGCGCTGCGGCGCAAACCCGGGCCTTTGGCGCGCGGGCCACGCCCTCCCAACGGGGCGCTGCTCATCTGTAAGGATGGGAGACACTGCTATGACCACCCCCTCGAGTCTGGTTGGGCCGATGCCGGCCATGCGCCCGGCGCGTCCAGAATTCTCTTCCGGCCCCTGCGCCAAGCGCCCCGGCTGGTCCCCTGAAAACCTGAGCAGCGCCGTGCTCGGCCGATCGCATCGGTCGAAACCGGGCAAGGCGCGCCTGAAGACCGCCATCGACCGCACCCGCGACCTGCTGGGCGTGCCGGACGACTTCCTAGTAGGCATCGTCCCCGGCTCCGACACCGGCGCCGTCGAGATGGCCATCTGGTCGATGCTGGGTCCCAAGCCGGTGCAGCTGCTGGCCTTCGAAAGCTTCGGCAAGGACTGGGTCACCGACGTGGTGAAGCAGCTGAAGCTCGATGCAGAGGTGCTGGACGCGCCCTATGGCCAGCTGCCGGACCTGACCAGGGTCAGCCCCGACGCCGACCTGGTGTTCACCTGGAACGGCACTACCTCGGGTGTGCGCGTGCCCAACGCCGACTTCATCTCCGCCGACCGGACCGGGGTGGTGATCTGCGACGCCACCTCGGCCGCCTTCGCCCAGCCCTTGGACTGGGCCAAGCTGGATGCCGTGACCTTCTCCTGGCAGAAGGCGCTGGGCGGCGAGGCGGCCCACGGCGTCCTGATCCTGTCGCCCCGCGCGGTGGCGCGGCTGGAGAGCTACAGCCCACCCTGGCCGATGCCCAAGCTGTTCCGCATGACCAAAGGCGGCAAGGTGAACCTCGAGATCTTCGAGGGGGCCACCATCAACACGCCGTCCATGCTGTGCGTCGAGGACTACCTGGACGCCCTCGGATGGGCCGCCAGGATCGGCGGCCTGGCCGAACTTCAACGCCGCGCCGACGCCAACCTGGCGGTGCTGGAAGCCTGGACGCAGCGCGCGCCCTGGGCCGCCTTCCTGGCCGAGGATCCCGACACCCGCTCCAATACCTCGGTCTGCCTGAAGGTGATCGACCCGCGGGTGACGGCCCTGTCCGAGGACGCCCAGGCCGACTTTGCCAAGAAGCTGGCCTCGCTGCTCGAGAAGGAAGGCGTCGCCCTTGACGTCGGCGGCTACCGTGACGCCCCTCCGGGCCTGCGGATCTGGTGCGGCGCCACGGTCGATACCTCCGACCTCGACGCCCTCACCCCCTGGCTCGACTGGGCCTTCGCCGCCGTCATCGCCGACCTGGCTATCGCCTAACCCAACATTCACCCGCTCATCCCGGCGAAGGCCGGGACCCAGATCTCAAATCCTTGAGGGTGACTGGACTGGCTCGGCGCTCCTAGAGCCCACCTCAGAGCCATCCCATCTGGGTCCCGGCCTTCGCCGGGATGAGCGGAGCAAAACAGAGAGACCTCACATGCCCCGCGTGCTCATCGCAGACAGCCTCAGCCCTGCCGCCGTCGAAATCTTCCGCCAGCGCGGCGTCGACACCGATATCAAGACCGGCCTCTCGAAGGACCAGCTGATCGCCATCATCGGCGACTACGACGGCCTGGTGGTCCGCTCCGACACCAAGCCCAACAAGGACGTCATCGCCGCGGCGAAGAACCTCAAGGTCATCGGCCGGGCCGGCATCGGGGTCGACAACATCGACATCCCCGCCGCCACCGCCGCCGGCGTGGTGGTGATGAACACCCCCTTCGGCAACTCGATCACCACCGCCGAGCACGCCATCGCGATGATGTTCGCGCTCGCCCGCCAGATGCCCGCCGCCGACGCCTCCACCCAGGCCGGCAAATGGGAGAAGAGCCGATTCATGGGCGTCGAGCTGTATAGCAAGACCCTGGGCCTGATCGGCGCCGGCAACATCGGCGGCATCGTCGCCGACCGGGCGCTGGGCCTGAAGATGAAGGTGGTGGCCTACGATCCCTTCCTGTCGCCCGAGCGCGCCGTCGAAATGGGGGTCGAGAAGGTCGAGCTGGAGGACCTGCTGGCCCGCGCCGACTTCATCACCCTGCACACCCCGCTCACCGACAAGACCCGCAACATCCTGTCGGCCGAGAACCTGGCCAAGGCCAAGAAGGGCGTGATGATCGTCAACTGCGCCCGCGGCGGCCTGGTGGATGAAACCGCGCTGCGCGCCGGCCTGGAGAGCGGCCACATCGGCGGCGCGGGCTTCGACGTGTTCGTCCAGGAGCCGGCCAGGGAGAACGTGCTGTTCGGCGCGCCGAACTTCGTCGCCACCCCGCACTTGGGCGCCTCGACCAACGAGGCCCAGGAGAACGTCGCCCTGCAGGTGGCCGAACAGATGAGCGACTACCTGCTCACCGGCGCCGTCACCAATGCGCTGAACAGCCCTTCGGTGAGCGCCGAGGAAGCCCCGCGCCTGAAGCCGTTCGTGGCCCTGGCCGAGAAGCTGGGCGCGCTGGCCGGCCAGATGCTCGACTTCGGCGTCAAGGCCGTGGACATCGCCTTCGAGGGCGAGGTCTCCAAGCTCAACACCAAGCCGCTCAGCGCCGCGGCGCTTGCCGGGGTGCTGCGGCCGATGCTGGCGGAGATCAACATGGTCTCGGCGCCGGCGGTGGCCAAGGAACGCGGCGTGACGGTCTCGGAAAGCCGCCAGGAGGACTCGCCGATCTACGAGAGCCTGATGCGCATCACGGTCACCACTGAGAAGGGCAAACGCTCCTTCGCGGGCACGGTCCAGGCCGGCGCGCCGCGCGTGGTCGAGGTGAAGGGGATGGACCTCGACGCCCCCTTCGCGCCGCGCATGCTCTACGTGAACAACCTCGATAAGCCGGGCTTCATCGGCGCGCTGGGCGGCCTGCTGGGCGAGGCCGGTGTCAACATCGCCACCTTCAACCTGGGCCGGATCGACGCCGGCGACGACGCCATCGCCCTGGTGGGCGTGGACCAGGAGCCGACCCCGGCCCTGCTCGCCAAGATCCAGGCCCTGCCGCATGTCAAGGAAGCCCGTGCGCTCACGTTCTAGGCGGCGCCCTCAACTCCAGCGTGGCGTCCAAGCCTGGCTTTGACTACCCTTCCAGGTTGAACCGGCCGGCGCCCCGAAAACCGAGGCGCCGGCTCGCGGCTCGAATCCGGGACAGCAGGTTGGAGCGGGCGGCAAAAACCCATTCTGAGCCACAGGCCGCGCCAGCCGCGCCGGCCGATCGCGCCGAGGCGGCGGTCGATCGCCGGCCGGAGTCGATCGCGTTACGCGGGATGGTCGCCGCGATCGCCACCAGCCCGCGCGTCGTTTCGCAGCGGGCGCTGCGGCTCGGCGTTCAGCACGGCGGCCGCATGGTCGCCCAGCGGCGGCGTCTGGAGCGGATATTCCCGTCGACCCCGCCAGTCGCCCAACTGCATACGCCCGCGCCGGCGCTGCTGTTCGTGATCGTCGACCGGAAGACCGAGGCGGTGATCGCCGTGACCACGGATACGCACCAGCCGCTGGTCTTCACGACCGTCGCTCCGACCAGCGGCGTCATCGCGGAAGGCACGGTCGTGCTGCAGATCCGGGGCGCCAAGGTGGCCTGGGCGCGGTTCGCCACCGACGCCATCGACGCTGCCAGGCTGCCGGAGATGACCAAGGTCAAGACGGAGGTGAAGCTGGGCGATGCGCCGCCCAAGATCGTCGCGCCGGCGAAGCGTGACCTGGAGATCGCCACCAAGGCCCCGGGCGAGCCGCGCCTGAAATTCGCCAATCCGGGCATCCCGGTCTTTGAGAATGTGGAAAAGGGCGAGGATCACTTCAAGAAACACGGAGCGGAATTCGACGCCACGGATGCGCCCGACTATGTCGGGCGGGCGAAGGAATTCTCGAAAGACAACTCCAATGCATACAGAGAGGTTATCGTACAGAATACCTTCATCCGCTATGATCCTAAGACAAATGCAGTTCTCATCCAGAATCAGAGAGAGGTGAAAACGCTATATGTCTGGGATCAAAAATTCAGTGACCCGGTTCTATACGCCGTATACTATACAATCACCTCGGCAATGGGGATCCCGATCGTAAAACTGGAGGCGGGAACGCTTAGCGCGATCAATGACAAGATCGGAAATCTTGCCACCATGGAGGAGGAGGTCATCGCTATAGGGCTCAGCGAGGGCAAGACCGCGGATCGTGTGCAGGGCGAGACACTCGCGGCGCCGTGGCGGGTCGACGGGGTCATCGACCGCATCATGGCGAGGTACGAGACCGATCTGGAAGACGGCCTCTCGATCCGCACGGTGGCTGCCAGCGCCGGCATCATTCCCGAGATCGTCGAGTCCTATGTCGAGCGCAAGCCGTTGCTGAAGATGATCATGGCGCTGGCGCCGCCACAGGGGCGATATCGGGCCGCCCGCTCGGACAGTTCCAGCAACGAGGACGACGTCATGTAGGCCGGCCGGAGCCGTTCTGCGTGGTCGTCGCCCTGGCTCCCTATCCCCGTGCGCCGGGCGCCGGCGGGTTGGCGTCCCACCAGGCGCGGATGCCGGCCCGCGGGTTCAGGTCCTGCCGGGTGTCGTTGTCGAACACCATGACGGCGCGGGCGGCGTCATCGTAGGGCTTCCACGGCGGGATGTGCGGGTTGTTGGGATTGCCGGTGCGCACGAAGGCGGCCCAGACCGAGGCCAGCCGGTCGGCCATCTTCTTGCCCTGCGTCGACCCGGCGAAAAAGCCGTCGCGATAGGAATGGAACGAGGCTGAGACGTCGATCCCGTGCACCGCGCCGAACTTGCCGTCATAGGCCGCGGTGCGCCAGTTCCACTGGTACATATAGGCCGGCGCCGCGCCGGCCTGGGCCTTGCGGCCGGCCAGCAGATAGGCCGAGCGGCGCGCGCCGGCGTCGGTGAACGCCTGGGCCTGGATCAGAAACGGCGTCGCGCCCGGGTCGTACTGGCGATAGAGCGCCAGGATCTCCGGGCCCTTGCCCGGCCAGCGCTGGTCCAGCAGCGTCTTCAGCCCGTCCTCCGTCAGGTCGAAATTGGTCAGGGCCAGGGCCGCGTCCTCCAGCGTCGTCGAGACGATGATCGGCACATGGGCCGACACCGCGGGCGCGGTGGGGTCGAACGGGTGGTTGGGCAGGGCGTCCGTGCCGATCACCGGCGAGAAGTTGCCGCCGGCCGCGGTCTGGGCCTCGAGGATCTGCTGCCAGCTCAGCTTCTGGATGTCGCCGATGGTCCTGGGCGTCAGGCCCAGCTGTTTGATCAGCTTGCTGGCCGCTTCCGCCCCGGCCTCCGGCGTCACCAGCCGCACGGCCGCGCCGGACTGGATGGCCGCCGCATGAAACAGGCCCTTGGCCGGCGGCATGGCCAGCACGGTGGAGGTCTTCGCCCCGCCGCCGGACTGGCCGAAGATCATCACCCGGCCGGGATCGCCGCCGAAGCCCTCGATGTTCTCCTTCACCCACTGCAGCGAGGCGACCATGTCCAGCGCGCCGCAGACGCCGGCGTATTTGAACGCCTCCGGCGCCCCGGCGCCCACCAGGTTGGCGTAGCCGAAGGCGGCCAGCCGGTGGTTGATCGTCACCACCACCGCGTCGGCGTAGCTGGCCAGGTTCTTGCCGTCGAACCCTGGCGCATTGCCCGAGCCGGTGGAAAAGCCACCGCCGTGGAACGACACGAACACCGGCTTCTTCGCGCCGTGGTCGGTGGTCGGCGTCCAGACGTTGAGCACCAGGCAGTCCTCGCCCATGCCGCCCACCTGGCGGTCCCACATGATCAGCTGGCCGTATTCGCCGCGGATGTCGGCCTGGGTCTGCGGGTTGATCGGGCCGAAGGCGAAGCATTCGCGCACCCCGGCCCAGGCGGCGGCCGGCCTGGGCGGCATGTAGCGGTTGCGGCCGCCGGTCGGCGCGCCATAGGGGATGCCGCGGAATTCCCAGACCGGGCCATTGGCGATGCCCATCACCTTGCCGGTCCGGATCTCCGTGGTCTGGAAGATCTTGCTGGCGGCGCCGGTGGCGAGGCCAGCCACGGGTCGGTCCTGGGCGAACGCCGCGCTGGCGGCCGTCGCGGCCAGCACAGCCGCGCCGGCGACGAGCACGGTGCGGCGATCGGAACCCTGGGTCATTGCAAGCGCCTCCCGGGCCATGATCTCTGGCGTTCGGGAGACGTACGCTGGCCCCGCCGCTCCCGTTGCCGAGACCTTAGGGCCATACCGAACTTTCGGTCAATTCAATGGAAGTTCCGGCCGCGGACCAGGGCGCTGGAGACCTATGGCTCGCGGTCCTGAGCGCCATGCCAGATGCGCACGATCTCAAGCTCATCGGGGGCGATGCGGTAGACGATGATGTAAGGCCAGATGAGCGTGATCTCTCACGTTCCCGCGATCAGTCCGGGCCGGCACCGCTCGGGAAGGTGTTCCAGACCATCGCACGCAGCGACGATCTGGACGGCGATGCGGGACGCCGCTGCGGGGTTGCGCTCGCCAATGTAGGTTCGGATTTCGCTCAGGTCCGCCTGCGCATCCGCCGAAAAGACTACGGGCATTCTGGCGGCGGAATTTCCTTGTCTGTGCCCCAGGAGAGTAGCCAGCGGCGGACCTTCTCATAGGGCACGCTGCGCCTGCTATGGAGGGACTCCAGGCCCTTCTCGACCGCGTTCCGAAAAGCCGTTGTGTCGTCGCCCGGCGGCTTGGTTTTCGGGTCAGCCATGAATAAATCTACCGTAGTAGGACGATCCTGAGGAGGCTGGGCTTCAATGGAAGTCCCGGCTGCGGACCAGGGCGCCGGAGACCTTGGAGCGGACGGTGATCTGGCCCGCGTCCTCGCGCAGTTCCGAGAGCCGGCCGGACAGGTCGGTGAAACGCTCGGCGACCACATGCACAACCCCGTCGACGCTCTGCACCTGGCCGTGCACGATCAGGAAGGACGAGGTCATCACCAGTCGGCGGTTGGCCTCGAAGGCGTCCTTCCAGATGACGATGTTGGCGATGCCGGTCTCGTCTTCCAGCGTCATGAACACCACGCCCTTGGCGGTACCCGGCCGCTGGCGCACCAGCACCAGGCCGCCGACCGCCAGGCGTCGCCGGTCGCGGGCATCCTTCAGGACCGCGCAGGGAACCACCCGCTGGCGCGCCAGGTCCTCGCGGAAGAACGCGGCCGGATGGCCCTTCAGGGAGAGGCTGGTGGTGCGATAGTCCTCGGCCACATGCTGAGCGGCGCTCATGAACGGCAGCTCCACCTGGGTCTCCGTCAGGCTCTGGCGCAGCAGCAGGGGCGCGTCGCGCTCGGCGCCCCACTCGCCGGCCAGCCCCTTCACCGCCCACAGCGCCTCGCGCCGCGGGAAGCCGAGACTGCGGAAGGCGTCGGCCTCGGCCAGCAGTTCCAGTGCGCGGCGCGAGAGATGACCCTGGCGGGCAAAGGCCTCGATCGTGCCGGCGCCGGCCTCGCGGGCCGCCATCAGCGCCTCGGCGTCGGCCTCCCTGAACCCCTTGATCTGGTGCAGCCCCAGCCGGACCGGCCGGAAGCGCTCGCGCGGGTCGTCCCTTTCCTCCAGCGTCGAGTCCCAGTCGCTGAACGACACGTCGGGCGGACGGACCTCCACGCCATGCTCCCTGGCGTCCCGGACCAGCTGGGCCGGCTGGTAGAAGCCCATCGGCTGGCTGTTGAGCAGGCCGACCAGGAAGGCGTCCGGACGGTGATGCTTCACCCAGGCCGAGACATAGACCAGGATCGCGAAGCTGATCGCGTGGCTCTCGGGGAAGCCGTAGGAGCCGAACCCCTCGATCTGCTTGAAGCAGTTCTCGGCGAACTCCGGGTCGTAGCCGCGGTCGACCATGCCCTTGACGAACTTCAGCCCGTGCTCGCCGATGGTGCCGACATTGCGGAACGTCGCCATGGAACGCCGCAGCCGGTCGGCCTCGTCGTCGGTGAACTTGGCTGCCACGATGGCCACCCGCATGGCCTGTTCCTGGAACAGCGGCACGCCCATGGTCTTCTTCAGGATGTCCTTCAGCTCGTCCTTCGGATGGCCGGGCCCCGGCTCGGGATAGGTGATCAGCTCGGGATTGGCGCGCCGCTTCAGATAGGGGTGCACCATGTTGCCCTGGATCGGCCCCGGCCGGACGATCGCCACCTCGATGACCAGGTCGTAGAATTTCCGCGGTTTCAGCCGCGGTAGCATCGACATCTGCGCCCGGCTTTCCACCTGGAACACGCCCACGGAATCGGCGCGGCACAGCATGTCGTAGACCGCGGTGTCGCTCTGCGGGATGTGGGCCACGTCGCTGACCACCGTGCCGTCCTCCAGCGGGTCCAGCAGGGCGAAGCTCTTGCGCAGCGCCGACAGCATGCCCAGCGCCAGGATATCGACCTTCATCAGGCCGATCGCGTCGATGTCGTCCTTGTCCCACTCGATGAAGGTGCGGTCCTTCATGGCCGCGTTGCCGATCGGGACGGTCTCGTCCAGCCGCCGCTGGGTCAGCACATAGCCGCCCACGTGCTGTGACAGGTGGCGCGGGAAGCCCAGCAGTTCCTGGGCCAGGGCGGTGGCGCGGCGGATCTCCGGCGCGTCGGGATCGAGGCCCGCCTGGCGGATATGCTGGTCGGGGACCCCGTCGCCATAGCTGCCCCAGACGGTGCCGGCCAGCGCGGCGGTGATGTCCTCGGTGAGCCCCAGCGCCTTGCCGACCTGGCGGATGGCCATGCGTGGGCGGTAGTGGATCACGGTGGCGACGATGGCGGCGCGGTGGCGGCCATAGCGCGCGTAGACATACTGCATCACCTCCTCGCGCCGCTCGTGCTCGAAGTCGACGTCGATGTCGGGCGGCTCGCCGCGGTTCTCGGAGATGAAGCGCGAGAACAGCAGGTCCTGGTCCTCCTTGGTCGGGTCCACCGCGGTGATCCCCAGGCAGAAGCAGACGCAGGAATTGGCCGCTGACCCGCGGCCCTGGCAGAGGATTTTCAGGTGTCCCCGCGCGTGCTGCACGATGTCGTGCACGGTGAGGAAGTAGTTCGGGAACTTGAGTTCCTCGATCAGGTCCAGCTCGTGGGCGATCGTGGCGCGCACCTTCTCCGGCACGCCGTTCGGATAGCGCCAGTCCGCGCCGGCCCAGCTCAGGTCGCGCAGGTGCTGGATGGCGGTCTTGCCGGGCGGCACCGGCTCGTCGGGATATTCGTAGCGGAGCTGGCCCAGGTCGAAAGTCACCCGCTCGGCGATCTCCACGCTGCGCTCCACCGCGCCCGGGAACCTGGCGAACAGGCGCGCCATCTCCGCGGCCGGCTTCAGGTGCCGCTCGGCATTGGCCTCCAGCCGCAGGCCGGCCTCGGCGAGCGTGCAGGTCTCGCGGATGCAGGTCAGCACGTCCTGCAGCGGCCGCCGCTCGGGGCCGTGGTAGAGGACGTCGTTGGTGGCCACCAGCGGCGCGCCGCTGGCCTGGGCCAGGGCGACCAGGTGGCTGAGCCGCTTCAGGTCGCGGGCGCCGTAGCGCCGCGCCGTCGCCAGCCAGACGTCGGGCAGCTCCCAGGCGATCCGGCGCAGCTCACCCTCGAAGTTTTCGTCCAGCCGGTCGGGCGGCACGACCAGGACCAGCTGGCCTTCGGCATGCTGGGCGAAGTCCTCCCAGTGCAGCTGGCACTCCCCCTTCTCCTCGCGCCCCTGGCCCGCGGTGAGCAGGCGGGTCAGGCGGCCATAGGCCTCGCGGTCGGAGGGATAGACCAGCAGGCTGGGCGTCCCGTCGACGAAGTCGAGGCGGCAGCCGGTGAGGGCGCGGACCGTCGAGCCGGCCTCCCGCAGATCCTTGACCTGCCGCCACGCCCGCACCACCCCGGCCAGGCTGTTGCGGTCGCAGATCCCGACCGCCTCGATCCCCAGGGCGTCGGCCCCGATCACCAGCTCCGCCGGATGCGATGCCCCGCGCAGGAACGAGAAGTTGGTGGTGGCCTGCAGCTCGGCGTAGCGGGTCATGGCGCGAACCTTCCTCGCCCTCGCGAAGCGAGAGGGAGAGGGCAGGGAGAGGCCCGGCGCGTGCAGCGGTGATCCGCCGTTGGTCCAGCCATGACCCACGAGCGGCTATGCCGCAGGCCCTTGGGTCGCCAATCGAAGAGACGGACAGGCCCAGCCGGCCCTCTCCCTACCCTCTCCCTCTCCGCTTCGCGGGGGGAGAGGAGGGGATGCGTCGAGGTCTTTCGCGTCATCCGAACAGTCCGTGCAGCCACCATTTCGGCGGGGCATCCGGGTCGCCGTAGAGGCCGGCGCGGAACAGCCAGAAGCGCATCCCCTCGGCGTTCTCGACCCGGTAGTAGTCGCGGACGTGGGCGGCGCTGACGGTCTCGATGCCGCGCTTCCACCACTCCTCGCCGATCCGTTCCGGGCCTTCCGCGCGGCGGACGATGTGGGTGCGGCCGCGCCACTGGAACTGCCGCGGCGGGTCGTCGGGGGTGAGCGCCATCACCGCGTCCAGCGGCTCGGGGCGGCGGAACAGGCGCACGGGGCGCGGCGTCTCGCGATCCCAGGGGGCGGCCTCGGAGACGGGCGCGCCCAGCGGGGTGTCCCGCCCGACCGCCAGTTCGGGGACATGGCTCTCCACCGGGGCCGCGCGCCAGACGCGCTCGGGCCCCAGGCGGTTGACGAGGCGGTCGACCAGGGGGGCCAGGCCGTCCTCCATCGAGGGCGCGAGGCCGGCCTCGAGGCGGACCTGACGGCCGGAGACCGGCTCGACGTCATAGGCGCAGATCGTCACCGACTCGATGCCGAAGCCGGGGTCGATGGTCTCCAGGTGCGGCTGGAACAGCCGTGCGATCCGCTTGGCGTCGCGGCCGGCCAGCGACAGGCCTATGGTGAGCGGCAGGGTCTGACCGTCCACCCGGTGGAAGGCGATCTCGAAGCGCCGGCCGCCCTGGCCCTCGGCCAGCATCCGGGCGCAGAGCTTGGCGGTGACGTCCTGGGTCACGCGGGCCATGTCGTCGGGTGTGCTGATCGGCTCGACGAAGGCCAGGCGCGCCACCCAGGGCGTGGGCGGGCGGCGGAAGCGCAGCGCCTCGGCGCTGCGGCCCAGGGCCTGGTCCAGGCGCTCCAGGGTGTGGGCCCCGAACCGCCGGCCCAGCGGGGCGCGGGGGAGGTCGATCAGCTGTTCCAGCCGCCGCAGGCCCAGGCGGGCGATCTGGGCGGCGGCCTCGGGATCGAGGCGCAGGGCCGAGGGCGGCAGGGGCTTCAGGAGCTCGGCCTGGCCCCCCGGCGGGGCGAGGGTCTCGTCGCGGCCGAAGTGGGCCAGGGCCCAGGCGGCGCCCGGGGTGTCGGCGACGGCGAGGCGGAAGGCCAGGCCATTGTCCGCCAGGCGGGCGCGGAAGTCGGCCATCAGCTCGGCCTCGCCGCCCCACAGGTGCGAGACGCCCGAGATGTCGAGGAACAGCCCGTCCGGCGCGTCGGCCGCCACCGCCGGGGAGAAGCGGACGCACCAGTCGGTCAGCGCGGTCAGGGCCAGGGCGTCGGCCTCCGGCTCGGCTTCGGCGGTGACCAGCTCCGGGACCAGGGCCATGGCGTCGGTGGCCTTCTGCCCGGCGTAGAGACCCAACCGCGCGGCCTCGCGGCTGACCGCGGCCAGCCGGCGCACCTGGCGCACGGTCTCGACGAGGGCCAAAGGAAAGCCCTCCTCCTCGATGGAGGAGGGTTGGGTGGTGGTGTGGCCTGAGCGATGAGGGGAAGGGCGCGAGCCGGCGCCGGCGCCCAATCGCGGTTCCGGCTTCACCTCGGCGGCCACACCACCATTCCTGCCCTTCCTCCATCGAGGAGGAAGGGTTGAGCCCGGCTGGATGCCCGTGGAGGGGGTTCTAGGCGGCTCGGCGTTGATCGGGTTGCGCCGGCGCCAGTTCGCGATCGCCCAGGTCGGCGACCAGGCGCAGAGAATGCGCGACATCGTCTGCCTCCCAGCAATAGGCCATCTGGGCCTCGAGAATCCATGCGCCGGTCTGCCCGCCGCGGCAGCGCTCCAGGTCGACGCGATAGCGCGGCGCGCCCAGGCCGAATTCCCCGCCCGGGGGTTCGGACGGGGCGCAGGCCACGCGCCAGCGGGTGGCGGCGATCGAACCGGCGGCTTCCTTGCGGGCGGTCCCGCCGAACGGCCGGCGCTTGATCACGAAGCCGGTCGACCCGCGCTTCTCGCACGCCAGTTGCAGCCGCCGCCCGGCGGTCAGGTCCACGGCCTCGACCTCGCCGAACACCGCCGAAACCCCGACCGTGGCCAGCGCATCCTCCATCACCGACAGCGCCTCGGCCTCGTCGCGGGCGCAGACCTGGATCAGCCGCGCCGGCGGAAAGCCCAGGCCGGCCAGGCCCGGGGCCCAGAGGTCGTCGCGCCGCAGCACCCAGACCGCCTCGCCCCGCATCGCCAGCGGCGCGGCGGTGAGCGCGGCGAAAGCGGCCGGGGCGGCGGAGGTCTCGGCCTCCAGCCCGGCCCCGGTGATCTCATGCCAGCGCCCCAGCGGCAGGCCGCCGCCGGGCAGCCGGCCGTCCAGCCCCTCGTCCCCGAAGGCCAGGACGCCAGCGTCCGCCCGCCCGCCGCTTTCCAGCGCGGCGATCTTCGCCCGCATGGCGGCCAGAGCGCATCCTCGATGCGCTCCAGACGACAAACGACGAGCCTGCTTATCCCGGTTGGCGGCGCCAACCGGGGCAGGCTCTAGCCGCATGCCGCGAAAATCGGACATGGCATCAGGACTCCTTTTGTTCCATTTTTGTTCTAGTCTTCGGAACGGGAGAGTCAACTGCCCTCAGGCGATGATGTCGGGGTTCAGGAAGTCCTCGATGCGGGCGATCTCATCCTTCAGGGCCAGTTTCTTGCGTTTCAGCCGGCCGATGACGATCAGGTCGGGCAAGGGCGCCAGGCTGAGCGCCTGGATCGAGGCGTCGAGGTCGGCGTGGTCCTGGCGCAGGTCCCACAGCCGGGACTCCAGCGCGTCCTCGGTGAAGGTGGAATAGTCGATCATCGCGCCCGCCGCCCCAATCCCGGCGCCCTACGCCAGGGCCGCGGCGAGGGCAGCCAGCGCGTTGGGGGGCGGCGGTTTGCCCCAGGCCTTGGCCGCCGCCTCCAGGGCGACCAGGGCGTGCGCCCCGCCGTGGCCCTCGCTCAGGCCTTCCAGGGTCTCCATCAGCAGACGCTCCGACGCCAGCTCCAGGCGCTTGACGTCCTCGCGCAGCGCCTCGCGCGCGCCGTCGTCGAACGGCGGCAGGGCCGGCTTCAGGGCACGGCGCACCTCGCGCAGCGGCGTCAGGGCCGTCCGGTCCCAGGCCCGCGCCGCCTCGGCCGCCCGGGCCAGCAGGGCCGGATCGCTGGCCTCGGCATGGACCGCCCACAGCAGGAACGAGGTGTTCTGGCCGTGCCCGTCCTGCAGCGCCAGGGCCGCCTGCGGCACGCCCGGCCGCGCATAGGCCTCAAGCACCCATTCCCAGATCGCCATCGGCTAGTCCTCGCCCTTCGACGGGTCCCCAAGCGGGCCCACATCCTCACCCCAGCGCTTCACCGGTGTCCAGGCCAGGCCGAACAGGTCCAGCGCCCGGCCCACCGACTGGTCGACCATCTCCTCCAGGCTGGCCGGTCGCGCATAGAACGCCGGCAGCGGCGGGGCGATCACCGCGCCCATCTCCGCCAGCCGCACCAGGGTGCGCAGGTGGCCCAGATGCAGCGGGGTCTCACGCACCATCAGCACCAGGGCCCGGCGCTCCTTCAGCGTCACGTCGGCGGCGCGGGTCAGCAGCGAGGCGGTCACCCCGGTGGCGATCTCGCTCATGGTGCGCACCGAGCAGGGGGCCACGATCATGCCCAGGGTCTGGAACGAGCCGGAGGCGATGGAGGCCCCCACGTCGCCGACCTTGTGGGCCACGTCGGCGCGGGCCTGGACGTCGGCCACCGTCAGCGCGGTCTCCTGGGCCAGGGTCAGGGCCGAGGAGCGGCTCATCACCAGATGGCTCTCGACCCCCAGCTCGCGGCAGGCGTCCAGGGCGCGCAGGCCGTAGGCGACCCCCGACGCGCCCGAGATGCCCACCACCAGGCGCGGCCGTTCCGTCCTACCCATATCGAAGTGTTCCCAAGCGCCGCGTGCGAGTCGCCCCGGGTTCCAGCGCGGCCATAGCAAACATATGTGATCTGACAGCCGCGGGAAGCGGGTGTTCACTCGTAACCGGCCCAACAGCGAGGAGACTTCCCGCCATGGCGTTAGATGCCCGGATCCGCGAACTCGGATCCCGCCACCAGTCCCTGGAACAGGCGATCCAGGACGAAATGCACAGGCCTTCCGCCGACGACATCAAGCTCAAGGAACTCAAGCGGCAGAAACTCAGGCTGAAGGAAGAGATCGAAACCCTCCGCGGCCACCTGCACTGAATTCGGCAGCCCTCCTCTTCAGGGGAGGGTCGACTCGCCGGAGGCGAGCGGGGTGGGGGTCTCACGTTCGAGCGCGGAGCTCGATCCTGATTTCCCCACCCGTCCGAGGCTTCGCCTCGTCCACCCTCCCCTGAAGAGGAGGGATGATTCTAGTCCTCGTCGCCTTCCAGTTCGTCCTCAAGCTCCGGCGCGGCCGCTTCGGCGGCGCCGGTCTCAGACGCCGGGCGCAGGGTGGCGCCTTCCGGCTCGGCGATGCCGCGGCGGGCGTCATCCTTGGCCTTCTTGTCGGCGGCCTTGCGGACCACCGCGTCCAGCTCCAGCTGGGTCGCGAGGCCCAGCGTCACCGGGTCTACCGGCTTGATGGCGGCCGAGTTCCAGTGGGTGCGGTTGCGGACCTGGTCGATGGTGGCCTTGGTGGTGCCCAGCAGGCGGGCCAGCTGGCTGTCGGCGACCTCCGGGTGGTTGCGCAGGAACCAGGCGATGGCGTCCGGCCGGTCCTGGCGGCGCGACACCGGGGTATAGCGCGGGCCCTTCTTGATCGGCTTCAGCAGCTCGGCGTGGCGGCTCTTCTGGGCCTTCATCCGGTAGCTGGCGCTCTTCTCGGCGGCGTCCAGCTCCTCGCGGTTCAGCTGGCCGTTGGCGATCGGGTCGGCGCCGCGGATGTCACGCGCCACTTCGCCGTCGGCGATGCCCTTCACCTCGAGGGGATGCAGCTCGCAGAAGTCAGCGATCTGGTCGAAGGTGAGCGAGGTATTGTCCACCAGCCAGACGGCGGTCGCCTTGGGCATCAGGATGTTGGTCATGGCGGTCTCGGGCAAACTCTGGAAACGAAGGCGCCCGGCCTTTCGGCCGGGCGGTGAGGGTCTTCGTATAGGCCGGATCGGCGGGCCTGAAAACGATCTTGTTAGAACCCGAAGATCCAGTCGTTCGGCAGGGTGCTCATCTGCACCCCCACCAGGATCACCTGGTCGCCGGGGCCGAGGGTCACCACCGTGTCGGCGCCCACCTGGGCCACGGTGAAGGTGTTGCCGGGGTCCAGCTGGACCCGGTCGCCCTCGGCGACATTGAAGTCCAGGACGCGGTCGATGCCCGAGCCGGTGAAGCTGTGGAAACGGTCGGCGCCCGCGCCGCCCATCATGGTGTCGTTCCCGAGGTCGCCGGAGATGAAATCGTCGCCGGCCCCCCCCGACACCGAATCGTCGCCCTGGCCGCCGCGCACGATGTCGTTCCCGTCGCCGCCGTCGCAGGTGTCATTGCCCAGGTTGCCGTAGACCAGGTCCGCGCCGGCGTCGCCGGACAGGCTGTCGCTGTCCTTGCCGCCAACCACATAGTCGTCGCCGGCGCCGCCTGACTCGGTGTCATTGCCGGCGTTACCCTGGATGTCGTCGAACGCCGCGCCGCCGATGATGGAATCGTTGCCGTCCTCGCCGCGCAGGTAGCTCGTGCCCGAGCCGCCATCGATGGTGTCGTTGCCGGCTCCGGCGAAGACGGTGTCGTTTCCCGTGTTGCCGGTCAGCACATTGTCCAGCGCGTTGCCGTACAGGCTGTCGGAGCCAAAACCGCCGATGGCGTTCTCGATCTTGGCGCCCTCGGCGATGGCCACGTTGCCGGTCAGGCCGCCGACATTGGAGAAGTTGCCCTCGCGCAGGTCGATCAGGGCGTTCTGCGAGTAGCCCGAGAAGTCCAGGGTGTCGTGGCCGCCGGCGTCCCACACGGCGAAGATCGCCTTCTGCGAGCTGTTGGCGATCGAGTACCAGTCGCGGCCGGTGTTGGAGTTGAAGCCGTAGACGGTGTCGTCGGTCCGCGTGCTCATGTTGGGGCCGTATTCGTACTGGGCGGCGCGGATGTCATCGAGCTGCGGCGTGGCGGCGTATTTGCCGCCGTAGCTGGCCCCGGTGTTGGTCTCCGGGAAGTAGCTCATCACCGTGTACTGGCGGGAATCCTCATAGTACTCGGCGTTGTCGGCATAGGTGATCGTGCCGGTGGCCGAGGCGTTGTAGTCGCCCGGATGGGCCAGGCCGATGGCGTGGCCAGTCTCGTGGATCAGCACCTGCGCGCCGTAGTTGCCGGGGGCCGGGAAGGCGTTGCTGCCGGCGGTGATATTGACCCAGACGTCGCCGGCCGAGCTGAACGACGCCGTGCTGCCGGGATAGTTGGCGAAGGCGGCCGAGCCGCTCTCGCCGGTGGAATAGTTGCCGTACAGGATGGTGGCGTCGTCGGTGTAGGCGGCGTCGCCGTCGGTTCCGCTGCCCACCCGCACGAAACGGATGTTGGCGACGTCGGACCAGGCCACCAGGGCCTGCTCGGCCTGGGCGATCTGGGCGCTGTTGAACTGCTGGAAGCCGGCGGTGTCGCTGGGCATCCGGCTGGGCTCGGTGGCGCGGAAGCCGTAGGTGACGGTGAACGGCTGGCCGGCGATCCCGCCCCAGCCGGCGTCCGGCGCCATGGTGTCGGCATTGAACCCGGTGAGCTGCAGGCCCGCCCGGTCGATGGTGAAGCTTTCCTTGCCGTTGATGCTGCCGCCCGAGCGTTCGTCGGCGTTCAGGTAGGCGAGGCCGACACCGTTATCGATGACGGTGGTCGCCTCCGCATGGCCCCGCAGGTCGGGCGCTGCATCGTCGGTGGAGCGCGGGCTTGGGTCGAGGGGCATCATGGCACTCTACGAACACCCATCCCCTTCAAATCGTTAAGGGAACAGATGATTTCCCGCAAGGCGGGCCGATGTGGCGTTTACGCGCACTGATCAATGTACGGCCCTTTGGCCCGTCCGGGTGCGTCGAAGGTTGGCGCCCTTTGCGTCGAACGCCTAGTCGCGCCTGCGGGAGGGGCGCCGGGCCGCCCTCAATACCGCTCATCCCGGCGAAGGCCGGGACCCAGATGGCATGGCTCAGATGTGGGCTGCAATATCGCCGAGCCCATCCAACCCGCGTCCCAGCTATCGGATCTGGCTCCCGGCCTTCGCCGGGACTAACGGTGTTGGTTAGCTATAGCATTGAAATTTCGAAGGTCTAATTGAGCCTGGATCAGCCGAACGGAACCCGGCCCACGATCCGCAGCCCATACCCCGCCGACCCCGGCAGGACGGTCTGCGACGAGGTCAGCAGCTGCATGTCGCGGACCCCCAGGTCCAGCAGGATCTGCGCCCCGATGCCGTAGTCGCGCAGGATATTGCCGGCATGGTCGGCCTGCGGCTGGCCGTAGCGTTCGCTGAGCCAGTGCGGGTTGGAGTCGCGGATGAACACCGCCACCGACGCCCCGTCATAGGCCGCCAGCGCCTGCAGCGCCTTGGGCACATAGTCCTGCCGCGCCTCGACGGCGCCCAGCATGTCGGCGGCCATATCCACCCGGTGCATGCGCACCAGCGTCGGCTTGTCCGGTTCGATCCGGCCCCGTGTCAGCACCACATGCTCGGTCTGGTCGAGGGAGTTGCGGTAGATGACCATCCGGAAGCGGCCGCCGAAAGCTGAGTCGAACGGCGTCTCCAGCACCCGCTCCACCTGCCGCTCGGTGCGGCGGCGATAGGCGATCAGGTCGGCGATGGTGCCGATCTTCAGGCCATGCAGCTGGGCGAAAGCCACTAGGTCCGGCAGGCGCGCCATGGACCCATCATCCTTCATGATCTCGCAGATCACGCCGGCCGGGTTGAGCCCGGCCATGCGGCTGATATCCACCGCGGCCTCGGTGTGGCCGGCGCGGACCAGCACGCCGCCGTCGCGGGCCACCAGCGGGAACACATGGCCCGGCGAGACGATGTCGTCGACGCCCTTGGTCGGGTCGACCGCGACGGCGATGGTGTGGGCCCGGTCGTGGGCCGAGATGCCGGTGGTCACCCCTTCGCGCGCCTCGACCGACACCGTGAAGGCGGTGCCGTGGCCCGACTGGTTGTCGCTGGCCATCGGCGGCAGGCGCAGCTGCCGGGCCCGCTCGCCGGTGATGCTCAGGCAGATCAGGCCGCGCGCATGCTTGGCCATGAAGTTGATCTGTTCCGGCGTGGCGAACTGGGCCGGGATGATCACGTCGCCCTCGTTCTCCCGGTCCTCGGCGTCCACCAGGATGTAGGGCCGGCCGTTACGGGCGTCCTCGATGATCTCCTCGATCGGCGAGATTGCGCCGGTGACGTCGGGCGTTCCGCCGGGCGGGACCAGATACGGGCGCTTCATCGAGCAATCCTCATGTTGGCGAACTCCATGACCTGCTCGGCGACGGTGTCGAGCTGCCAGGCGTCCTTGTCGTCGCGGCAGGCGCCGGCCCCGTCGAAGAGGTCGCTGGCCGCGTTCAGGGCTGCGCCGAACGGCGTCGGCCAGCCCCTCAGGGCATGTATGATCGACCGCAGCGCCATCAAGGTGGTGCCGCCCGCCTGGGCGCCCGACGCGGTGATGATCGTGCCGACCGGCTTGGCCGTGAGGTAGGGCTGGGCGTCCTTGCCGGTCAGCTCCAGGGTGTCGAGGGCGTTCTTGATCACCCCGGAGATCGAGCCGTGATAGCCGGGGCTGGCCACGATCAGCCCGTCGGCCGCGCGGACCGCCTCGGCCAGTTCGAGTTGCGCCGCAGAGGCCTCGGACGGTCGGGGATCGAAGATCGGCAGCGAGCCCAGGAACTCCCCGCCGAGCAGCCGCGTCTGCGCGCCCAGCGCCTCGGCGCGGCTGAGCGCGCAGACCAGGGCCTTCTCGGTGGAGGACCCCGCGCGGATGGTCCCGCCGATACCGAGGATGAGGGGTTTTCGGCTCATGGGCTCGACGTCTAGCCGATCCCGCCCTGACCGCAATGGGCTTGCTCCGCCTTACCCTGCCGCCGTCATCCCGCGGCTTGTCCGCGGGACCCATGCCAACCATCGCGCAAGCGGACGGATGGGTCCCGCGGACGAGCCGCGGGATGACGCCTCAGAGTAAATGGCGAGAGATCAGGCCCCTTGCTTCACGAAGACCGTCTTCAGCTCGGTCTTGACGATCTTGCCGTTGGCGTTGCGCGGCAGGGTCTCGGGCCAGAACACCACCTTCACCGGGACCTTGAAACCCGCCAGCCGCTCGCGCACGAACTGGCGCAGCTGCGCCTCGGTCGCCGTGCCGCCGGGCCGCAGGTGGACCACCGCGCCGGGCTCCTCGCCCAGGGTCTTGTGC
This sequence comes from Phenylobacterium sp., assembly GCF_025351295.1. Lineage (GTDB taxonomy): Bacteria > Pseudomonadota > Alphaproteobacteria > Caulobacterales > Caulobacteraceae > Phenylobacterium. The sequence goes on from NZ_JANXWD010000096.1 coordinate 25,589, forward strand.
GGGATGCCGACCAGGGCCGCGTCCATCACGTCGGGATGGTCGTAGAGGGCGTTCTCGACCTCGACGCAGTAGATGTTCTCGCCGCCGCGGATCAGCATGTCCTTGGCCCGGTCGACGATGAACAGGAAGCCCTCGTCGTCGATCCGCGCCAGGTCGCCGGTGCGCAGCCAGCCGTCGACGAATGTTTCCGCCGTGGCCTGGGGCTTGTTCCAGTAGCCCTTCACCACCTGCGGGCCCTTGCACCACAGCTCGCCCACCGCGCCCTCGGGCAGCAGGGTCACGCCGTCGGCCGGGTCGCGGATCTGCATCTCGCCCACCGGGGCGGCGGGGCCGGCGCTGTGGGGGCGGTTGGTGTAGTCGCGACCCAGGTGCGAGGTGAAGGTGGCGGTGGTCTCGGTCATGCCCCAGCCGTTGCCGGGGGCCGAGCCGGGGAACACCTCGGGGATCCTGCGCACCAGCTCCGGGGCCGAGGGGGCGCCGCCGTAGGCCACCGACACCAGCGAGGACAGGTCGTACTTCGACCGCGCCGGATGCTCGATCAGCTGCCAGGCGATGGTCGGCACGCCGCCGGTGGAGCTCACCTTCTCGCGCTCGATCAGGCGCATCGCCGGCTCGGCGTCCCAGCGGCGCATCAGCACGATCTTGCCGCCGGAATTCAGCGCCGGGCCCAGCGTCGCCGACAGGCCGGTGGCATGGAACATCGGCACCACCAGCAGGGTCACCCGCTGGGGCGTCTTGGTGGGGTCCATCTCCGGCAGCGGATCGCCGGCCCGCAGGAAGTTCCGCGCCGCCGAGATGCCGCCGGCTCCGATGTTCGAGGTCATGTTGCGGTGGGTGCCCAGCGCGCCCTTGGGCTTACCCGTGGTGCCGGAGGTGTAGAGGATGGTGGCGTCGTCCTCCGGTCCCAGCGGCACGTCCGGCATCGCCAGGTCCGGCAGGTCCGGCCAGCTGTTCACCGTCCCGATCACGTCCTCAAGGCGCTCGACCTTGCCGACCGGCGGCGTAGCCAGGCGGGCGCCGTAGACCTTCTGCAGGTCCGGCAGCGTGTCTAGAAAGACGGCGACCCGGTCCAGCCGCTCCTCGTCGACGAAGGCGATCTTGGTCCCGGAATCGGCCAGGCCGTACTCCAGTTCCGCCCCGGTCCACCAGGCGTTCAGCGGCGTGACGATCGCGCCCGCCAGCACCCCGGCCCAGAAGCACACCGGCCATTCCGGCAGGTTGCGCATGATCACCGCGACCCGGTCGCCTTTCCTGACCCCATCCGCTTGCAGGCGGTGGGCGAGTGTCAGGGTCGCCCGGGCGAAGCTGTCGAAGGTGGCCCGCTCGTCGTCGTAGATCAGGAACTCCCGCTCGCGGAACCGCAGGCCGTTGACGAACACGTCGCGAAGGGTCGGCGGCGCGTTCTTCCAGGTCCGGGTGGGAATGCCCCGGATCACCAGCGCCTCGATCTCGAACGGCGCGCCCGGACCGGTCAGCCGGGCATGCGCCTCGGCGATCGATATCACCGGCCAGGGCTTGGCGGCTTCGGACACTGACGCACCTCGGAGACGGAAAATTCTGAGGCGTCATCCTAACGGTCGTTTGAAGACCGGGCCAATAGCGCCGAGGTCAACACTATTATATCATTGGTCGCTGAACTTCGTTTTCATTATTCTGCCGGTAGGATCGAGGAGGGTGGCCATGAGACTCAGGAAATTGCTGCCGAACGTCGCGTTGATGCTCGCCGTGTGCCTGTCGGCCGCTGGGGCCCAGGCCGCGGTTGTGATCAGAAACGCCACGGGCATGGATGCGAACGACTTCCACATTCTGTTCAGCGGTCCGGCCGACAAACTGAAGATCACGAGCAGCAACTTCAAGCCGGGTGTCAGCTACCCGCCGCCATCGGCGAAGCAGAACCAGATCGATCTCATGGGCGGCACGGTGAAAAACGGAAACCAGTTCACCATCAACAACCTCGCCATTGGAAAAGGTGGCGTCGGGCTAAGCGTAGTGTCGTGGTTCTTCACCCTGGATGGCGATAAGCTCGACGGCGATCCGCTGGTCAATATCGGCAGCGACACCTACGTCGACATGGCGACGATCACCGCCAAAGGTTTCAGCATCCGGCCCGTGCCCGAGCCGGCGGTCTGGAGCTTGATGATCCTGGGGTTCGGCCTGGCCGGTGCCGCCTTGAGGCGTCAGGCCTTCTCCGTCGCCCGCTGCGCCGCGTAGGCGTCCTTCAACTCGCCCAACTCGGTCTTGAACCGCGCCCGGGCCTCATCCTGCAGCTTGGGGATGTGGTAGCTGGGGAACAGGTCGTTGTCGGGCGTGTAGTCCTTGAGGATCTGCTTCGCCAGGGTGACCTTGTGCACCTCGGTCGGCCCGTCGGCGATGCCCATCACCAAGGCCGACGTCACCATCCGCATGAACGGCATCTCGTTGGAGACCCCCAGCGCGCCGTGCAGGTGCGCCGCCTTGGTGGCGATGTCGTGATAGACCTTGGGCGTCATCACCTTGATGGCGGCGATGTCCTTGCGGACCCTCTGGTAGTCCTGGTGCTTGTCGATCAGCCAGGCGGTGTGCAGCACCATCAGGCGGAAGCTCTGCAGGGCGATCCAGCTGTCGGCGAGGTCGGCCTGCACCAGCTGCAGATCCGCCAGCCGGCCGTCGCGGGTGCTGCGCGACACCGCCCGCTGGCACATCAGGTCGAGCGCGTGGCGGCAGGCGCCGACCGTGCGCATGGCGTGGTGCACCCGGCCGCCGCCCAGCCGCACCTGGGCGATGACGAAGGCCGCGCCGCGGTCGCCCAGCAGGGCGTCGTAGGGCAGGCGGACGTCGGTATAGCGGACATAGCCTTCCGTCCCGCCGCCGATCTCCCCGCCCGCGCCGACGCCGACATTGCGGAGGATCTCCACCCCCGGGGTGTCGGTCGGCACCAGGAAGATCGAGGTGCGCCGGTAGGGGTCCTTGGCGTCCGGGTCGGTGACCGCATAGAGCACCAGGACCTGGGAATAGCGCGCGTTGGTGGAGAACCACTTCTCGCCGTTGATCACCCAGTCCTTGCCGTCCAGCACGGCGCGGGTGGTGAAGGTCAGCGGGTCGGACCCGCCGGTGGGCTCGCTCATCGAGAAGGCCGAGCGGATCTCGCCGTTCAGCAACGGCCAGAGGTACTGCGCCTTCTGCCTGTCCGTGCCGTAGTGGGCGATGATCTCGGCGTTGCCACTGTCGGGCGCCTGGCAGCCGAACACCGAGGGGGCCAGGCCGTTGCGACCCAGCTTCTCGTTCATCAGCGCCAGCTTCAGCTGGCCGAAGCCCTGGCCGCCCAGCTCCGGGCCCAGGTGGCAGGCCCACAGGCCCTGCGCGCGCACCTTCTGCTGCAGTGGCTTGATGAACTTCTCGCGGCCCAGGATGGAGAACACCGCCATGCCCAGGTGGGAGAGCGGCTCCACCTCGTCGCGCATGAAGTCTTCGATCCAGTCGAGCTTCTTCTGGAACGCCGGATCGGTCTCGAAATCCCAAGCCATGGCCTGCGCGCCTCCCAGCGACTTTTTCGTATTCTGGGTATGCTAGACGTCGCCGGGACCGATATCAAACGCTGGTTTTCGACGCGCCGCTAGAACGCGCCGCCGCGTCCCTCGCCGCCGGCGAACCGCGTGGCGCCTTCGACGGCCGAGCCCGTCCGCAGGGTCTCCATGCCGAACCGCACCTCGGCGGCCTGGGCCTGGTCCCAGTCGAGCGACCACTGCTCAAGGGCCGAGAGCCGGTCGTTGCGCAGGCAGAGTTGCGGGAAGGCGCCGATCTGGCGGGCCAGTTCCAGGGCGGCCGCCAGCGCCTCGCCCTTCGGGACCAGCCGGTTGGCCAGGCCGATCTCGAAGGCCTCCTGCGCCGCCACCGCCCGGCCGGTGAGGATCAGGTCCATGGCCCGGCTGGCCCCGATCAACCGCGGCAGGCGCACGGTGCCCAGGTCGATCAGCGGCACCCCGAACCGCCGGCAGAATACCCCGAAGGTCGAACCCTCCGCCGCCACCCGCAGGTCGGCCCAGCAGGCCACCTCCAGGCCGCCCGCCACCGCCGGCCCCTCGATGGCGGCGATCACCGGCTTGCCGAGCCGCAGGCGCGTGCAGCCCATGGGTCCGAAGTCGCCGGTCGCCTCGATGCGGTTGCCGCCGCCGGTCGAGATCGCCTTCAGGTCGGCGCCGGCGCAGAAGAACCCCCCACGCCCGGTCAGCACCGCCACATCCAGGCTCTCGTCGGCGTCGAAGGCCTTGAAGGCGTCGTAGAGCCCCCGCGCGGTCTCGCGGTCCACGGCGTTGCGCCGCTCGGGCCGCTCGAGGGTGACGATGGCGATGCGGCCGTCGCGTTCCGAGCTCACGGTGGGCATGGCGGGCTCCCTCAAAGGCCTCGTCCATGCTGACGTCGAAAACCTTTCGGAAGGCAAGCATCCCCGGCTCAGGCGTGGCTCAGCACGGTCATCTTCATCTGCGCGCGGATGCGGTAGCCGAGGTGCTCGTAGATGCGGATCGCGCCAGTGTTGTGCGGATAGACGTGCAGGAACGGGGTCTCGCCGCGCGCCTCGATGCGGCCTGCGACCACCCCCATCAAGGCGGCCGCGTAGCCATGGCCGCGGTGGTCGGGGTGGGTGCAGACGGCGCTGACCTCGGTGAACCCCGGCAGCTTCAGCCGCTCCCCCGCCATGGCGGCGAGCCGACCCCCGATCTTGACGCCGACAAAGTCGCCCAGCCGATGGGTGCGCTGGAAGAAGGGGCCGGGCTGGGTCAGCCGCGCCAGCGCGAACATCTCGGCCGCGTTGGCCTCCGTCAGGTCGACGATCTCGAAGCCGTCGGGGCGGACGGTCATCAGGGCGCCCGCGACCATCTGGGTCACGCCGATCGGCGGCTGGTTGACGACGCCGGGGATCGCCGGCCAGTCGGCGGCCTCGACCATGCCGAGCTGGCCCTCACCCAGCACGATCGCGGCCAGCGCCACGAGGTTCGCCGGCGACGGATCGGCGGCGGCGGCGAACAGGCCATAGGTCCGGTCGATGCGGACCGCGTGCGCGTCGCCCACCGCCAGACCCGACTGGCGGGTCGTGAGCGCGCCCCACACCGGGCGGTCCAGTGGATGATCGAGCGTCATGGGCCCTCCGGGGAATCAGCCTTGAACCGTCGAACTTGCGACCGCGCGGCAGGCAAGGGCAAATGGCCGCCGTCCGCGTCAGGAGAGCACCATGGGCAAGGCCAAGCAGCACGGCTTCTCGAAGGATCGCCTGCAGCGGATCGACCGGTTCCTGGCGGACAAGTACGTCGGACCCGGCCGCATGCCCTGCGCCCAGTTCCTGCTCGCCCGCGGCGGCGAGGTGGTCCACCAGTCGGTGCTGGGCCAGCAGGACCCCGAGCGCGGGACCGCCCTGGCGGAGGACAGCGTCTACCGCCTCTATTCCATGACCAAGCCGGTGGCCTGCGTCGCCTTGATGACCCTGGTCGAGGAGGGCCTGATCGCCTTGGACGATCCGGTGGCCAAGCACATCCCGGAGTGGGCGGGCCTGGCGGTTTTCTCGGCCGGGGTCGGGCCCTACCTGACCACGCCGCCGGCCCGGCCGATGCAGGTGGTCGACCTGCTGCGCCACACCTCCGGGCTGACCTACGGCTTCCAGAATCGCACGAACGTCGACGCCGCCTACCGCAAGCTGAAGCTGGCCGATCATCACGGGGACGAGGACCTGGAAGGAATGATCCGGCAACTGGCCAGGCTGCCGCTGGAGTTCTCGCCGGGCGAGGCCTGGAACTATTCGGTCTCCACCGACGTGGTCGGCTACCTGGTGCAGAAGCTCTGCGGCAAGCCATTGGACCAGGCGCTGCAGGCGCGGATCTTCGACCCGCTGAAGATGGTCGACACCGGCTTCCATGTCCGCGAGGACCAGCGGAGCCGCTTCGCCGCCTGCTACAACGCCCTGCCCGGCGGCAAGATGAAGCTGCAGGACGATCCCACCACCAGCCCCTACCTTGCCCCGCCGAAACTGCTGTCCGGCGGCGGCGGGCTGGTGGGCACGGCGGCCGACTACCTGCGCTTCGCCAGCATGCTGACCAACGGCGGCGAGCTGGACGGCGCGCGGATCCTGGCGCCCAAGACCGTGAAGCTGATGGCCTCCAACCACCTGCCCGGTGGCCAGGACCTGACGGCGCTCTCTCGCTCGCTGTTCTCCGAGAGCACCAACGCCGGCGTCGGCTTCGGCCTGGGCGTGGCGGTGGTGTTCGACGCCCCGCAGACCCTGATCCCCTGCTCGAACGGCGAGTTCTATTGGGGCGGGGCGGCCTCGACGGCGTTCTGGTGCGACCCGCTGGAGGACGTGACCGCGGTGTTCATGACCCAGCTGCTGCCGTCGTCGAGCTATCCGATCCGCCGCGAGCTGCGGACCCTGGTCTATGCGGCGCTGATGGAGAGCCGTGGGTAGGGCGGCGCGACGTCAGCGCCCCCTCAGCGGGCCTTCACCGTCTCCGGCTCGGCGACCGAGGCGGCTTCGGCCATGGCTTCGGCGCCCTCCATCATCGGCTGGCCGAAGCCGGTGTCGGCCTCGTCGGTTGCGGGCATGGTGGTGGGCAGCATCCGCGATTTCCGCCAGCCGCCCCAGGCGTAGTAGCTGGCCGCCAGCACCAGGGTGGTGACGCTGCCGACCGGGAAGGCGTACCAGACCGCGTCCTCGCCCAGGTACGGCTCCATCAGGTTGGCGAACGGGATCCGCACCGCCCAGAGCGCGACGATCATCGCCAGCAGGGGCGGCCAGACCGCCCCCGTGGCCCGCACGATGCCGGAGAAGATGAAGGCCATCCCGAAGGCGATGAAGCCCCACAGCACGATCGAATTGATGTGCACGGCGATGGCCAGCGACGGGCTGGTGGCCGGCAGGAAGGCGCGCAGCACCCAGGGATCGGCCAGCTCGATCAGCAGCACCGGCAAGCCGGTGAACAGCAGGGCGTAGAGCACGCCGCTGCGGGCGATCCGCTCGACCCGGTCCATCCGGCCCGCGCCGACGTTCTGGGCGGCCATCGACGAGACCGCGGCCCCCAGCGCCATGGCCGGCATCTGCACATAGGTCCACAGCTGCGCCGCCGCGCCGTAGGCTGCCGAGGTGTGGACGCCGTACTTGTTGACCAGGCTCATCATGGTCACCGCCGCCAGGCTGACGACCATCATCTGGAAGCCCATCGGCAGGCCCTTCATCACCAGCGAGCGGACGATGGTGAAGTCGGGGATCAGCAGGCGAAGCTCATGGGGCCGCAGCACCAGGATCGACTTCTTGCGGTAGAGGTGGATCACCATGGCCAGCAGGGTGATCGTCTGGGAGACCAGGGTGGAGGTCGCCGACCCGGCGATGCCCATCTTCGGGAACGGCCCGATCCCCATGATCAGCAGTGGGTTCAGCACCACGTCCATGCCGACCGCCAGCAGGGAGAAGTAGAACGGCGTCCGGCTGTCGCCGGTGCCGCGCTGGGCCATCATCACGTACGAGAAGAAGTACATGAACGGCATGGCCGAGAAGATCACCCGCAGATAGGCGATGGCGTCGCGCTTGGCGTCCAGCGGGGTGCCCATGGCGGTGAGGATGCTCGGCGTCAGGGCCGCGCCCAGCGCGCCGACGGTCAGCGAGACGACGATGAAGAAGGCGGTCGAGGTGCCGATCACCCGCTTGGCCAGGGCCGGGTCGCGGGCCCCCATCGCCTGGCCGATCATAATGTTCGACGCCATCGACAGGCCGAACACCGCTCCCAGCATCAGGAACATGATCTGGTTGGCATTGGAGGTGGCGGTCAGCGCCGCCTCGCCCAGCACATGACTGACCCAGATGGCGTTGGCCGAGCCGTTCAGCGACTGCAGGACGTTGGAGCCCAGCACCGGCAGGGCGAACAGGATCAGGGTCTTGCCGATCGGACCCGTGGTCAGGTCCGGCATCTTGCGGCCGCCGAACCCGGGGGGGCCGCCAGCCGGTCCGCGTGCGCCTCCCGTCCGAGCTTCCACGCCATCCTCCCGCAGCCGATCGACCGGGACGCCCGGCCGATGACTCGCTGTCCCGCATTGCTTCTACGGGCGGCGGCGCATCCGGTTCAAGCGCGGCCGAACATCACGGCCCCGGTTGAGGCCCGGAAGTTTCGCGCTAAAGGGGGCGGATGACCCTGAAGATCCTGCAGTTTGGAACCACCGGCCAGCTGGCTGTCGAGCTCCTGCGCCAGGCGCCGGACCACGACGTGGTGCTGACCGCGCTCAGCCGCGCCGACGTCGACCTGGCCGACCCCGCCGCCGCCGCGCTGAAGGTCGCCGATGCCCGCCCCGACCTGGTGGTGATCGCCGCGGCCTACACCGCCGTGGACCTGGCCGAGACCGAGCGCGACCTAGCCCGGACCGTCAACACCCTGGCGCCGGGGGCGATCGCGGAGGCCTGCGCGGCGACGGGGACGGCGCTGCTCAACATCTCGACGGACTACGTGTTCGACGGCGCGGGCGGCGCGCCCTACGCCGAGGATGCGGCGACCCATCCGCTGAACGTCTATGGCGCCACCAAGCTGGAGGGCGAGCGGGCGGTGACCGCGGCCTGCCCCCGGTCGCTGAACATCCGTACGTCCTGGGTGGTCTCGGCCCACGGCAAGAACTTCGTGAAGACCATGCTCAGGGTCGCCGCCGCGGGGAACCCGCTGAAGGTGGTCGACGATCAGGTGGGTCGGCCCACCTCGGCGGCGGACCTCGCCGGCTTCATCCTCTCCCAGGCGGGCCGGCTCGCGGCGGCCAAGGTGGGCGACCCGGCCTTCGGCACGGTCCACTTCGCCAATGCCGGCGAGGTCAGCTGGCGCGGCTTCGCCCAGGCGATCTTCGCCGAGGCGCTGGGCGACCAGGCGCCCGACGTCGGGGCGACCACGACGGCCGACTATGTCACCCCGGCGCAGCGGCCGCTGCGCGCCACCATGGACCTGGGCAAGCTGCGTCAGGTGTTCGGCGTCACGCCCCGGCCCTGGCGCGCGGCGCTCAAAGACATCGTCGCCGAACTCAAAGCCCAATAACAACGCGTGTCATCCCGGTTTCGGCGCAGCCGAAGACCGGGACCACGAGTATCAACGATGGAGCAAGGTTTGCAGCGGCGCGGCCGAACGACCATCGGCGCCGTTGACGATCGTGGGTCCCGGTCTTTCGCCTGTGGCGAAAACCGGGATGACACCGCAAGGGAAGGGCTGTGGGCGCCTACTTCGACGCCTTGACCAGCTTCTCCAGCGACTTCTCCATGCGCGCGAAGCCGGCGGTCATGCAGGCCATCATCGCCTCGGCGTCCGCGCTGGGGCCGCCCGACGAGGCCTTCTTCTTCGCCCCGGCCATATCGCGCACGCAGTCGTAGACTTCCCGAAGCCGGCGGCCCGAGTCGATCTCCTCGGCGATGTACCAGGTGAGCAGGTTCGCGGTCATCGGATCGAACTCGCCCTCGGCGATCTTGCGGCGGATGTCGCCGAAGAAGTCGCCGTCGCCATCGCCCTGCTGCCGGTCGCCGATCTTGTCCAGATCGCTGATCCGCGGGTCGGCCAGCTTGGCCAGGGTCTCGGCGCCGCGCGGGTCGACCCTCCTGCGCAGGCTGAAGCCCAGCTCGGCGATGCGGCGGCAGAACACGTCGCCGTGGCTGCGCTCGCGCGCGGCGACCAGGCGCAATGTGCAGGCCAGATCCGCATTGGGCGTCACGTCGGCCCAGGCCTCCAGATAGACCCCGGCCGCGCTCTCGGCGTTCGAGATGGTGTTGAGCAGGCCCAGGTACTTGGGCTTCTGCAGGGTGGCGGTGTTGCCTTCCATGGTGCCTCTCCGTGGCTGCCGGGCGTCTCAGGCGCGCTTGCAGGCAGCAGCATGAACCGGGCGCCGCTGCGTAAGGCTACAGGCGCGAATCGCGACCGGTCCCGGGCTCCCGACCCGGCTGCATGGCGGCCGCCGGCGTCAGAGAACGTGCGACGTCTGCGCCCGCTGGATGTGCGGCGCAGAGGGTGGCCGGGCGTGCGCATCGGCCCCGCCGTCGACCTTCGCCATCCAGACGATCACGGCCCCGAGCAAGCCCGCCAACGAGGCCAGCGTCACGATGAGCGCCCAGCTCCGCATTCCCCGACCTCGCCGCGACGTCGAGCGACTTGTCGCGGAAGTTGTGGACCATGGGCAGGGGCGCGGACGGCAATTCTACCCAGATCGGGGACCATTGTTCGGCTCGGCGCCTCGCCTTAGCCGAGATCCACACCGACGTTGCGCAGGCCGCGGACCAGACGGCGGAGGTTGGCGAGGTTGTCGATCAGCAACTGACGGTTCTGCTCGGTGTCCAGGGCGTCGGACGGGACGATGACGCCGTTCTTGACCCGCACGCAGTAGCCCGCCTTCACCAGCCGCTCCACGTGCCGGCGGGTCGTCTCGTAGGGCAGGCCCAGGCTCTGGGAGAGCGACAGCACGCTGACCGGACGCCGGACCTCGTCGGGCGGGATCGCGCCGAGGCCCAGATATTCGCCGGCCGTGGCTTCGCTCTGGCCCAGGTGGCTGACGTTGGCCTGGGAGATCGCCATCGCCACCAGTCCGGTCACCACCTCGCCGTTGGCCATGCCGATCACGATCCGCAGGGTCCGCAGCAGATAGTCCGCGGTCAGCCGCGCGGCCACGCGGGCGCGGTCGTCGGGGACCGAAGGCGGGGCCGGGACCGAAGGCGGGGCGTCGGCATGAGGGCGCATGGACTTACACGGCCTCCGCCATCCGGCTCTTCACCCGGCCATAAAGCAGGTAGACGACCACGCCCACGGCGTTCCAGCCCAGGAAGAACAGCATGGTCTTGGTCTGCAGGCTGGTGAACAGGTAGAGGCAGCCCAGCACGGCGCCGGGCGCGATCAGCCAGACGGCCGGGGTGCGGAACGGCCGCGCCAGGTCGGGCGCGCGGCGGCGCAGCACCATCACGGCAAAGGCGGTGGCGATGAACGCCGCCAGGGTCCCGGCGTTGGCCAGCGAGGCGATCTCGTCCAGCGGCGCCAGCCCGGCGAACACCGCCGCGACCACCCCGGTCAGGATGGTCACCGCCGCCGGCACGCCGCGCCGGTTCACCCCGGCCAGGGCCCGCGGCAGCAATCCGTCGCGCGCCATGGCGAAGAACACCCGGCTCTGGCCGAACATGAACACCATGATCACCGTCGGCATGGCCACCACCGCCGCCCCGGCGATGATCGCCGCGGCCCCAGGTTTACCCAGCTGCTTCAGCACGAAGGCCAGCGGCTCGGGGCTCTTGGAAAACAGGCCGAACGGCACGGCCCCCAGGGCGCAGGCCGCGATCACCATGTAGATCAGGGTGCAGAACGCCATGGAGCCGATGATGCCGATGGTCAGGTCGCGCTTGGGGTTCTTGGCCTCCTCGGCCGCCGTCGAGATGGCGTCGAAGCCGTAGAAGGCGAAGAAGATGATCGCCGCGGCCCCCATCACCCCGAACTTCTTGCCCGTGGCGCCGCCTGCCAGCTCGTGGGCACCGTAGCCGAAGGGCGCGAAGGGGTGGAAGTGGGCGGCGTCGAAGCTGGGCAGGGTGAAGGCCACGAAGGCCGCGAGCGCCGCCAGCTTGATGCAGACCAGGATGAAATTGACCGTCGCGCTCTCCCGCGTGCCGACCAGCAGCATGCCGGTGACGGCGAGCGCAATGACCATGGCGGGGAGGTCGACCACACCCTTGTTGAGGAAGATCTCCGGCACGCCCCAGGCGGCCTGGCGGATCAGGCCCGATGCATAGCCCGACCAGCCGACCGACACCGCGCTGCACACCAAGGTGTATTCGAGGATCAGGCTCCAGCCGATCACCCAGGCGATGCCCTCGCCCAGGGTGGAATAGGAATAGGCGTAGGCGCTGCCGGCCTGCGGCGACAGGCTGGCCATCTCGGCGTAGCACAGCGCCGCGCCGGCGCAGACCGCGCCCGCCACCGCGAAGCTGAGGATCACCGCCGGCCCCGCCAGCCCGGCGGCGACGCCGGTCAGGGTGTAGATGCCGGTGCCGATGATCGCGCCGACCCCCAACGCCATCAGGTGCGGCCAGCCCAGGGTGCGCTTGAGGCCGCCGTCCGTCCGCATCTCCGCCTCGATCGGCTTGCGGCGGGTCAAGAAGCTCATGGACCGGTCTCTCCAGACAAGGCCGCACCTTGGCCCGCGCCGATCCGTGATGCCAAGCCCGGAGCGGGCAACGGCCCGCATGGACGATGACACGCTCAAGACCCTCTGATTTTGTGCGCTTTCCGCGACGAAACGGCCTCCACGTCGGTGGGGACGCGCCCGAAACCGTGATGGATTGATCGTCACTGGAATTCCCCCGGTTGCGGGGGGAAGCAAAGAGACCCTGGTCTCCTCGGTCCTCACAGCCTCTAGGCGCCAACGGTGGAGGGCGCCAGCTTGGCCGCCGTGTTCGGGGAAATTCCATGCGCCGCCTGCTGATCGTCTTCGCCCTGCTGTTCGCCGCCCAGCCGGCCCTGGCGGACGACGGGCCGCTGAACGCCCTGGTGGCCGACTACGAGGCCTATGCCCTGGGCCAGGACCCGATCGCCGCCGGGCGCGAGGGCGACCGCAAGGCGCTGGCCAAGCTGCCCGACGTGTCGGTCGGCGCCGACACCCTGCGCCGCAGTTTCTTCGACGAGTTCAAGCAACGGCTGGACGCCATCGACCCGGTAGGGCTCACGACCGAGGCGCGGCTGAACCGCGATTTCCTGGCCTGGACGCTGGATCGCCGGCTGAAGAGCCTGGGCTTCGACGAGGCCCGGATGCCGTTCAACAGCGACTCGGGCTTCGACCAGGACCTCGGCTACGTCGCCTCGACCACCCGCCTCGACAGCGAGGCCGACGCCCAGGCATGGCTCAGCCGCCTGAAGGCCCTGCCGCGCTACTACGCCCAGAACATCGACAACGCCCGGCGCGGCGTGAAGTCCGGCTTCACCCAGCCGCGCTCGACCAGCCTCTTGGTCCTGGCTCGGGCGAAGGCAGCGGCCGCCGCGCCGGTGGAGAGCGATCCCCTGCTGGCCCCATTCGAGGGCGCCAGGCTGTCGCCGGCCAGGCTGGCCGAGCTGCGCGCCACGGCGGTCGCGGTGATCCGCGACCAGGATCGCCCGGCCCAGCGCGACTTCGCCACCTTCCTGGAGAAGGACTACCTGCAGGCCAGCCGCAAGGCGCTGGCGGCCCGGACCCTGCCGAACGGCGAGGCCTATTACCGCTGGCTGGTCGCCGACCACACCACCACGACCATGACCCCTGACCAGATCCACGACCTGGGGCAGTCCGAGGTGAAACGGATCCGCGCCCAGATGGAGGTCGTCATGGTGCAGGCCGGCTGGACGGGCGACCTCACCGGCTTCATCGCCATGCTGCGCAAGGACCCGCGATTCTACGCCACCTCACGCGAGGCGCTGCTGGAGAAGGCCGCGCTGATCGACAAGCGCATCGACGACCTGCTGCCCCAGTACTTCGCCACCCTGCCGCGGCTGACCTTCGGCGTGCGGCCGGTGCCGGCCGAGATCGAGGACGGCTACACCTCGGCCCGCTATTTCGAGGGCGCCCCGAAGCAGGGGCTGGCCGGCGGCTTCATGGTCAACACCAGCCACCTGGACCAGCGGCCGCTCTACGAACTGCCGGCCCTGGCGGCGCATGAATCCGTGCCCGGCCATCACCTGCAGATCGCGCTGGGCCAGGAGCTGGTGGGCGTGCCGGCCTTCCGCCGCAACGCCGGGGTCACCGCCTTCACCGAAGGCTGGGGGCTCTATTCCGAACGACTGGCGGGCGAGATGGGGATCTACCGCGACGCCTATGAGCGGTTCGGCATGTTGTCGATGGAGATGTGGCGCGCCTGCCGGCTGGTGGCCGACACCGGCCTGCACTGGAAGGGCTGGACCCTGGAGCAGGCCAAGGCCTGTTTCACCGACAACACCGCGCTGGCGCCG
>NZ_JANXWD010000163.1 GCF_025351295.1 Phenylobacterium sp.
AAGCATGCGCATGCTTCGCCTCGCCCCCGCTCTCCTCACCCTCGCCGCCAGCCTGATGGCCGCTCCCGCTTCCGCCCAGAGCCCCACGGGCCAGACCCTGGCCGCCGGCGCGGCGGCCGTCCGCGACAAGGCGCTGGCCGACACCACCGGCTGGGACGTGGTGGAGTCGCTGACCACCGAGGTCGGCGCGCGGCCGGTTGGCTCGCCGGCCATGCAGCGGGCGCGGGACTGGGGCGTCGCCAAGCTGAGGCAACTGGGCTTCGAGAACGTCCATGTGGAGCCCTTCACCACCCCGGCCTGGTCGCGCGGGCCGGAGTCGGCCGACGTGGTCGCGCCCTTTCCGCAGAAGCTGGCGATCCTGGGCATCGGCGGGTCCGCGCCGACCCCGCCCGGCGGGATCACCGCCCCGATCGCGCTGTTCACCAGCTACCAGGCCATGCTGGACCAGCCGGTGGGGTCGCTGAAGGGCAAGATCGCGGTGGTCACCCAGGCCATGGCCCGCACCCAGGACGGGTCGAGCTATGGCGCGGTGGGCGTCCAGCGGCGGTCGGGGCCGGCCGAGGCGGCCAGGCGCGGGGCGGTGGGATACCTGATCCGCTCGCTCTCCACCGACCACACCCGCCTGCCGCACACCGGCGCCGGCGCGCCGGGTGGCATCCCGGCCGCGGCGCTGTCCACGGTCGACGCCGAGCTGCTGGAGCACATGGTCGCGCGGGGCAAGCCGGTGACGGTGCGCCTGGAGATGGCGTCCAGTGTCAATCCGGCCGCCGAGGCCTGGAACGTGGTCGGCGAGATCCGCGGGCGGGAGAAGCCGGACGAGGTGCTGGTCGTGGGCGGCCACCTCGACAGCTGGGACCCCGGCACGGGCGCCATCGACGACGGGGCGGGGGTGGCGATCACGGTCGCGGCGGCGAAGCTGGCGGGCGGGCAGGGCAAGCCACGCCGGACCATCCGGGTCGTGATGTGGGGCTCCGAGGAGCAGGAAGGCTCCGGCGCCGCCTACGCCGCCGCGCACAAGGACGAGGTGGGCAAGATCGTCGTCGCCGGCGAGAGCGACGTGGGCTCGGGCCGCATCTGGAGCCTCTCGACCCCGCCGGCCGCCTACGCGCACGCGGCCATGGTCGCGTTCCGCGCCGTCCTGCCGGGGCTGAAGGCGGCAGTGAACACCGGGCCGCCACGGTTCGGCGGCTCGGACATCGCGGGCCTGACCCGGCTGGGCGCGCCGTTCGTCGACTTCAACCAGGACGCCAGCCGCTACTTCGACCTGCATCACTCGGCCGACGACACCCTGGACAAGATCGACCCGGCGGACCTGGCCCAGAATATCGCCGTCTGGTCGGCCTTCCTCTATGTGGTCGCCAATTCGGACGTGGACTTCCGGCCGAAGGCGGTCGCGACCCCCTGATTCAAGGCCTTAGAGGCGCTCCACCCCCCCCATTCCTGATCGTCATCCCCGGCCTTGTGCCGGGGATCCATGCCTCAGCTCGCCCGAGGCTCTGCGGCAGGCCGCGCCGCGCGGCCTGCTTCCACGACCACGCCAGCGGGACGATGGATCCCCGGCACGAGGCCGGGAATGACGAGCCGAGGGTGGGACAGGCGCGGGATGGGCCGCACCAGGTCCGACCGGCGTCCGGGCTTCTCCTGTCGCGTGACGTAGATCAAGGCTAGAGCGCGTCAGGCGAAAGTGGATTCCGGTTTCGCCGCCCGACGCGCTCTAACTCAAAGAGGTAGAGCCTTTTTATCTGGTTCAAGTGACTCAACTTGAACCAGAAAGGCTCTCGGGTCGCGCGGATCAACGAGTCTTGGCCATGCCGAACGGCGCCGCGACCTCGCATCCCTATCGCCCGAAACTGGTCAGCATCCTGCTCGAGGGCTACGGCCTGGGCGATCTGCGGGCCGACGCCATGGCGGGGCTCACGGTCGCCATCCTGGCCCTGCCGCTGTCGATGGCCATCGCGGTGGCCTCGGGGGTCTCGCCCGACCGCGGCCCCTACACAGCGATCGTCGGCGGCTTCCTGGTGTCGGCGCTGGGCGGCAGCCGGGTGCGGATCGGCGGGCCGGCGGGCGCCTTCATCGTGCTGGTCGCGGCCACCATGGCGCGGTTCGGGACGGACGGGCTGATCCTGACGGTGCTGCTCTCCGGGGCGATGCTGACCTTGATCGGCGTGCTGCGGCTGGGCTCGCTGATCCGCCATATCCCGCATCCGGCAACCGTCGGGTTCACCGCCGGCATCGCGGTGACCATCCTGGCCAGCCAGCCCAAGGACCTTGCGGGGCTCAGGCTGGCGGGCGTCGAGCCGGGGCCGGTGCTGCCGAAGCTGGCGGCGCTGGGCCACGCGCTGCCGACCCTCAGCCCGGCCGCGCTGGCGGTGGGGGTCGGGGTGGCGGCGATTGTCCTGGCGATCCGACGCGTGCGGCCGACCTGGCCGGCATGCTGGTCGCCGTGGTGGCGGCCACCCTCGCCGCGAGCCTGCTGCACCTGCCCGTCGAGACCATCGGCAGCCGGTTCGGCGGCATCCCGCGCGGCCTGCGGGCGCCACACCTCCCCGTGGTGTCGTGGGCGCTGCCGGCGGCGGTGTTTCCGACCGCGCTCTCGTTCACCCTGCTGGGCGGGCTGGAGAGCCTGCTCTCGGCCAAGGTGACCGACGGGATGACCGGCCGGATCCATCGTTCGAACATGGAGCTGGTGGCGCAGGGGCTGGCCAATATCGCCTCGGCCTGCTTCGGCGGGATGAGCGTCACCGGGACCATCGCGCGGACCGCGACCAACATCCGGGCCGGCGCCCGCACCCCGGTCGCCGGGATCCTGCACGCGGTCTTCCTGCTGGCCTTCATGATCGTGGCCGGGCCGCTGGCCAGCTACCTGCCTCTGGCCGCCCTGGCCGGGATCCTGGTGGTGGTGGCCTGGAACATGGCCGAGAGGCGCGAGTTCGCCAGCCTGCTGACCGACTGGCGGGCGGGCGCCGTGCTGCTGGCGACCTTCGGCCTGACGATCCTGCGCGACCTGACCTCGGGCATCCTCGCCGGCTGCGGCCTGGCGCTGGTATTCTGGGCGGTCTCCCGGCTGCGTCGAAAGATCATGCGCCCTTGACCGGACCGGCGCCGTCCGCCACCGCGGACCGAGCATTCCTTCGCTATGAGTCGTCCATGGCCGCGCCCCTCTCCGGACACCACGTCGCCGTCCTGCTGGGCGGGCTCTCCTCGGAACGCGAGGTCAGCCTGGTCTCCGGCCGCGAGTGCGCCGACGCCCTGGAGCGGCTGGGCGCCCGGGTCAGCCGCGTGGACGCCGGGCGCGACCTGGCCCAGGTGCTGACCGCCCTGAAGCCCGACGTATGCTTCAACGCCCTGCACGGCGCGTGGGGCGAGGACGGCTGCGTCCAGGGGGTGCTGGAGACCCTGGGCGTACGCTATACCCACTGCGGCGTGCTGGCCTCGGCGCTGGCCATGGACAAGGCCAAGGCCAAGGCGGTGCTGGCGGCGGCCGGAGTGATCGTGCCGGGCGGCGGGCTCTTCAACCGCTTCGACGTCGCGGCCGGGCACGTGATGGCCCCGCCCTACGTGGTGAAGCCCAACGCCGAGGGCTCGTCGGTCGGGGTGTTCCTGGTTTTCGAGGGCGCGAACAGCCCGCCGCAGGCGGTCGTGGCCCCGTCCTGGACCTTCGGCGAGGAGGTCATGGTCGAGCCCTACATCCGCGGCCTGGAGCTGGCCGTGGGCGTGATGGACGGCAAGGCGATGACCGTGACCGAAATCGTGCCGGCCGCCGGCTTCTATGACTATCAGGCGAAGTACGGCGAGGGCGGCTCAGAGCACATCGTTCCCGCCAGGATTCCGCCGCATATCTCGGAAAAAGCGAAGAAACTCTCTGAGATGGCCCATGCCGCACTTGGTTGCCAAGGCGTTACCCGGGCGGACCTTCGTTATGACGACGTTAACGATGTTTTGGTCCTACTGGAGGTCAACACCCAGCCGGGGATGACGCCCACCTCGCTCGTGCCCGAGCAGGCCGCGGCGGGCGGGGTGGATTTCGATCGACTGGTGCTGTGGATCACGGAGGACGCTTATGCCCGCGGCGGTGCGGGGGGGATCGCGAGTCACGACGCGCGCCAAGACGCCCGCTAGCCCGGCCAAACGCCCTGCGGCGAAGGCGGAGGGGGCGCGGGCCAGGCTTTCCCCCAGACACATACTGATGATCGCCGCCGGGGTGCTGACCCTGGCGCTGGCCGCGACGCTGGCCACCGGCGGCCGCGGCCTGCGGCTGGCCGACGCGGTCCGGACCGGCGTCGACGGCCGGTTCGGCGCCGCGGGCTTCCGGCTGAAGACCGTCCACGTCCAGGGGGCGTCCGCGCTCGCTACCGCCGACATCATCAAGGCGGCGGGGATCTACCGGGACGAGCCGCTGCTGGGCCTTGACCTGGCGAAGCTGCAGGACCGGGTGCAGAAGGTCGGCTGGGTGAAGGAGGCGCGGGTCGTGCGCCTGCTGCCCGACACCCTGATGATCGCGGTCAAGGAACGCCGCCAGCTGGCCGTCTGGCAGCACGACGGCCGCAGCGTGGTGATCGACGAGCACGGCGACAGGATCCCCGAGGCCGACCCGGCCCGCTTCGCCAGCCTGCCGCTGGTGGTGGGGGCCGGCGGGGCCGCCCATGCGCCGGAGATCCTGCCGGTGCTGGCCCAGCGGCCGAAGCTGATGGCCCGCCTGGAGGCGCTGGTCCGCGTCGACGACCGGCGCTGGGACCTGCGGCTCAAGGACGGCTCGCTGATCCAGCTCCCGGCCGTGGAGCAGGACGCCGCCCTGATGAAGCTCGAGGACCTCGACGTCCGCTCGCACATCCTGGACCTGGGATTCGAGCGGATCGACCTGCGCAATCCCGACGCCATGACCGTGCGCCCGCGCGCCGTGGTCGCCGCCGCCCCTGCCGTTCCGCCCGCCAACGGCGCCTGAAGCCCCCAGCCCGAGTCCGCCCGATGTTGAAGACCGCCGACCGCCCGCAAGACACCGCTCCCGCCAAGAAGGTCGAGGTCCGGAAGGCTGACCTGCGAAAGGCCGACCTGCGAAGGGATGGGCGCGACGGGCTGAAAGCCGCCCTGGCCCCGCCGAAGATCACCGCCGCCGTCGACCTGGGAGCCTCGAAGGTCGCCTGTTTCATCATGAAGCCCGAGGGCGTGCGGCGCGGCGACCGGACGCTCACCACCTGCGGGGTCGGCTATGTGCAGTCGCGCGGCGTGCGGGGCGGGGCGATCGTCAACATGGACGAGGCCTCGGAGGCCATCGCCCAGGCTGTGGAGCGGGCCGAGAACGTCGCGGGCGTCAACGTCCAGAGCGTGACCATCGCCACCGCCGGCGGGATGCTGAGCTCGTCGCGGGTGGCGGGACGGGTGTCGATCGGCGCGCGGCCGATCGCCGACAACGACCTGATCCGCGCCATCGGCAACGCGCTCTCGCAGATCAAGCTGCCGGGCCGCCGCGCCATCCATATCCTGCCGATGGCCTGGTCGGTGGACGGGCAGGGCGGGGTGCGCGACCCGCGCGCCATGTTCGGCCGCAACCTGGGCGTCGAGCTGCTGGTGGTCTCGGTCGCCGAGACCGTGTTCAACACCCTGGGCGCCTGCGTCGAGCGCGCCCACCTGCAGCTGGACGGCGTGGTCGCCGCCCCCTTCGTTTCGGCCCTGGCCGCGCTCGAGGAGGACGAGATGGACCTGGGCAGCATCTGCATCGACATGGGGGGCGGCTCCACCTCGGCCTCGGTGTTCCGGGGCGGCAGCCTGGTGCATGTCGAGACGGCGCCGGTCGGCGGCCACCACGTGACCCAGGACATCGCCCGCGGCCTCTCCACCTCCATCGCCGGCGCCGAACGCATCAAGACCTTGCACGGCTCTGCCATCGCCTCGGCCAACGAGGACCGCGAGATGATCGAAGCGCCGCCGCGGGGCGACGACCCGGGCGCGGGCCCGGTGATCGCCCCGCGCAGCCTGCTCAAGGGCATCATTGCGCCCCGCGTCGAGGAGACCCTGGAGCTGCTCCGCGACCGCCTGAAGGCCTCCGGCGCGCCGATCGAGCCGGGCGCCGGGCTGGTGCTGACCGGCGGCGCCAGCCAGCTGGCCGGGGTGCGCGAGGTGGCCGTCCGGGTATTCGACCGTCCGGTCCGCCTGGGTCGCCCGCGCCGGGTGCCGCATCTGGCCGACGCCGCGTCGGGCCCGGCCTTCACCGCCGCCGCCGGCATCCTGCACCGCTCGGCCTTCGGCCCACGCGAGGCGGTCTCGACCAAGCAGCTCTCGTCGTCGAAGCTGCGCCGCGAACCCCTGGACCCCAGCGCCAACATCGTCACCAAGGCGGCGACCTGGCTGCGGGACAACCTCTGAACCAAGGTGAGCGTCGCCGTGTACATCATGGCGACCCGGCGGAACGGCGCCCCGTCACCGTCACATTACGGTGACAGTGCATTCAATACCGCTTTCGGCTTCGGGCCGCGCCGGGCCGGGCTGAACGTGCGGCCGGATCGGGCCTCGAGGTGGGCCATGAACGCCGCGTCGCCGACGGGACGACCGATGGTCTCGGCCCGACGCAGGCGCAGCGACAAGGCCTCGTCCTCGCCCGCGGCGACCATGTCGGCGAAGTCGGGATAGCGCGACAGCACCGGCCCGCGAACACCGTGCGAGCCATACGCGCCATGGCTGGAGGCTCGCACTCTGGGGCCGCGGCGTCAATTAGTGCACTGTCACCGTAATCTACTAGTAATCTACTACGTAATCTACTAGCCCAATAGAATTGGTGCGCATCCCATCTTTCATCACCATATATAGGCGTTATCCATAAAAAGTTCTACCTTGTGTCCGCGCTTCTCAAGAGCTGTTCTTATTGCTAGTAGTGGGATTTCGAATGCAACAAATGGAGAATTGTCTACTATTATTTCCCGCTCAATCAATGTTGCATAATTTCCATAAAGAATCATCCCTACCATATTTCTGTCGTCTAGTACTTTATTCGTGAAATCGAAAGAAATAGACATTTTTCGAACCTCGTCTTCATAGAGAATGCGATTTCCTTTAATTACGTCGATCGTGTGTGTCTCACAATCGGCAATTCTGCCCGTTGTAACCATTAGCATTTTAACTACACCGTTCCGCTAATCTCCGCCAACAACGCGTATAACTATTTTAGTTTACATTCGGATTTGCCATTTTCGGATTTTCCAGGATTTTCCATTGATTACGGTGACAGTGCATTTAATACCGCCTTCGGCTTTGGGCCCCGCCGGGCCGGGCTGAACGTGCGGCCGGATCGGGCCTCGAGCTGGGCCATGAACGCCGCGTCGCCGACGGGACGACCGATGGTCTCGGCCCGGCGCAGGCGCAGCGACAAGGCCTCGTCCTCGCCCGCGGCGACCATGGCGGCGAAGTCGGGATAGCGCGACAGCACCGGCCCGGTCCGCGTCAGGCCATCGCCGCGCGCCGGGTTCAGGCAGGCGTGCAGGCTGGACCAGCGC
>NZ_JANXWD010000015.1 GCF_025351295.1 Phenylobacterium sp.
CGCCATCCTCGACGCCGTCTGCGACGCCTGGAACCGCCTCATCGCCGAACCAGATCGCATCCAATCCCTCGGATCACGACAATGGGCCATCTGCGGTGCAGATTAAGGGCGGTTGGTATCAGTCGAGGGCGACGCGCAGACGGTCGAGCTGCCGGATCGGAGCGCGGACGGCGTCTTCTCCCGGTTTGGCGTGATGGCGTTTGCCGATCCCGCGGCTGCCTTCGCCAATTTTCACCAGGTCGGCAAGATCCTCCGCGAGGCGCCCGGGCTGCGAGCGGCGGCGGAGCCCCGCCCGTGGGCCGCGCTGGCCGAGCGGGAGGCCCGTGGGTCCGTCGCCCTGCGCGCCGCGATCTGGGTCGTCGCAGCCGGCGCGTGAGCTGCGCCTATCATTTCGCCGCGACGGCCTCGAGGGCCAGGCGCTTGAGGTTGGCGCTTGAGAACAGCGCGTCGAGTTTCGCGAGTTTTCCCTTCCAGAGGTCGACGAAGGCGCGGCTGCCGCCGCTGGTGCCGGGGCGGACGCCGCGGACGTGGCGGTCCTGGATGATCTTCTGGGTGACCCAGTTGGCGAGTTCGCCGGGAATGGCGACGTATTCGGCGGCGATCTGGGCGGCGATCATCGTCTGGTCGTCGGTGACGAAGTTGGATTCCTTGGTGCCGACATAGCCCGGCATGTAGTCGCCGCTGGCCTCGATCTGGCTGCGGATCGGGGTCAGCTGGTCGTTGTTGAGGAGGGTCGGGGTCGGCAGCGTCTTCAGCACCTGCTTCATGCGGTCTTCCTTGCCGCCGCCCCTCAGCGCCCTGGGCGCCTTGTCCTGGTTCGCCGGCATATCGAGGTAGTTGAGCACGCGGATCGCCGACCCGCCGATGATCTCGAAGGACCCGTCCGTTGATGCAAGCTGCGGCGCGACGCCGGACTGCAGGATGATCGGCGCGAATTCGGTGACGCCCAGGATGTCAAAGGCCCCCTGCTGCAACTGGTCGCGGACCATGGCGTAGATGTAAAGCCGCCCGCCCTCGATCTTCTCCTTCACGAAGATCCGCGTGACCGCGCGATCGATGCCCACGTAGCGAATATTATAGCTGCTGTGCTCGAGAGAGGTCTCGATTGTCCCCTGACTGCGGCGCGCGGTGGCGGCGCCGAAGCGACCGCTTGGATCTCCCTTCAACTCGAGGTCCTTGGTGGCGCTGGGGTCGAAGACGTTCCACAGAGTGGCGACCTCCGGCCCCTGGGCGATGACCAGATAGTCCACCAACTCCCAGGGGTCGCGCGACAGCCGCCCACTCCAGCCCGGTTGGTCCTCCAGGAACGCACCTTCGGAAAGGTCCCGGGTATTGCCCGGGTTTTTCGTGTCCGGCCATTTGCCGCCGATATCGAGCCTGATGTAATCGGCCGCGCTGATCGTCCAGCCCTTCAGATAGTCGAAATAGACCGTCACCAGGCCGACGCGGCTGATCTTGTTGCCCATACCTTCGGCGATCGCCGGACCGTCGGCCGAAACGATCCATTTGACCAACATGCCGAGCTCGGTCGCGACGTGGACGGCATCCGTGCCGGCGTTCGGCCCTGAAACGCCGATCGTGAGGGGATTGCGCGCGTGCTCAAGGCGGAGCGGGGATAGCGGATTCGCCGCCTCCCGCTGGAACGCGTCGAGATCCAGCACGCGCTCCTTTTCGCGCGCCTTGTGCTCCACGGTGGTGATCTGCTTCTCCAGCTTGTTCTGGCCCGCGAAGCGGTGCGGCCCGATGCCCAGGCCCGAGACCACCTTCCAGGCATAGAACTCGCCGAGGTTCGTGGTGATCTGGTACCAGCCGCTGTCCAGCCGCTTCACCTTGCCGATCGCGGCTTTGACCCGGCGCGCGCCGAAACGGTCGATGACGAAGTCGATGTCGCCGCTCAGCTGTTCGGCATTGCCCTTGAAGCCCTCGTCGGCGCCCGACGGCTCGGCCGGGAGCTGGGTCGTCTCGCGCCGCGGCGAGGTCATGTTGGCGGGGTGGTTGACGAAACCGATGCCACGGCTGCGCGCGTCGGTCTTCGATGGCTTCCAGGGCTGGGATTCGCCGATGACCACCGTGGTCGTGGGGTCCATCGCGGTCCCGTGGACGTTGATGTAGTCTGCGACGCTGGCGCCCGTGCCGAGCAGGGCCACCTGAAAGGTCACGTCGGGCGTACCCGGCGACCTGGGCCGAGCGACGGCGGGGCCGTCTTTCGCGAGCCGCTTCTCCTCCTTCAACCGCGCGGCCTCGGTCACGGCCGCCTCCTCCCGCACGCTGTCCCGACGGGTCCGGTTCAGGAATCGCGCGGCGTCCTTGACGTAGAGATACACGTGCTGGGGGTTGTCGAGATTGATCTCGCCGTAGTCGACCGAGCTGTTGACGAGGGAGGTCAGATTGTTTTGGAACGCCTTGAAGCGTTCCAGTTCGTCGCGGGTCTCGGCCAGCCCCTCGACCTTCATTTCCTCCAGCATCGGGCGGCTGGCGTCGATGGCGGCGAGCACCCGCCCATGCAGGACGTGGAGGTCGCCGATCCGCAGCATCTCGCTCAGCCGCGCCCGCGTGCCCGAAAACTCCAGCTTGGCCTGCACGACTCCGCCGGGGGCCAGCTGCGCCACGGGGCCGGCTTGCGCCGGCGGGGCGACCGGTCCGAACATCGCGCCGAGGGCGCGGCGCTGGGCGACCGCCCGCGGGCCGGTCTGCGCCAGGTCGGCGAACGCCTGCAGCGCGGTCCCGGCGGGGCTGAGGTCATCGAGATGGCCGCCGGCGTAGGGCCGTTCGGCGGGCGCCGCGGCCGGCGATCGCGGCGCCGGCTCCCGACTGCTCGACGCCCGTTTGTCCACCGTCCCGAACCCCGTGCCCGCGGGACACGAAACCACGAAACGCCCCCACGCAAAAGCCGCCTCGCGGCGCCTCCCACATCCTCCCCGCGACCCCTTCGCGCACAGGGTTGAGGCGAGGGGCGGCCCGCTATAGGTTCCGCGCTCTTTCCGCGACCAGTCCCGAGCCCGGAGTCCCGCTAAGTGACGGATCTATTCGAAGAGGTCGAAGAGCAGCTGCGCTCCGACCGTTACCGGCAGTTCGCGCGAACCTTGCTGCCGTGGCTGCTGGGGCTCGCCGCCATCGCGCTCATCGTCACCCTGGGCTACTGGGGCTACGACACCTGGCGCACCCGCCAGACCGACGCCGCCTCGGAACAGTACGCCGAGGCCATGGACGCCATGGGCAAGGGCGACGCCGACAAGGCGCGGACGCTGTGGACCACGGTCTCCAAGTCGCAGGCCGGCGGCTACAAGGCCCTGTCGCTGATGCACCTGGCCGCCTTCGCCGCCGACAAGAAGAACACCGCCGAGGCCGTGAAGCTGCTGGACGAGGCCGCCGCGGCCGCGCCCGACCCGATCATCGGCGACGCCGCCCGCCTCAAATCCGCCTTCGCCCTCCTCGACACCGCTCCCCTGTCGGAACTGGAGGGGCGCTTGAAGCCGCTGATGGAGGAGGGCCACCCCTACAAGGCCCAGGCCCGCGAGGCGCTGGCCTTCGCCAAGCTGAACGCCGGCGACCTGAAGGGCGCGCGCGGCGACTTCGTGCTGCTGTCCCAGTCGCTGGACGCCGG
The DNA here is from genome assembly GCF_025351295.1 of Phenylobacterium sp. Classification (GTDB taxonomy): domain Bacteria; phylum Pseudomonadota; class Alphaproteobacteria; order Caulobacterales; family Caulobacteraceae; genus Phenylobacterium. The sequence goes on from NZ_JANXWD010000015.1 coordinate 3,605, forward strand.
CCAGGGCGCCCAGGCCCGCGCCCAGGCCGCCATCGGCCTGATCGACGCCGGCTCGGCCAAGGCCGTGCCCACAGTGGTCAGGGCCGCCGCCCTGCTGCCGCCGCCGATGCCGATCGACCCGTCCCTCCTGATGCCACCGGGCCCGCAAGGCCAGCCGCAAGAAAACGCCCCGCAATGAGCCGCCGCACGACGATCCTCGCCGCCATCCTGATCGCGGCGCTGGGAGCCAGCAGCTGCTCGACGGTCGGAAAGCTGAATCCGTTCGGCAAGAAGGATAAGGCCGCCAAGGAGCTGGCCGGCGAGGGCCAGCGGATCTCGATCATCCCGCCGGACCAGCTGCTGGCGCCGGCCGCGGCGCTGAAGGGCGTCGACTTCGCCCTGCCGCCCGTGCAGACGATCGCCGAGTGGCCGCTGCCCGGCGGCACCCCCGAGCAGGTGGTCGGCAATGTGTCGGCCGGCGCCAACCTCAGCGTCGCCTGGCGCAAAAGCTTCGGCCAAGGCTCCAGGCGCGGCCGCTACGTCACCGCCCCGCCAGTGGCCGCGGACGGCAAGGTGTTCCTGATGGACGGCGACGGCCGCGCGGTGGCGGTGGACGCCAGGACCGGCGCGCAGATCTGGCGCACCGGCGCGAACCCCGGCGACAACAAGCGCGACAAGGTGGCCTTCGGCGGCGGCGTCGCCTACGCCGACGGCAAGCTCTACGTCTCGTCGGGCTTCCGCAATGTGATGCAGCTGGACGCCAGGACCGGCGCGCTGGGCTGGCGCACCAAGACCAGCGAATCGATCCATGGCGCGCCCACAGTGGCCGGCGGCCGGGTGTTCGTGGTGGCCCTGGACAATACCCTGCTGACCTTCGACGCCGCCACCGGCGCGCCGTCCTGGACCTATCAGGCGCTGGCGGAATCGGCCCGCATCCTCTCGGCCTCCAGCCCGGCGGTGTCGGGCGACACGGTGGTGGCGGCCTTCGGCTCGGGCGAGCTGGTGGCGATCCGCGCCGCGAACGGCAACGACCTGTGGAACGAGGCGCTATCGCGCGCCAGCCGCACCAGCGCGCTGTCGGAGATCCGCGACATCCCGGGCCGCCCGGCGATCTACAATGGCGACGTGTTCGCGGTCAGCCACTCCGGCGTGTTCGCCGCCACCGACCTGCGCACCGGCCAGGCCCGCTGGACCCTGCCGGTGGTGGGCGTCACCGCCCCCCTGGTGGCCGCCGACGTGGTCTACGCGGTCTCCAAGGACGGCCTGGTGATCTGCGCCGCCCGCGAGAACGGCCAGATCTACTGGATCAAGAACCTGAACGAGGGCTTCAAGTCCAAGCGCAAGGGCGGCGTTCTGGGGGTCGGCGGCCAAAAGCAGATTCGGCCGATCTGGTCGGGTCCGTTGCTCTCCAACGACCGGCTGCTGATCGTCGGCCAGACCGGCCAGATGGTCGTGATGAACGCCAAGACCGGCGAGATCCAGAAGCGGATCGAGCTCAAGGGTGCGTCGGTGACCTCGCCGATCGCCATGGGCGATACGGTCTATGTGGTGACCCAGGAGGCCGACCTGATCGCTATTCGCTGATCAGGCGGTACACTTAGCCCAACATGGCGCTCAAGATCGCGATCGTCGGCCGGCCCAATGTCGGCAAGTCCACGCTGTTCAACCGGCTGGCGGGCAAGAAGCTCGCCATCGTCGACGACCAGCCTGGGGTCACCCGCGACCGCCGCTTCGGCACGGGCCGGCTGGGCGACCTGGACCTGGAGCTGATCGACACCGCCGGCTTCGAAGACGTCACCGACGAGAGCCTGGAAGCGCGTATGCGAGCCCAGACCGAGCTGGCGGTCGACGAGGCCGATATCGCACTCTTCGTCATCGACGCCCGCGAGGGCGTGACCCCGGGCGACCTGATCTTCGCCGACGTCCTGCGCCGCAAGGGCGGGCCGGTGGTGCTCGCCGCCAACAAGTCCGAGAGCAAGGCGTCGGACGCCGGGGTGTTGGACGCCTACAGCCTGGGCCTTGGCGAGCCGATCCCGATCTCCGCCGAGCACGGCGAGGGCATGGCCGACCTCTACGCGGCCGTGGCGATCTACGCCCTGGAAGTGGACGACGAGCCCGACGAGGCCGGCAAGCCGATCAGCATCGCCATCGTCGGGCGGCCCAACGCGGGCAAGTCGACCCTGGTCAACCGGCTGATCGGCGAGGACCGCCTGCTGGTCGGCCCCGAGGCCGGCATCACGCGCGACGCCATCCCCGTGGACTGGACCTGGGACGACCGCGCCATCCGCCTGGTCGACACCGCGGGCCTGCGCCGCAAGGCCAAGGTGCAGGAGAACCTGGAGAAGCTATCTACCCACGACTCCATCCGCGCGATCACCTTCGCCGAGGTGGTGATCCTGGTGATGGACGCGACGCATCCGTTCGAGACCCAGGACCTGCAGATCGCCGACCTGGTGGAACGCGAGGGCCGGTCGCTGGTGTTCGTGCTGGCCAAGTGGGACCTGGTCGATGACCAGCGCGCCAAGCTCGCCGAGTTCATCGAGCAGGCCAACCTGTCGCTGCCGCAGCTGAAGGGCTCGCCCGTGGTGGCCGTCTCGGCGGAGACCGGGCGCGGGCTGGAGCGGCTGATGCCGGCGGTGATCAAGTCGCACACCGACTGGTCGACCAAGGTCAAGACCCGCGACCTCAACGACTGGCTGAAGATGGCGGTGGAGCGCCACCCGCCGCCCTCCGTCGGCGGCAAGCGGGTGAAGCCCAAGTACATGGCCCAGACCAAGGCCCGGCCGCCGACCTTCGTGATGTTCGCCTCGCGGGCCGACCAGCTGCCGGACCACTACCGCCGCTATCTGGTCAATTCGATCCGCGAGAGCTTCGACCTGCCGGGCGTGCCGATCCGCCTGACGGTGAAGTCGAACAAGAACCCCTTCGCCACCGGCGAAGAGAAGAGCGGCACGGGCCTGACGCGGGCTAAGCCCTCGGAGGCCAAGACCGGCATGGCCGCCAAGATCCGCCGGGCGGCGGCGGCCAAGGCCAAGGAAGGCGCCGGCGCCAAGCCCAAGCTGCACGGCAAGGCCAAACCGCAGGGGCCCAAGGCCAAGCCCGGCAACCCGCGCGGCCGGGCGGCCAAGCTGATCCGCCCCGGCGTCAAGCCGAAGCGAGCGTCCCGGCCCGTTTCCAGTCCGAAAAGACCACGCTAGCGGCCGGCTTGCCCAGGTCGGCCTGGGCCAGCTCCACGACCAGCGGTCCGATCTCGGACGGGTCGGGCAGGGTGGCCGGATCCTCGCCTGGCATGGCCTCGGCCCGCATGCGAGTGCACATGACGCTGGGGTCCAGCAGCACGGCGCGGACCTTGGTCTGCTCCAGCTCGTCGGCCCAGGTGCGGACCATGTGCTCCAGCCCCGCCTTGGTGACGCCGTAGGGGCCCCAGAAGGCTTTCGGGCGGATGGCGCGGCCGCTGGTCAGGAAGATGGCGCGCGGGTGCTCCGAGGCGCGCAGCAGCGGTTCCACGGCGCGGATCAGGCGGTAGGAGGCGGTGAGGTTGAGCGCCACCACCTTGTCCCAGTGCTTGGGCTCGATATGGGCCATCGGCGTCATCGGCCCCAGCATGGCGGCGGCGTGGACCAGGATGTCGAGCCGGCCGAAGCGCTGGTGGATCGCCAGCGCCAGCTGGTCGAGGCCGTCGGCCTCGGCGATGTCCATCGGAACCAGGGTGGCGGCCCGGTCCGTGGCGGCCTTGATCTCGTCGTCCAGGGCTTCCAGCGCGCCCTGGGTGCGGGCGACGGCGACGACGTGGGCGCCGGCCTTGGCGAGGGCCAGGGCGGCGGCGTGGCCGATGCCGCGGCTGGCGCCGGTGACGAGGGCGATGCGGTCTGAGAGGGGCGTCTGGCTCATGTGACGGCTTCTCTAACCGCTCGCGGTGTCGGTGTCAGGCCGCTGCGCATAGCGCTGCGCGATGGCGGCGCAGGCCATCAGCTGGATCTGGTGGAAGATCATCAGCGGGATCATCGCCACCCCGGCGACCGCGGGGCTGAGCAGGGCCGCGGCGATCGGCGCGCCGCTGGCCAGGGACTTCTTGGAGCCGCAGAACACGATGGCGATCTCGTCGGCCTTGTCGAAGCCGAGCGCGCGGGCCGCCAGCATGGTGACGAGGAGGACGACGCCCAGCAGGGCCAGGCAGAGGACCAGCAGCCGCACCAGGTCGAGCGCGCCGAGCCGGTCCCAGACGCCCTCCACGACGGCGCCGGAGAAGGCGACGTAGACGATCAGCAGGATGGTGCCGCGGTCGAGCTTGCCCAGGGTCTTGCTGTGGCGGGCCACGAAGCCGCCGATCCACGGGCGCAGCAGCTGGCCGGCCACGAAGGGCGCCAGGAGCTGGAGCACGATGGCCCAGAACGACCCGGCGCTGACCGCGCCCTTGGCGTGCATCAGCACGCTGGCCAGGACCGGGGTCAGGAAAACGCCGATCATGTTGGAGGCCGAGGCCGAGGCGACGGCGGCCGGGACGTTGCCGCGCGCGACCCCCACGAAGGCGATCGAGCTCTGGATCGTGGAGGGCAGGCAGCCTAGCAGCACGATACCGCTGGCCAGCTCCGGCGGGGTGATCCAGGCCGGCAGGTGGGCGATGCCGACGCAGAGCGCCGGAAACAGCACGAAGGTGGCGCCCAGGATCAGCAGGTGCAGCCGCCAGTGGGTCGCGCCCCGCAGCACCGCCTCGCGCGACAGCCGCGCACCGTGCAGGAAGAACACGATCCCGATCAGGACCTTCGACGCCCAACCCAGCCAGAACGCCGTCTCGCCCCGCGCCGGGATCACCGAGGCGGCGACCGCCATCAGGATGATCAGGACGAGGTACCAGTCGATCTTGAACTTCACTCGAACGGCCGTGCGCGCCTCCTCTCCCCCGGGCGAAGCCCGATATGGAGAGGGTAGGGAGAGGGCCGGCGCAGGCGGGTAGGTTTGGCGCTCCCGCACCAGCCATTGTTCATCCACGGGCCCTTGATCCGGAACCCTGCCGGCTGAGCGTCGGAGCCGACCCTCTCCCTACCCTCTCCCTCTCGCTTCGCGGGGGAGAGGAGGCGGCTGGACGTCACGCGTCGACCAGGAACGACAGCTGCCGCTCCACCAGCTCGTTGCGGCCCTCGGCGATCTCGCGGTCGAGCAGGCGGGTGGGGTAGTCGCCGGTGAAGTAGTGGTCGGTATACTGCGGGTGGACCGGATCGCGCACGGCGCCCATGGCCCAGTAGAGGCCCTCGACCGAGAGGTAGCCCATGGAGTCGACGCCCAGGATCTTGGCGATCTCGTCCACCGAATGGTTGGCGGCCAGCAGCTTGTCGCGGTCGGGCATGTCGATGCCGTAGTAGTCCGGCCACTGGATCGGCGGGGAGGCGGAGCGCAGGTGCACCTCCGCGGCGCCGGCCTCGCGGACCATGCGGACCACGCGCACGGAGTTGGTGCCGCGCACGATGCTGTCGTCGACCAGCAGCACCTTCTTGCCGGCCAGCACCGAGCGGTTGGGGGCCAGCTTCATGCGCACGCCCAGTTCGCGCTCGCCCTGGGTGGGCTGGATGAAGGTGCGGCCGACGTAGTGGTTGCGGATGATGCCCATCTCAAAGGGCACGCCGGCCTGCTGGGCGAAGCCCAGCGCGGCGGGGACGCCGGAGTCGGGGACCGGCACCACCACGTCGATGTCGGCGGGGCTCTCCTGGGCCAGGCGGCGACCCATGCGCTTGCGCACCTCATAGATCGAGCGGCCGTTCACGACGGAATCGGGGCGGGCGAAATAGACGTATTCGAAGATGCAGGGCCGGGCCTGCTGGGCCGGGAACGGGCGGAAGCTGCGTACGCCGCTCTGGTCGATCACGACCATCTCGCCGTGTTCCACGTCGCGGACGAAGGTGGCGCCGACGAGGTCGAGGGCGCAGGTCTCGGACGCCAGGACCGACTTGCCGTTGAGCTCGCCCAGTACGAGCGGGCGGATGCCCAGCGGGTCGCGCACGCCGACCAGCTTCTTGTTGGTGAGGGCGACCAGGGCGTAGCCGCCCTCGATCTGCTGCAGGGCCTCGGTGAAGCGGTCGAGGAACTTGGGCCGGCGCGAGCGGGCGATCAGGTGCAGGATCGCCTCGGAGTCCGACGTCGACTGGAAGATCGAGCCCTCCTGGACCAGCTGTTCGCGCAGGGTCAGGAAGTTGGTCAGGTTGCCGTTGTGGGCCAGCGCGATGCCGCCGGCTTCCAGGTCGGCGAACATCGGCTGGACGTTGCGGATGAAGCTGCCGCCGGCGGTGGAGTAGCGGGTGTGGCCGATGGCGGCGCGGCCGGGCAGGCGCTCGTTGAGCCCCCCGCCGCCGAACGCCTCGGCGACGTAGCCCATGTGCCGCTCGGTATGGAACCGCTGGCCGTCGAAGGAGGCCATCCCGCAGGCTTCCTGGCCGCGGTGCTGCAGGGCGTGCAGGCCCAGGGCGGTGAGGCCGGACGCCTCGGCTACGTCGTAGACGCCGAACACCCCGCATTCCAGCCGGGGCGTGTCGTCGTCGGGGTCGCGCGGCGGCGGCGACCAACGCTCGTGCTGCTGGGTCATCTGGATCGCTCCGGGTCGTCGGGGCCGGCCGGGTTGCGGGCGTCGTAGCCGTCTGTCGTCGTTCTGTCACCTGACCCGTCGCGAACGGCGCGATCGAAGGCCGGTTTCAGCTTGCCCGCCACGTCAAGGCCCTTGGGCGCCAGTTCGTCCAGCACATGGCCCATGTTGGTCGCCAGAGGCCAGGTGCGCGCGCCGGTGATCCAATGGGGACGCAGGTCTTCCGGCGTGGCGGCGCTGAACATCAGGAAGAGCGCCCCCAGCACGATCAGGCCCCGGCCCAGGCCGATCAACAGGCCCAGGGAACGGTCCAGGAAGCCCAGCATCTGGGTGCTCTGCACCGCTCGCGCCACGCCCGCGCCGATCAGCCGCAGGGCGACGAAGGCCACGCCGAAGACGATCGTCAGCGACGCGACGGTGCCCAGCCAGGGCGGATGGATGAACCCGCGGAAGATCGGGCCGAACACCGGCAAACCGAACACCGCCAGGCCGGCAGCCACCATCAGGGCCAGCAGGGCGGCGATCTCGCGCACGGCCCCGCGCATGAAGCCGATGGCAGCTGACACGCCCAGCAGGGCCAGGACCAGGAAATCGAACTGGGTCAAGGCGAGCCGTCCCAGTTGGCGTCGTGGATGCGCTGGATGGCGTCGGCCAGGCGGCTGGCGCCGGTGACCGGCAGCGCGCCGCCGGCGGAATCCTGGACGGCGGGGGCCAGGGCGCGGCGGAAGCCCAGCTTGGCGGCCTCCTTCAGGCGGCTGTCCATGCGACTGACCGGCCGGACCTCGCCGGAGAGGCTGATCTCGCCGAACACCACGCAGTCCTGCGGCAGGGCCTGGTCGAAGACCGAGGAGGCGAGGGCGGCGGCGGCGGCGAGGTCGGCGGCGGGTTCTGAGATGCGGAGGCCTCCTGCCACGTTCAGATAGACATCCCGGTCGCCGAAACTAAGGCCGCATCGCGCTTCCAGCACGGCGAGGATCATCGCCAGGCGTCCCGAATCCCAGCCGACCACCGCGCGACGCGGCGTGCCGTAGGCCGAGGGGGCGACCAGCGCCTGGATCTCCACCAGCACTGGCCGCGAGCCCTCGATGCCGGCGAACACCGCCGCGCCGGCGGCGCGCTCGCCGGAGGTGTTGAGGAACAGGGCCGAGGGGTTCTTCACCTCGGCCAGGCCGGCGTCGCCCATCTCGAAGACGCCGATCTCGTCGGTGGCCCCGAAGCGGTTCTTGGCCCCGCGCAGGATGCGGAACGGATAGCCGCGCTCGCCTTCGAAGGCGAACACCGCGTCGACCATGTGCTCGATCACCCGGGGACCGGCGATGGCGCCTTCCTTGGTGACGTGGCCGACCAGGACCACGGCCATGCCGCGCTTCTTGGCCAGGCGCACCAGTTCGCCGGCGGCGGCGCGGACCTGGGTGACCGAACCGGGGCCGGCCTCGTGGGCGTCGCTCCACATGGTCTGGATGGAATCGATCACCACGAAGTCGAAGTGCTCGGCCTTCAGGCCGTCGGAGATGGCGCGCAGGCTGGTCTCGGCCGCCAGTTTCACCGGGGCGCCGGCCAGGCCCATGCGCTGGGCCCGCGCGCGGACCTGCTCCACGGCCTCCTCGCCGGAGATATAGGCGCACTTGGCGCCGCGCAGGGCGGCCTGGGCGGCCACCTGCAGCAGCAGGGTGGACTTGCCGACGCCGGGGTCGCCGCCGACCAGGATCGCCGAGCCCGGCACCACGCCGCCGCCGCAGACCCGGTCCCACTCGTCCACGCCCGTGGCTATGCGGGGCGGGGCGACCGTCGCCTCGTCCAGGCCCTCGAAGGCCAGATGGACCTTCCGCGTCGGCTTGGTGAGGGTCATGGCGCCCGGCGGGCGGCTGGTCAGTTCCTCGACCAGGCTGTTCCAGGCGTTGCAGGCCGGGCACTGCCCCGACCATTTGGTCTGCACGCCCCCGCAGGACTGACAGGCGTAGATGGCGCCGTCTCGGGCCATGGGGTCTCCGTGATTCGAATGCGCTGAGTCTAGGCTGACTCGGGGGTGGGGTCGGCGCGGGATTGGGCGGCCGCCTTGCTCTCCTCAACCCGCGTCATCCCCCGGTCGCCCGCCAGGGCGATCCGGGGAACCCAAGCCGACGCGTCGCTTTTGCCGGCCCAGCTTGGGTCCCCCGGATCAGCCTGCGGCTGACCGTGGGATGACGACCGTTGGAGAGGCGGTCGTTGCGTCATGCGATCCGCACCGTGAACACATCAAGAACACAAGAATGATCCCGCGTCAAGGTTTTGCGATGCTGCTCGAGCCGGATCGGCGTGCGCCATGCTACCCATTCCGCGGAGTTGCGTTGGAGGGCCGGATGGGTACGCCGCGGGGAGCCGCCGTGATCGCGCGCGCCTTGCGCCTGCTGGTGATGCCGGGCCGGACCTGGGTGGCGATCGCGGCGGAGCCGGCCGACCCGCGCGGACTGTTCGGGCGTTATGTGGCGCCGCTGGCGGCGATCCCGGCGGTCTGCAGCGTCGCCGGGCCGCTGAAGTTCGGGTTCAACATAGCCAATGTGGACGTGATGATGAGCCCGCTCGGGCTCGTGCTGGGGGCGTTCGCCGGCTATGCGCTGACGTTCGCGGCGGTGGCGGCGGCCGGTGTGCTGGTGGCCCTGATCGCCCGGGCGTTCGGCGGGGACGGCGACCGTGGGCGGGCCCTGGAACTGGTGAGCTATGCGGCCACGGCGAGCTGGATCGGCGGGGTCGCCGAACTCTATCCCAGCCTGGGCCTGGCGGTGGGCGTCCTGGCCGGGGTCTACAGCCTCTACACGCTGTACCTGGGCCTGCCGCGGATGCTGGCGATCCCGGACGCGCATCGGCTGACCGCGTTCGCGGCGATCCTGGTGGTGATCTTCGGGCTGTGGACGGCGCGCGGCGTCCTGGCGGCCAGCGCTGCGGAGCTGGGCGGGCCGCTGTCGGCCTCCTACACGCCGCTCAGATAGACCCGCTCGGCCCGGGTGCTGATCCGCGTCAGCACCTCGTGAGCGACGGTGCCAGCGGCGCTCGCGACATCGTCGAGGGCGACGTTTGGACCCAGCAACTCGACCGCGTCGCCGACCCCGGCCTGCCCCGGGCCCAGGTCGATGGTCAGCAGGTCCATGTTGACGGTGAGCAGGGCGCGGCGTGCGCCGGCCGCCCAGGCGTAGCCCTTGCCCATGCCGGCCCGGATCACGCCGTCGGTGTAGCCGGCCCCGACGATGGCCACCCGCATGGGGCGCGGCGCGGTGAAGCCGGAGCCGTAGCCGACGCGGTCGCCGGGGCTGAGGTGGCGGATGTCGAGGATCGGCGCGGTCAGCGTCGCCACCGCCTTCAGGCGCGGATGCGGCAGCTCCTGCGGCCCACCGCCCAGCAGGCAGATGCCGGCGCGGACCATGTCGTAGGCGTAGTCGTGGCCCAGGAAGGCTCCGGCCGAGGCGGCGAGGCTGGCGCGGGCGTCGGGGAACAGGGCGCGGATCTCGCGGAAGCGGGCCAGCTGCTCGAGGTTGCGCGGCTCGGCCGGGTCGGTGGCCGAGCCCAGGTGGCTCATCACCAGGCCGACGTCAAGCGCGCGCAGACCGCCGGGCGCGCCGGTCAGGGCGCGGGCCTCGGCCAGGCTGAGCCCCTGGCGGTTCATGCCGCTGTCAACCTGCAGGGCGACCTGATAGCGCCCGCCCGCGGCGTTGGCGGCGGTGGCGCGGGCCAGGGCGGCGGCCGCCTGGGGCACGGTGGCGATCACCGGCGTCAGGCGCGCGGCGGCCAGGCGATCGGCGCCGCCGGGCAGCAGGCCGTCCAGGACGTAGACCGTGGCGTCGCGGTCGCCCAGCGCGGCGCGCACGGCCTCGCCCTCGGCCAGGCGGGCGACGAAGAAGCTGCGGGTTCCCTCGGCGTGCAGCCGGCGCGCGATCGGCCCGGCGCCCAGGCCATAGCCGTCGGCCTTGACCACGGCGGCCACTTCCGCCCCACGCGCCACGTCGGCGAGCACCGCGCGGTTGTGCGCGAGCGCGTCGAGATCGATGGTCAGGCGCGCCCGGTCGGGACTCATGGGCGCTTAGTGCTGTTCGTACCGGCTGGAGTCACGCGCCAGATTGCCGAACTTGGTCAGGTCCTCGTTGAACGAGAGCTTCACGGTGCCGATCGGGCCGTGGCGCTGCTTGCCGATCACGATCTCGGCGAGGCCCTTCACCTGGTCCATCTGTTCCTGCCACTTGAAGTGTTCCTCGGTGCCCTCCCGGGGCTCCAGACGGCTGAGGTAGTAGCTCTCGCGGTAGATGAACATGACCATGTCGGCGTCCTGCTCGATCGAGCCGGATTCGCGCAGGTCGGACAGCTGGGGCTTCTTGTCCTCGCGGTTCTCGACCTGGCGGGACAGCTGCGCCAGCGCGATGACCGGGATAGAGAGCTCCTTGGCCAGCGACTTCAGGCCCATGGTGATGGCGCTCACCTCCTGCACGCGATTGTCGGTCCGCGCGGCGCCGCCGATAGTGACCAGCTGGAGATAGTCGACGATCAGCAGGTCGAGGCCGGCCGTGCGCTTCAGCCGCCGAGCGCGCGCGGTCAGCTTGGCCAGGGTGATGCCGCCGGTGTCGTCGATATAGAACGGCGCCTCCTGGATCTCGATGGCGGCGTCGCGGACCCGACCGAACTCCATGGCGTCGATCTCGCCCTTGCGCAGCCGGTCGCCCGAAACCCCGGAGACCTCGGCCAGCATGCGCATGGCCAGCTGGTCGGCGCTCATTTCCAGGGAGAAGAACGCGCAGATCCCGCCGCGCACGGTCTTGCGCGAGCCGTCGGGCTGCGGCTCCCAGGCGTACTGGCGGGCGACGTCGAAGCCGATGTTGGCGGCCAGTGAACTCTTCCCCATCGACGGGCGCGAGGCGATGATCACCAGGTCGGAGGGGTGCAGGCCGCCGATCTTCTGGTCCAGGTCGATCAGGCCCGTGGAGAGGCCGGCCAGGCCCCCGTCGCGGCTGTGGGCCTCCGCGGCCATGGCCACGGCGCCTTGCAGGGCGTCGGCGAACTTCACGAACCCCTGGGTAACGCCGCCGGCCTCGGCCAGTTCGAAGAGCTGCTGCTCGGCCTGTTCGATCTGGTCGCGGGCGTCCAGCTCGGCGTCGCTCTGCTGGGCCGTCGCGGCGATGTCGCCCCCGATGCGGATCAGGTCGCGGCGCAGCGCCAGGTCGTAGATCGAGCGGGCGTAGTCCGGGGCGTTGGCGGCCGGCGGGGCGCGGTCCACCAGGTCGGCCAGATAGCGGATGCCGCCGAGGTCGTTGAACGCCGGATCGCTGGAGAACTGCTCGGCCAGCAGGATCGGCTCGGCCAGCTGGCCCTTGCGGATGGCGACCTGGACGGCCTCGAACAGGCGCTGGTGGAAGGGCTCGAAGAAGTGGCGCGGCTGCAGGTTGTCGCCCAGCCGCTCGAAGGCGGCGTTGTCATAGAGCAGCGCGCCCAGCAGCGCCTGCTCGGCCTCGATGTTCGAGGGGACATGGGCGATCGCGATGTCGTTGGGGACGGCGCGGAGGTCGAGGGCGGGAACGAGAGCCATCCGTGACGGATACAGGAAGGCGGGCCCCGCCGGGACTGCGACAAGGCCGCCCGCGGACCTCTTTCCACACACAAATTGCGCCTGTGGAAAAGCCGCGCGTTTGCTTGCCTCGGACATGAAAACGGCGCGGGGGTGGGTCCCCCGCGCCGCTTGTCAGAGATCGGGTCGAATTCGGGCTAGGCGTCGCCGCCGTAGTCCTTCTCGGCCGAGCCGGCGCCGCCTTGCAGCAGGTCGGCCGTCGCCTGTTCATCGGCGGCGCGATCTTCCTCGAACTGCGAGTTGATCACGTTCTCACCGCGGGCCTGGCGTTCGGCTTCGTCCTGGCTGCGCGCGATGTTGAGGGTGACGGTGACCGTCACCTCGGCATGCAGGCGCACCTTCACCTCGTGCAGGCCCAGCGTCTTGATCGGCTTGTCCAGCACGACCATGGCGCGTTCGACCTTGCCGCCTTCGGCGTTGATGATCTCGGCCACGTCGCGGCCGGCGACCGAACCGTAGAGCTGGCCGCTCTCACCCGCCTGGCGGATGAGGATGTAGGCGGTGCCGTCCAGCTTTTCGCCAGCGCCGCCGGCGGTTTCCTTGGTCTTGGCGTTGCGGACCTCGATCTCGGCGCGCTGGGCGTCGAAGACCTTCATGTTGGCCGAATTGGCGCGGAGCGCCTTGGAGCGCGGCAGCAGGAAGTTGCGGGCGAACCCGTCCTTCACCGTGACCACGTCGCCAAGGGCGCCCCAGCCTTCGAGGCGTTCGAGCAGAATGACTTTCATGTGCCGGACTCCCTACTTCACGACGTAGGGGAGCAGGGCCAGGAAGCGGGCGCGCTTGATGGCCTTGGCCAGTTCACGCTGCTTCTTGGCCGAGACCGCGGTGATCCGCGACGGCACGATCTTGCCGCGCTCGGAGACGTAGCGCTGCAGGAGCTTGACGTCCTTGTAGTCGATCTTGGGCGCGTTGGCGCCGGAGAACGGGCACACCTTGCGGCGGCGGAAGAACGGGCGGCGTTGGCCACCGGCGGCCGCGCCGGCGGCGGGCGGCGGGGTGTCCTGGACGGAGGTTTCGTCAGTCATTGCGTGATCCTCCCTTTCCTAGAATTGCGGGACGTCGTCGCGGCGTTCGCGGTCGCGATCGCGGCGGGCGAGGATCGGGGAGAGCTCAAGGTCGAGTTCTTCCACGCGGACTGTCATGTAACGCAGCACGTCTTCGTTGATCGACAGCTGGCGTTCCATTTCCTTGACGATGTCCGAGGGGGCATCGATCGCGAGGAGGGAATAGTGACCCTTGCGGTTCTTCTTGATCCGGTAGGTGAGATTGCGAAGGCCCCAGTACTCGATCTTGGCGACGTTTCCGCCGCCTTCCTCGATCAGGTGCTTGAGGGTGTCGTTGAGGGCTTCGGCCTGTTGCGGCGAGATATCCTGCCGCGAGATGACAACGTGCTCGTAGAGCGCCATGCGTTCCTTCTTCCGTTGGGGGAGGGCGGCGCGGCCGGTAGGCGGAAGTCCGCCGGCCCCGATGGATCTCTGACGCGGCAGGAGCGGGCGTTTCCCGATCCATGAAGGCTCCGCGTGAGACCGCCTTCCGTGAAGAGGCGGGCTCATAGGGGAAAAGCCGTGGCCGGGCAAGGATTTTCGCCCCGTAGCCCGAGCCCTAAATCGTCCTTACGACCTAGTTGTCGTCGTCGGGCGACCAGCTGGGCAGTTTCAGGTCCGCCACCACCCGCAGGCCGACGGCGAGCGCGTCCGGCAGATGCGGCGCCAGTGCGGGGTGCACGATGTACTGCACATCGGGTTGCAGATGGATCGTGTCGTTCAGCCGGTAGCTGTAGGTCACTTCCCACGTCGTCTCCGCCCTGGGCAGATCCAGCCGCCGACGCGCTTCTGCGCCGATCACCGCGTGGGCGACCGCGATGCCGAACTGGTCTTGCCCGCGCCCCGTGAGAAGGCCGGTCCAGACGACCCCGCCGCCCAGGTAGCCGGAGACCGCCTGCACGCGGTCGTCGGCGATCCCGGCGCGGACCCAGGCGCGGGGCTGTCCTGGCAACGGGACGGGCCCTTCGGCGAAGGCATAGACCCCAGGGTGCGCCGTGAGCCGCCGCCGCGGGTCGGCGTAGGTGTTCGACGCCGCGGTGTAGCTCCACACGCCGATCGAGGCCTGGCTGTCGGTGGCGAACCGGTAGTCGGCCTGGGCGATCAGCAGGGCGCCGTCACGCCGGCTGAGATGCACGGCGGCGAAGGCGCGAGGGTGGTCCGGGTCGCCCGGCACGCCATCGAACACCGCCGCATGCACGGAAAGCGCGGCGCTGGGCGTCCAGCCGAATTGCAGGCCCGCCGCGGTGACCGGGAAGATCGAGGGCCCATTGGGGCCGCTGCGCGACAGGTCGGGGGCGATCCCGTGCGAGGAGTTGATGAAGATCCCCGCCGTGCCGATGCTGTCGAAGGTCTCGTTCAGGTCCATCAGGCCGGCCCGAACGGCCACGCCGCCCGCGCCCTCCTGGCCGAACGTCTGTTCCGCCCAGGCCTCGAACAGGCGGGTCACGCTCAGCGCCTCGATATTGCTGGCGGTCTGGATGTCGCCGGTACGCGATCCGCTGAGGCTCTCGCCGTTGGTCGTGAAGACGTGGGCGTGGGCGGTGAAGCCCGGCAGGCCGAAGGCGTCGCCGTCCGCCGTGGCGCTGATCTGCAGCTTGTTGAGCGAGGTGTAGCCGACCGCGACGCCGCCACGGACATTGCGCCAGATGTCGAGGGTGTCCTTGATCTTCACCGTCACCGGCGGGGGAGGCGGCTTCGGTTTGCGCTCCTCCGCCCCGGCCGAGGCCGCGACGGCCAGCGCGACGGCCAGCGGGATGGCGGCGGTGGCGACCCTCAACCGCCCTTGCCCCACATGGCGAACATGGTGACGGACGCGGCGGCCATCAGCGCCGTCGCCAGCCAGCCCATGACCTTCAGCGGCCCGGAGAGCGTGAACTCGCCCATGGCGTCGCGCCGGCTGCTCAGCAGCATCATCATCCCCATCACCGGAACGGCGACCACCCCATTGATCACCGCGCTCCAGAACAGCGCCTTGATCGGATCGATGGTGGTGAAGTTGAGCAAAGCACCGATGACGGTGGCCGCGACGATCACGCCGTAGAAAGCCTTGGCCCGGTGGAACTTGCGCGCCAGGCCGACGTGCCAGCCGAAGGCCTCGCCGACCGCATAGGCGGCCGAGCCGGCCAGCACCGGCACCGCCAGCAAGCCGGTGCCG
Organism: Phenylobacterium sp.; assembly: GCF_025351295.1. Taxonomy (GTDB): domain Bacteria; phylum Pseudomonadota; class Alphaproteobacteria; order Caulobacterales; family Caulobacteraceae; genus Phenylobacterium. The sequence continues at coordinate 18,937 of NZ_JANXWD010000015.1, forward strand.
ACGATCCCCAGAGCGAACACGGCGAACACCGCCGGCCCGGCGATCGGCTGCAGCGCCAGCGCCGCCTGGGCGGAGGTCTGGATGTCGGTGACGCCGTGCGCGTTCAGGGTGGCGGCCGTCGTCAGGATGATGAACAGGGCCACGGCGTTCGAAAGCGCCATGCCGACATAGGTGTCGAACCGGATGCGGGCGAACTCGCCGCTGGCCTGGGCCGGGGCGCGGTCGAGGGGCCTGGCGCCCGGGCGTTCCTTGACCTCTTCGACCTCCTCCTCCGCCTGCCAGAAGAACAGGTAGGGGCTGATCGTGGTGCCGAGGATGGCCACGAAGGTGGTGATGTAGGCCGGCGTCCACTGAATGTGCGGCGCGATCAGGTGCAGGCCCACGGTCGCCCAGGGCATGTGCACGACGAACGCCACGCCCACATAGGCGAACAGGGCCAGGGTCAGCCACTTCAGGACCGAGACGTAGCGGGAATAGCGGACGAAGATCTCGAGCCCGGCCGACAGCACGGCGAACAGCGCGACATAGAACAACTCCGGGCCGCCGATCACCAGCTTCAGGGCCGCCGCCATGGCGCCCAGATCGGCGCCGAGGTTGAGGGTGTTGGCGACCAGCAGCAGGCCGACCAGCCCGGCCAGCACGGGTCCGGGGTAGTGGCGCTTGATATTGCCCGCGATGCCGCGGCCGGTGACCCGCCCGATGTGGGCGCTGATCTCCTGGATCGCGCACATGAACGGCAGGCTGAACAGCATCGTCCAGGCCATGTTGAAGCCGAACTGGGCCCCGGCCTGGGAATAGGTGGCGATGCCGCTGGGATCGTCGTCGGAGGCGCCGGTGATCAGGCCGGGGCCCAGCACCTGCAGCAGCTTGGGCCGCTCGGGCTGCTTGACCGCGTCGGGCGGGTCTGGCGCGGCAGGCGGCAGGGTCATGGTCGTTCGCACCTCATGCCCCGTGACTCGTAGCGGGAGCTTGGCGCCGCGCCTTGATTCAGAACAGCGACCGCCGCGCCGTCCCCGCTCGTGGGCCATGGCGGCCGCTCGACCGCCCGGCCGTTGCCTATCCGCCCGAGGCCAGCGCGCCTACTTCTTGGTGTTGTAGGCCTTCACCGCGGCCAGGGTCTGGTTCACGTGGTCGCTGGGGTCCAGCTTGGAATAGGCGCGCAGGACGGTGCCGTTCGGGGCGATGACATAGGAGGTGCGGTCCGACCAGTCAGGCTTCACCATCATGACGCTGTCGTACTGCTTGGCGATCTTGGCGCCCGGGTCGGCGGCCACCGCGAACTTGCCGCCGCAGTGCTCGGTCTCTTTGGAGAAGGCGGCCAGCTCGTCGACCTTGCCGGCGGTGATGCCGATCACCGTCGCCTTCTGGGCCTTGAAGTCGTCGATGGCCTCGGAGAACAGGTGGGCCTCAAGGTTGCACCCTGAGGTGTGGGCGGCCGGGAAGAAGTAGAGTACGACCGGCCCCTTCTTCAGCGCCTCGGCCAGCGACAGGGTCACCGGCTCGCCGGCCAGGTAGCCGGGCGCGGTGAAGGTGGGCGCCTTGTCGCCGGGCTTCAGGGCGGCGAAGGCCGGGGTGGCCAGCAGAGCGGCGGCGGCGGCGGCGAGAACGAGACGCGTCATGGGTGGATTCCTCGGGAGACTTTGAAGAAAGCGGGACAGTTGAATACCGCGGCCCGCCTTAGCGCAAGGGGGCTCAATTGTAGTCGATGCTGACGGTCAGGACGCCGGAATAGGCGCCCGTCGGCGTGGTGTTGGAGATCGCGAAACTGCCGCCGATCGTGAAGCTGTAGGTCCCGCCCGAGCCCAGGCCGCCGCTCAGGCTGGGCGAGGGCGGGGCGGTGTTGGTCACCGTCACGGGAATCGTCGAGGGGCCGGTCAGGTTGAAGGTCGTGGGGATGGTCAGCGAGACCTGCTGGCCGCCCTCGCCGGTGACGGTGAAGGCCCCGCGGGTCGGCGCCGGGGTCGGGAACGCGAAGGCGCCGCCGGTCACCGTGCGGGTCCCGGTGCTGGCGTTGAGGGAGATCGTGCTGGCGCCCGACGGCGGGATCTGGATGCGGCCGAAGCTGAGGTCGGCGGTCTTGGCCACCGCCAGGGCGCGCAGCGCCTTGACCTTGCCCTTGTCGCTGTCGCCGGCCATCTCGAGCCCGGCGGGGTCGACCGCGTAGACGTAGAAGCTGTTCTCGCCGTTGCCGCTGGCCAGGGGCGCGTCGTCGCCGGCCACCGGAAAGTCCGCGCCGACGAAGAAGGTCTTGGGCGTGTTGTCGCCGGGCGGCGCGAGCTGGAAGCCGAGCGGGTTGGTCCCGGTCGGCGGCCCCACCACGCTGGCGGTGCCCATCGCGACGGTGAAGTTGGTCAGGGCCCGGGCGCGCCCGATCAGCGGCCCGATGGTCCCGATCCGCATCGGCACATTGGCGGTGGTGCAGGCGGTGTCGGTCGGGCGGGACGGCTTGCAGGTGATGGTCACCTGGCCGCGCACGGACGTCGTCGAGAGCCGGCGGCCGGCGCCGCTCTGGACGGTGACCGCGCCGCTGGAAGGGTTGATCCGGAACACCGTATCGCCGGCGGCTGCGGTGGCGACGGACTGCAGGTCCAGGCCGCCGCCGATGTTGACGACATACGAGGCCGCCGACGCGGCGGGCGCGGCCAGCAGGGCGCAGGCGAAGCCGGCGGCGCGGAACAGCAGGGTTGGGAGGGCCGGCCGCATCTTGGCGTCGGATACCAGACCCGGGTCCGCCTGTCGCGCCACCTCAGTTCCCCCCGGCCTTGGCGACCGTGGTCTCGGGCGCGGGCGGCAGGAAGCGCACCTGCACCACCACGTCGGGGGCGAAGTCGCCGCCGCTCTTGATGGTCACGGTCGGCTCCTGGAGCAGGCGCATGCGCAGCCGGTCGGCCTGGCGCTGCTCAAGCTGCAGATGGTAGGCGCCGATGGGCACGGCGTCGAACATCGCCGAGCCGTCGAACTCGGTCACCGCGTCGACCGGCGTTCCCTTGTCGGGGACCAGCTGGACGCGGACCGAGGAGAGGCCGACGCGCTTGCCGTCGTCGCGCAGCAGCTCGACCTTGACCATCACCCCGCCGGTCGGCCGCATCGGATAGTTGACGCGGGCGATGCTGCCCGGCCGCGGCCGCAGGTCCAGCCGCGAGGGCGGGGTTGAGACCGAGGCGTCGGCGACCTTGTCGAGGCTGACGTCCATGTGCGCGGTCGGCCCGCCGCCCAGGCCGGTGACCAGCACCCGCCCGTCCGCGCCGGTGACGATGCCGCGCTGCGCCGCGCCGGTCAGGCCGACGTTCGGGGCCGGCGCCTCGCTGGCCTGGCGGATTCCATCGCCGTTCTCGTCGATGAAGGCATTGAACAGCACCGAGCCGCCAGAGCCCGGCCCGCTGCGGATCAGGTCATAGCCCTTGCGGCCGGGGTTGTAGCCGATGCCGAAGTTCCACTGCAGCGCGACCCGCCAGTTGTCGTCGGAGTGGTCGTACTGGCCGGTCAGGGCCAGGTCGCCCTTCGAGGTCGACAGGATGCTGGAGACCGTGGCGTTCCAGCCGCTGAGCTTGTCCAGCGGCTGGCCGAGGCCGAAGCGCATGGACCAGGCGTCGTTGAGCCGCCGGTCGACCGTCACGGCGAGGAACTTGGCCTTGAAGTCCGGCAGCACCTGATAGTCGAGCGTCGAGCGGATCTGCCAGTGGCCGGTCTGGTACGTCGAGGCCGCGATATAGCCATTCAGGGTCTCGGTGGGGCGCGAGAGCGGGTAGTCCTGGCGCTGGTACTCCCCACCCGCCGAGATCAGCACCTGGCCGATGCTGGAGGACGCGCGCGCCGAGGCCAGCAGGTCGTGCGAGTCGCCGGCGTATTCGTTGCGGATCACGCGCATCGAGACGGGGACGATCCGGCCGCGCAGATTGACGCTGGAATCCAAGGTGAGCTCGGTCCGGCGCTGCATCTCCAGGCGCGAGTTGAAGCCCAGATTGTTCTCGTCGACGAAGCCATCGCGGTACTCGGCGTGGCGCAGCACGGCGGAGGTCCCGCGCAGCTGGCCGGCGATCCCCAGCGAGACGCCCGACCCGCCGCTGCCGTCCACGGCCAGGTCGGCCTGGGTGGCCAGGCCCATCAACGACGTCCGCGCGCCGGCCGTGTAGACGCCGAGGGCGCCGCCGCCCACCTGTGGCACCCGCGCCACCCCGGCGGTGAGGCTCAGGAGGTCGGTGACGCCATAGTTCAGCGACCCGACGATCCGCGTGCCGCGGGTGGCGAACAGGCCGGGATCACCCAGTATGCTGGGCGACTGGTTGCGGAAGCGGAACAGCGGCTGGTCCTGATCGACGATGCCGAAGGCGAACTGGGCCTCGTGGGGGCGCAGCAGGGCCGCGCCGACATTGACCACCTGGACCTCCTCGGTGCGCTCGCCGCGGGTCCCATAGGTGACCAGGCGCAGGACGTTGAGCCCCGGCGACAGGGGCACGCCCAGGAATTCGAAGCGCCCGTTCACCGACTGGTTGGTGCTGCCCTTGAGCACGTCGTTGGCATAGAGCTCGACATCGAAGCCGGGCGGCAGCTCGCCGCGCAGGTCGATGCGGTTGAAGATGTTGGTCTGCTCCAGCGGCGCGGTGGAGAACGAGAAGCCCCGCCCGCCGATGCTGCGCGGACCGATGGAGAGGCCCGGGGTGAAGGTGTCGCCAGCAGTGACCTCGCGGGCGTGCAGCGGGCCCAGCAGGTTTCCTTCCAGCGAGCGGCGCTGCAGCAGGAAGCGCGCATTGGCCGGCCGGCCCAGCTCGTCGGAACCCAGGTAGGCCTGCAGGTTGGCGTACAGCAGGTCGCCGGCCATCCGGATGTCGTAGCGGAAGTCGCGGTTGTGGCGGCCCGACTGCAGCCCGCCGTCCAGCGTCACGTCGAAGCCGGGAGGGCTGATCAAGGCATAGGGCTGGTCGACCTTCAGCGCCTCCTGGCTGGCGCCGCCGACCTGGGCGCCGTCGGGACGGTTGGCCAGGCGCTCCAGCCGGGCCTGGACGGGGAACTTCTCGATTGCGTGCAGCCGCAGCGCCAGGTCGTCGGAGGCCACCTCGATCTTGAGCGGCAGCAGCTTCTGGATCGCCGAGACGCGCATGTAGATCTCGGTCGGGGTGACCACCGCGTCCTGGCTGGAGATCGCGATCTCCTGGCCCCCGACGCGGGCGACGCCGGCATTCAGGTCCACCACCAGCGAGCGCTTGGTCGGCCCCAGGCGACCGACGATGCGGCGCTCGGCGGGCATGACGTCGACGTCGGCCTCCAGCAGCCGCACCAGCTCGCCGAACGGCGCCAGGGGATCCTCAGGCGCGCCATAGGCGCCCAGCCCGTCGGACAGGGTCAGGTCGTCCAGCGAGACCGAGAACAGCAGCAGGCTGGCCGGGTCGATGGCTTCGATCGACCGCTCGCTCGCCGCCGGCGCGGCCGAGCGCTCAGGCGGCGGGGACGGCGCGGAGTACGCCGGCGCGCTCCGCAGCAGGATGAGGACTGCGGTCGCGAGGGGGCAGGGCCAACTAGATCGCGGCTTTCGCAAGGACCTTCCCCGGTGACGTGTCGTCGTCCGTGAAGGTCACCTCCAGCTGCTCGCCGGCGGCGGGCGCGCGGCTGATCGGGATCCGCACGATGCGGCGGGCGATTTCCGGATAGACGCCGACACCCCGCGCCACGCCCAGCGGATCGGCGCCCTTCTTCTCGCCGACCACGCGCACCTCGAAATTGCCGTAGACCGAGCTCGTGCCGGCGCGGACCAGGTCCAGGCTGACCACCGGCATCCGCTTCGGCGGCGAGCGGCCGTCGGTGGAAACCTCGGGATACTCCAGCTTGGCGCCCTCCAGGGTGGCGCGCACGTCGGCGTCGGCCGGGCGCACGATCATCGGGATCGACAGGCCGTAGACGGCGGTGATCTGGAAGCGCAGCTCGTTCTGGCCGCCGGTGGCCGCGGCGGCGTCCACCGTGGTCCCGGCGTCGCGGGGCGGGATGGTGGTGACGGTCAGGTGGCTGCGGTGCTCGCCGTCGGTGGCTTCGGGCAGGGTCGCCAGCCGCACGCGCACGGTCTGCGGCCGGCCGGGCAGCAGGATGGCGCGGCGCGGCGAGATCTGCAGCAGGTCCCTGGCCGACTTGAGCTGGGCGGCCGCGGCCTTGCCGTCGGCGCGCTTGTCGGCGTCCTCGACAGCGAAGATCTGGCCGTCGGGTAGCATCACCCGGTCGATCAGGGCGATGTCGACGGTCACCGGCTCCGTACCCTGATTCAGCAGCACCACCGTACCGTTGCGCCGGCTGCGGTCGAAGGTCAGCCGCTTGGGGGTGATGTTGAGGAAGGCGTTGAGCGGGCTCGCCGCCGGCGCCACGGGCGCGGGCTGGGCGAGGACCGGGCCGCACGACACAAAGGCGCCGGCCGCCGCGGTCGCGGCGGTGAGCAGGCCGAAGAGCGGCGCGCGCATCAGTTGTACTGAACCGTGACCACGAGCGTGGCCGCCGGGGCCGGCGGCTGCGACCCGGCGGTGGATATCAGGGTCAGGCCGCCCCGGGCCACGTCGATGCTGGTCGCGGTGCGGCCCGCCAGCGAGCCGGCGACGATGGCGCCCTGGCGCGCGATCAGGCGTTCGGCGTCGGCGCCGGTTCTCACGATCAAGGCGTCGCCTCCCTCGGTCGTGACCACCACGAAGCCGGCGGGAGCGGTCACGGTCGCCCCCGTCTCATCTTCGCGACGAAGCGTTAACCTTGCATTTCGCGGCATCAGCAGGCCGATCGCCAGGGACGGCATGTTGCCCAGGAAGTCGGCCCCCTGGATCACGGCCTTCACGCTGGGCGGGGCCAGCGCCCATTCGACCTTGACGTTGCTGGCCTCGACGATGGCCGCGTGCGCCGGGACGGTCGCGGCCTGCGCGGACGCAGCCGCCAGCAGCGCCGTCGAGACGACCAGGGTTCCAAGGTTGGATATGGCTCGTGTCATGGCCGGAGCGACTGTCCCGCCGAAAGGTTTACGGAAAGGCCCGTTTGCCGCCCGGCTGCCCTGTTCAGTCGAAGTTGATGGTCAGGGTCAGCGTGCCGTTATAGGTGGCCGCGACGGTTGACGCGGTGATGTCGAAGTGGCCGCCGATGTAGACGTCATCCGTGCCCGAGGCCGGCAGGGTGTTCAGCACGCCGCTGGCCGCCACGGGAGCCTCCGCACCGATGGCGGACAGATTGCCCGTCGCGCCGGTGAATACGAGCGTGGTGGAGGTGACCGAATAGGTCTCGGCGCTGGTGCCGAGCAGGTGGAACGCAGAGGCGTGCGCCAGGCCGGCGGTGGGAATATAGCCGTTGCCGCCCGAGACGGCCGGGGTCGCCGCCGGGCTGGCGGCGGAGGCGACGGTCACCGTGGTGGTGCCGGTGGTCGGCTTGGCGATGGTCCCGAAGTCCAGGCTGCGGGTCGCCGTCAGCTGGGACGGGGCGACGATGGTGGCCGTGGCGGTGGTGTTGGCCGTGGCCGGGCCGGCGGCGGAGGCTTGGGAGGCGGCGACGAGGCCCAGGGCCGCGGCGGCCAGCGCAATACGAAGTTTCATCTTTTACACCCCTTGAAGCGCACCTTCGGCAGATGCGCACTACTTGGTCGAGACTTGGTCAGCCCGCGTTCGCCGAATATTCCCCTCGGAGGGGAAAATAGAACCGGCGCGGCGCCCAGGGTTGCAAGTCCCGAATTTACCTTTTGTTAGCCACTTACCGCTCTAGAACCGCGTTCGGTCACTGTCAAGGTAGAGCCTCTAGACGGTGGAGGGTCGCGAAGGCTGGCGGCCGTTGCTTGTGACCGCCGAGCGATCGGTCGCGAACGCGCTGCTTTGCAGGCTACGCGACGGCGCGCAGGTCCGGTAAGCTTTACATTAAGGCGCCGGCGGTGATCGCCTGCGCCAGGCGATGTGTCCTTGCGTACGGGTTTCCGGTTCGGTGTAGCCTGGGGTCGTGCCGGGCCGGTGGGGCGCGCGGCTGGGAGGGCAGATGGCCGCTGACGGCGCCTGGCCGAGGGGAGCCGATCCGGAGCCGCGGGGCCCGGACGACGACCGTACGCGCCGCGCGGTCGCGCAGCTGCACGCCATCCTGGGCGATGTGGAAGGCCGGCTGGCCGCCCCCGGGCCCGCGCCGCTGCCGCCGGACGCGATGGTCGCCCTGGCCGAGGCCCTGGAGACGCTGGCCTGGCGCGTGTCGCAACGGGAGCACGACGCCGCCGGCCGGCACGCGGCCCTGGGTGCGACGCTGGATGCGCTGGCGCAACGCCTGGAGATCCGGGTCGACCGCGGCGCGGCCCCGCAGGTCGATGCGTCCGCCGACCTGGCGCCTGCCGCGGCCGCCCGGACGGCTGTCGTTGCGGCGACGGACCCGGCTTCGATCCGGCTGATCTTCGGCGCCGCCAGCACGGCGGCCGCGCTCAGCGTGCTGGGGGCGTGCGCGCTGGTGCTGGCCCATCCCGGGGCGCTGCCGCAGGCGATCGCGTCACCGCCGACCGATCTGCCGCTGCGGCCTGGCCCGATGCCGGCTCGCCCGGCCGTCGCCGGCCGCCTGGCGACCGCGCTGCCGGCGGCCGCCGCGCCGACCGCGCCGGCCAGGGACGCCGTGCGCGACACCTATGAGGCGGCGACCGCGGCGCTCGCCCGGGGCGAGGCGACGGCCCTGCCGCGGCTGACCGGCCTGGCCCAGGGGGGCGACGCCAAGGCGCAGCTGGCGCTGGCCGGCCTCTACGAGAGCGGCGGGGCCGGCACGCCGCGCGACCTGGGCGCCGCGCGCGGCTGGACCCGTCGCGCGGCGGAGGGCGGCGACCGGATCGCCATGCACAACCTGGCGATCTTCCTGGTCAACGGGGAGGGTGGCGCGCGCGACGACGGTGAAGCCGCGGTCTGGTTCCGCCGCGCCGCCGAGCGCGGCGTGGTCGATTCGCAGCACGACCTCGGCCTGCTCTACGAGAGCGGTCGCGGGGTGGAGCGGAACCTGCGGGAGGCCTACCGCTGGTTCACGGTGGCGGCGAACGCCGGCGACACGGCGTCCCGCGAGAAGCAGCTGGAGCTGGAAGCCCGCCTGAGGCCTGCCGAGCGGTCGGCCCTGGACCGCGACGCCTCCGGCTACCAGCCCGGCGCCAGCCCGCCCACCGAGCTCGCCATGGTCATCCCGCCGGCCGCCACCCTGTCGGAAACCCAGGCCCTGCTGGCGCGCAAGGGCTACTACGTCGGCCCGGTGGACGGGGTCTCGTCGGCCGCGCTCACGACCGCCGCGGCCGCCTATCTGCACGACCACCCCGGAGTAACCGCCAGCGCGCCCTAGGGCCTTTCTGGTTCAAGTGGACTCACTTGAACCCGATAAAAAGGCTCTAACTCTTTGAATTAGAGCGCGTCGGGCGGCGAAACCGGGATCCACTTTCGCCTGACGCGCCCTAGCCGTTGGGCTGCACCAGGATCTTCACGTGCGCCTCGGGATCGCCCAGGGCGGTGAAGGCGTCGGCCACCCCGTCCAGCCCGACCGTGCCGGTGACCAGGCCGGTGACGTCGATGACGCCCTCGGAGAGCTGGCGAAGGGTCATGGCGAACTCCTCGGGCGAATAGCCGAACACGAAGGTGAGCTCGATCTCCTTGGTGATGGCGATGGAAGGCTCGATCTTGTCGGTCTCCATGCAGACGCCTGCCACGACGATCTGGCTGCCGGCCGGCGCGGCCTCGATCAGCGCCTGCAGGACGCCAGGAGACCCGACGCACTCGAACACCACCGGCTGGGCGATGGCCTGGCCCATCATCCGCATCATCCCCTGGGCGGCGCGGCTCTTGGGGACCCCCAGGCCCTCCCAGCGCTCGTGCGGGCTCTCGACCGCCGGGTCGATGACGATGTCGGCGCCCAGGCGCTCGGCGGCGGCCCGGCGGCGCGGCGAGAAGTCGGCGGCGATCACCGGGCCGTGGCCCTTGGCCTTCAGGCCCGCGATCACCGCCAGGCCGACCGGGCCGCAGCCGATCACCAGCGAGACCGACTTGGGCTCCAGCCGCGCCTTGGCCACCGCGTGGGCGCCGACCGCGAAGGGCTCGGTGAGGGCGGCCTGGTCGGTCGGCAGGCCGTTGGGGACCGCCAGGATCAGCGCCTCCGACAGGATCATCCGCTCGGCGAAACCGCCGGGGAGGCGGTTGGAGAAGCCCAGGGCCTCCATGCCGGCGCCGTGGACGGTGACCGGCACGCTGACCACCCGGGTCCCGATCTTCAGGGCCTTGGCCGAGCCCGGGCCGTGGTCGAGGATCTCGGCGCAGAACTCGTGGCCGAACACCGTGTCGGCGCTGGGATCGAAGCCGCTGTCCGGCGCGCCGGAGCGCCGGCCGAGGTCGATCATATGCTCCATGTGGTGCAGGGCGTGCAGGTCCGAACCGCAGATGCCGCAGGCCAGCGTCTTGACCAGCACCTGGCCGGCGCCGGGGGTCAGCTCCGCGATCTCGTCGCAGACCAGCCGCCTGTCGCGTCGGATCACTGCTCGCATGCGTCCGCTCCTGGATTCGTTTTCTTGTCGCCGCCGGTTCTATCCCCTAACCCTCGCGACCTCGGAATCAACAGGTAGCGTTTCGGAATGAGCCTCGCCTTCCTCTTCCCCGGACAAGGCAGCCAGGCGCTCGGGATGGGCCAGGACCTGGCCGAGGCCTTCGCCGCGGCGCGCGAGGTCTTCCAGGAGGTCGACGACGCCCTGGAGCAGAAGCTGTTCAAGCTGATGAAGGACGGGCCGGAGGATCAGCTGACCCTCACCGAGAACGCCCAGCCGGCGCTGATGGCGGTCAGCGTGGCGGTGATGCGGACCCTGGAGACCGAGTTCGGCGTCGGGATCGGCAAGGCGGCCTTCGTGGCCGGCCATAGCCTGGGGGAATATTCCGCCCTGGCGGCGGCCGGCGCCATCAGCCTGTCGGACACCGCGCGCCTCCTGAAGCTGCGCGGCCAGGCCATGCAGCGGGCCGTGCCGGTCGGGCAGGGCGCCATGGCCTCGCTGATCGGGCCGAAGACCGACCTGGCGCTGGCGGAGGCAGCGGCCAAGGCCGGCTCAGAGGTGGGCGTCTGCGTCGTGGCCAATGACAACAACAACGGCAATGTGGTGATCTCCGGCGAGAAGGCCGCCGTCGACCGGGCCATCGAGAAGGCCAAGGAACTGGGCGCGCGGGCGATCCCGCTGAACGTCTCGGCGCCGTTCCACTGTCCCTTGATGCAGCCCGCCGCGGATGAAATGGCCGAAGCCCTGGCGGCGGCGACCATCCTGGCGCCCCGCGCGCCGATCGTGGCCAACATCACCGCCCAGCCGACCAACGATCCCGAGGTCATTCGACGCCTGCTGGTCGAACAGGTCACCGGCCGGGTGCGCTGGCGCGAGAGCATGATCTGGATGGCCGGGACCGGCGGAATCACCCGCTTCGCTGAGGCCGGCGCGGGCAAGGTGCTGAGCGGCATGGCCAAGCGGATCGCCCCGGACGCCGAGGCCGTTCCCCTGAACGGGTCCGCCGACCTGGAAGCCTTCGCGAAATCGCTCTGAGAGGGGATGGCATGTTCGACCTGACCGGCAAGACCGCCCTCGTCACCGGGGCCACCGGCGGCATCGGCGCCGCCATCGCCAGGACACTGCACGCCCAGGGCGCTCACGTGGTGCTGTCCGGCACCCGCGAGGTCGCGCTGGAGGAACTCTCGGCGACGCTGGGCGCGCGCGTGTCGGCGGTGGCGGCGAATCTGTCCGAATCCAAGGCCGTCGACGGCCTGATCGAGGCGGCCGAGACCGCCGCCGGCGCGCCGATCGACATCGTGGTGGCCAATGCCGGCATCACCAAGGACGGCCTGCTGCTCCGCATGAAGGACGACGACTGGGAGACCGTGCTGAAGGTCAACCTGGAGAGCTATTTCCGGCTCAGCCGCGCGGCCATGCGGGGCATGATGAAGCGCCGCCACGGCCGGATCATCGGCATCACCTCGGTGGTGGGCGTGATGGGCAATCCGGGCCAGGCCAACTACGCGGCCTCGAAGGCCGGAATGATCGGGTTTTCCAAGGCCCTGGCGCAGGAAGTGGCCACGCGTGGCATCACCGTGAACTGTGTCGCCCCCGGCTTCATCGAAAGCCCGATGACCGAGGCGCTGACCGAGGCGCAGAAAACCCAGATCCTGGCCACCATTCCGACCGGCCGGCTGGGCGTTGGGGATGACGTGGCGGCCGCTTGCGCCTATCTGGCGAGCGACGAGGCAAATTACGTCACCGGCCAGACGCTGCACGTGAACGGCGGGATGGCCATGATCTGACTATCGCCAGTCCGGAGGGAACATGCTACCCGACCCCCGGATTTGATCGCCAAGGCGACGGTTGACTTCAACCTCTGCGTCGCCGATGCAAACACCTGACTAAGCCCTGAGGGACCTACCTAAATGTCCGACGTCCTTGAACGCGTCCGCAAGATCGTGATCGAACATCTCGATGCGGATCCCGAGAAGGTGACCGAAAAGGCCAGCTTCATTGATGACCTGGGCGCCGACAGCCTCGACAATGTCGAGCTGGTGATGGCGTTCGAAGAAGAGTTCGACATCGAGATCCCGGACGATGCCGCCGAACATATCCAGACGGTCGGCGACGCCGTGAAGTTCATCGGCGAGCGGCTGGGCGGCTAAGCCGTCCGGAACCGTTTCATCGGAATCAAAGCCGCCGCGTCCCTGGGGTTCGCCCCGTAGGCGCGGCGGTTTTCGTTTTTGAGGCCCACACATGCGTCGCACCGTCGTCACCGGCATCGGGCTCATCACCCCGTTGGGGCAGGGGACAGAGCTGACCTGGAAGAAGATCCTGGCCGGGGACTCTGGCGCGGGGCGGATCAGCGCCTTCGACGTCGACGGCTGGGCGTGCCAAGTGGCCTGCGAGGTCCCGCGCGTCGACGGGCGGGGCGGCGGCGGGCCGGATGTGCCGGGCTCGTTCGATCCCGAAAAGACCATGTCGGCCAGGGACCGTCGGCGGGTCGACGACTTCATCCTCTACGGCATCGCCGCGGCGGACGAGGCGGTGAAGGATTCCGGCTGGGTCCCGGAGACCGACGAGGACAAGGAGCGGACCGGGGTCATCATCGGCTCCGGCATCGGCGGCCTGGGCACCATCGCCGCGACGGCCATCGAGCTGCATGAGAAGGGCCCGCGCCGGGTCAGCCCGTTCTTCATTCCCTCGGCGCTGATCAACCTGGTCTCCGGCCAGGTCTCGATCCGCTACGGCTTCAAGGGGCCGAACCACGCGGTGGTCACCGCCTGCGCCACCGGCGCCCACGCCATCGGCGACGCCTGCCGGCTCATCAAGTACGGCGACGCCGACGTGATGATCGCCGGCGGGGCCGAGGCTAGCGTGGTGCCGGTGGGCATCGCCGGCTTCATCGCCTGCCGCGCCATGTCGACCAGCTTCAACGACACGCCGGAAAGGGCCAGCCGCCCCTATGATAGGGACCGCGACGGCTTCGTCATGGGCGAAGGCGCGGGCATCGTGGTTGTCGAGGAGCTGGAGCACGCCCTGGCGCGCGGCGCCAAGATCTATGCCGAGATCATCGGCTACGGGCTGGCCGGCGACGCCTATCACATCACCGCCCCGGCGGACGACGGCGACGGCGGTTTCCGGGCGATGCGGGCGGCGATCAGGGACGCCGGCATCGACCCCGCCGAGATCGACTACATCAACGCCCACGGCACCTCGACGCCGCTGGGCGACGAGATCGAGCTGGGCGCGGTGGAGCGGATGCTGGGCAATGCCGCGGCCAAGGCCTCGATGAGCTCGACCAAGTCGGCGACCGGCCACCTACTGGGGGCGGCCGGCGCCATCGAGGCGGCGTTCTGTTGCCTGGCGATCCGCGACCAGATCGCGCCGCCGACCATCAACCTGGACAACCCCTCCGTCGAGACGCCAATCGACCTGATCGCCCACAAGGCCAAGCCGATGGAGATCAATGTGGCGCTGTCGAACAGCTTCGGGTTCGGCGGCACCAACGCCTCGGTGATCTTCAAGAAATACCAGTGACCCGCCGCTTTCGCCTGAGCCGCAGGGCCGCGGGCGGGGGCGGGCTGATCGCCCTGGGCGTGGCGATCCTGCTCGGGCTGGCGGCGGTGTTCAGCTACGCCGGGCCGGGGCCCAAGGCCAGGCCCGGCGCGGTCACCACGGTGATGCTGGCGCGCGGCTCTGGCGTGCGCCAGATCGGCCAGGCGCTGAAGGCGGCCGGGGTTATCGGTTCCGCCACCCTGTTCGACGTCGCCGCGCGGCTTACCGGGACCGCGACCCTGAAGGCCGGGGAATATGAGGTGCCGTCCGGCGCCTCGATGGCCCGGGTCCTGGCCGACATCCGGGCCGGCAAGGTGGTGCGCCACCTGATCAGCATTCCCGAGGGCTGGACCAGCGGCATGGCCCTGGACGCCGTGGCGGCGGCGCCGGAGCTGACCGGGGCCGCCGAGGCGCCGCCGGAGGGTTCGCTGCTGCCCGACACCTACGAGGTCCAGCGCGGCGAGACCCGGGCGGCGGCGATCCAGCAGATGCGCGACGCCCGCAACCGGGTGCTGGAGGCGCTGTGGGCGGCGCGCCAGCCCGGCCTGCCGCTGGCGACGCCGCAGGATGCGGTGACCCTGGCCTCCATCGTCGAGAAGGAGACCGGCCTCGCCGCCGAGCGACCGCGGATCGCAGCGATCTTCATCAACCGCCTGCGCGCCGGCATGGCCTTGCAGAGCGATCCGACGATCATCTACAGCCTCACCCGCGGACGGCCGCTGGGCCGCGGCATCCGGGCGTCTGAACTTGCGAGCACAAGTCCCTATAATACCTACAGGACCATCGGCTTGCCGCCGACCCCGATCGCCAACCCCGGCCGCGCGGCCTTGGAGGCGGTGCTGAATCCGCCCAAGACCGACGAGCTCTATTTCGTCGCCGACGGGACGGGGGGACATGCGTTCGCCTCGACCTATGAGGCGCATGCGAAGAACGTGGAAAGATGGCGGGCGATCGAGAAGGCGAAAGCGAGTGCGAAGTGAAGACGAACGCAGGCCTTTTCCCTCCCCTTAATGGGGATGGACAGACCGCGAAGCGGTCCGGGTGGGGAAGTGTGGGCCGGAGCGCGGCGTCGGGGATGATCGTTCGTTCCCCACCCGGGCTGCTGCGCAGCCTGTTCCTCCCCATGAAGGGGAGGGAAAACTGATGCCGATCAGCGGGATGACCGGCTTTGGCCGGGCCGACGGCGCCCTGGGCGCCTGGAGTTGGGCGGTCGAGGCCCGCAGCGTCAACGGGCGGAACCTGGAGGTGCGGTTCCGCGGGCCGCCGGGCTTCGAGGGACTGGAGCGGGCCGCGCGCGAGGGCGCGCAGGGTCGGTTCCAGCGGGGAAACCTCACCGTCGGCGTGACCGCCAAGCGCAGCGAGGGCGCGGGCTCGGTGCGGATCAACCTGGAGCAGCTGGAGCGCTATGTGGCGGCGGGCGATGGGCTGGTCGCGGACGGGCGGGTGGAGCGCGGACGGCTGGACGGCCTGCTGGCGCTCAGGGGCGTGATCGAGGTCGAGGACGCCGGGCTGGACCCGGACGCTCAGGCTGGGCTGGAGGCGGCGATGGCGGCGGCGATCGGCGCGGCGCTGGACGGGCTGGCGGCGGGCCGGGCTTTGGAGGGCCGCCAGTTGCTGGTCGTGCTCTCGGGCCAGGTGGCGCGGATCGGCGAGTTGTCCGCCCAGGCGCGGGCGGCGGCGGCGGGCCAGCCGGCGGCGATCAAGGCCCGCTTCGAGACCCGGCTGAAGGAGCTGGCGGGCGAGGCGGCCAGCGAGGAGCGCATCGTCCAGGAGGCCGCCGCCATGGCGGTAAAGGCCGATGTGACCGAGGAGCTGGACCGGCTGGGCGGGCATGTCGAGGCGGCGCGGGGATTGCTGGCGGCGGACGTGGCGGTGGGGCGCAGGCTGGACTTCCTGACCCAGGAATTCATGCGCGAAGCCAACACCTTGTGCTCAAAATCGCAGACCGGCGCCTTGACCACCCTGGGCCTCGACCTCAAAGCCACCATCGAGCAGTTCCGCGAGCAGGTGCAGAATGTGGAGTGACGCACCGCCGAAGGCGGGGACCGCAGAAAACGCGGAAAACGCAGGAGGAGTCCGGGCAGGTTTCTGCGTTTTTCGCGTTTTCTGCGGTTTGAATGCGGGCCGCTACGCGTCAAAGAGTCTGGCATGAACGCGGCGCACACGGACGACCACGCCAAGCCCTGGGAGACCACGCGGCGGGGGCTGTTGTTACTGGTGTCGAGCCCGGCGGGGGCGGGGAAGACCTCGCTGACCCGCAACCTGGTGGCCGACCACTCGGACCTGACCCTGTCGATCTCGGCCACCACGCGCGCGCCGCGGCCGGGCGAGGCAGAGGCGCGCGAGTACCATTTCAAGAGCCGCGCCCAGTTCGAGGCGATGATCGACGCCGGCGACTTCCTGGAGTGGGCGGTGGTCAACGGCAACTACTACGGCACCCCCAAGGCGCCGGTGATGGCGGCCCTGGAGGGCGGCCACGACGTGCTGTTCGACATCGACTGGCAGGGCGCGGCGCAGATCGCCGAAAAGGCGCCCGACGACAGCGTGCGCCTGTTCATCCTCCCGCCGGCCTGGGGCGACCTGGAACGCCGCCTGCGCGCCCGCGCCCAGGACTCGGAGGAGACCATGCGCGCCCGGCTGGAACTGGGCCGCGAGGAGATCCTGCACTGGGCCGAGTACGACTACGTCATCGTCAACAAGAACTTCGACCGCGCCTACGCCGACATGGGCCACATCTACCGCGCTGAGCGGATGAAGCCGGGCCGCAATTCCTGGCTGCCGGGGTTCGTGCACGGGCTGCTGGCGGAGGATGAGGCGGAGGCGACGAAGGCGTCAGCCGCGAAACCACCTTTGCGGCGGCCGGTGCAGAAGTAGGAGACGGTCGCGTGTTCGACTGGCTGGCCAACCGATGAGCGGACTGTCGCGATGGATCCTCGGTGCAATGCTGTTGTTCTCGGGTGGATTCTCCGGGAGCGCCTTCGCTCAGACACAGGCAGACATGAACGCTCACGCGACCGCCTCGGCGAAAGCCGCCAATTGGCAGCTGAACACGGCCTACGCCAGGCTTCGGGCCACGCCGGAGTTGCGCCAGGCTGAGCGGTCGTGGCTGAACTTCCGCGACAGCCAATGCCGCTACGAGGCGAGCGTTTATGAGGGCGGCTCGATCCAGCCGATGACCTACGCCCTGTGCCTCGATCGCGTCACCAAGGCCCGCACGGCCGAACTGCTGGCGCTGTCGAAGTTCGAGGAATACCGGCGCTAGGAGGCGAAACCTCGGCGTCGGCGGGCGCGCAGGGCGGCGCCGGAGCTGCCGAGGCCGAGGAGCAGGAGCGCCCAGGTCGTGGGCTCGGGGGCGCCGCCGGTCGCGCTCGGCGTATAGTCATAGTCGAACGTCATGGCATAGGTGTAGGTCGATGTGGTGTTGCCCAGGTACGATCCTGTACTCGGACCAAGATAAACGTATCCCAGCACTGGCACATAGATCTTGCTGGCGAAGAACGGGCCAAACGCCAGGGCCAGATTGTTCACGTAGGCGCCAGACGTCTGGTTGAAATACTGTGTTCCGGTATCGTAGGTATGTCCGGCAACCGTCCCTGCGATGGAAAATGTGTAGGGAAGGCCGAACCCGGCGCCGCCGTAAGGGTCCTGGCCTGACACAAACAGGTTGGCGTTGATCGTGATGGAGTCGCCGAAAGCGTAGGCCTGCTTGAATTCAAGCGAACTTTCGATGGTCTCGCTGATCGAGACCGAGTTGAGGGTTCCCAGCGCCGGGTTGAACCCCTTCAGCGTCAGCAGGCCGTCATACCCGCCCAGGCTGGTCGGTGGGGCGTAGCCGCTGCCGGGGGAATAGTCCGTCGCCGGGTCATAGACCAGGGCCGAACCGGTGAAGCTGTCGGTGGTGGACAGGGTCGCGGCCTGGGCGGCGCCGGTCCCGAACAGGACGGCGGCGGCCGCCGCGGCCAAGGTCACCTGGGTGCGCATGACCCGCTTCCTCAAAACATCCCGAACCATCGCGAGACCTCCTGCTGAAATCGAGGCAGCATAAGGGCCGCGTGGGAAAAGTATGTCCGGTTTGGGATAGGATGACCATCCAAAAAGGCGGCGGCGTTCGCAGATGGCGAAGACTCGGGCGGTCTTGGTGATGGACTGCAGGCGCCGGGACGACGACGGCAGATCTGGCTTCTAAAAACCCGCCTCAGGGCTTGGCGCAGACGGCGAGGCCCAGTTTCTGCCAGTCGTCGGCCAGGGCGTTGGCCAGCCCGCCCAGGGTGGTGGAGATCTCGTTGACGTATTTCAGGGTCCCGTCCACCGCCGGGCTGTCGTCGTTGTAGGAGAGCTTCTTCGACGAGCCGATCACCACGGTGGAGATCGCCGGCATGCCCATGCGGTCGACCTGGACGTAGGCCGAAGGGGCGTCAGTGCGGAAGTTGAAGTCGGCGCCGGCCGGCGGCGGCGGGGGATTTCCCTGCGGCGGGGCCAGGTAGGGGAAGTCGCTGCGGAACGGCACGTCGTTGGCCTGGGGCCCGAGCGGGCGGCTGGCCAGGACGTTGGCGGGGTGCTTCGTCAGGTCGATGAACAGCCAGGCCAGCTCGGTGTCGATCACCGAGTCGGTGAGGCGCCGCCCGTTCGGGAAGCCGGAGGGCTTGGTGAAGTCCAGCTTGATGGTGTCGGGGACCACCAGGTTGGCGACGCTGCGCTGGCCTGGGCCCACCGCCTGGTTGAGACAGGGCAGGGCGCTGAGCGGCGCGCCCGGCGGGGCGGTGGAGGGGATGGGCGTCAGCGGGTCCGCGCCGCCGCCGCCGCAGGCCGCGAGCGCAAACAGGGCCGGAAGGATGACCAGGAGCGGTCTCATAACGTCGGCGCCTTGATGCGCGCGGTGGTCGCCCAGATGTTGAGCTCATTGCCGGCGTCGACGCGGGCGCGCGGGATCTGGATCACCATGGCGGTGTCGTTCTGGCCGGCGAAGAAGTTGCGGGTGGAGACGAAGGCCAGGGCGCCGGTGGCGCGGGTCTCCTTGAAGCCCTGGAGGTCGAAGAAGAACGGATCGTCGTAGAGCCCGGCGCGCACGAGCATGCCGTTGCGGGTGAGCGTCTGTTCCACCGGGCCCACCAGCGGCGGGCCGCCGTCGGGCAGGCCGCTGACCTCGACGCCGTTGTTGCCCTGGGCGTCCTGGGCGAACCGGAAGCGGATCTGGAATTCCGGGTCGGTCGGGGCGTTGGCGTTGGAAATGTTGATCGTATAGAGCACGTCGCGGTCGTAGCGGGCCGGCCGGGTGTTGGGCGCCGGCCCGGCGAAGGTCAGCGCGATCACCAGGGTGTCGGAGGTGTGCCAGACGTAGACGTCGGCGATGTCGGCGGCGATGTCCGGCGTCGAGGTGACCGTCGGGTCGGTCCGGGGGGGCGGGTCGAAGTGGTCGGCGGCGCGGGCCGGCCGCTGTGTACTGGTCAGAGCCACGGCGGCCGCTAGCAGCGTGCCGGCGAGCGCGATACCGCGAACGGGAACCCGCACGAGCGTGTCCTTCCGGGGCCTTGCATGGAGGCGAAGCTCGCTCAGCCCCAAGGCCGAGCCCCGCCCTGGCAACATCATAGAAAATTTTCGACGGTGACCGCGAGTCGAAATTGATCGTGCCGGAGGGAAGACCGCGTCGTGCCTCAGTTGAAGTGGGGCTTCCTCAGCAGCGCCGTGCGGTCGGCGGAGCGGATCTCGACGTCGAAGACATCGCCTTCGCGCTGGAGGCTGAGCGGGATGACCGCGCCGGCCGGGCCGTGGGCCCAGAGGCGCTTGTAGAAGTCGGCGAGGTCGGCGACGGGGGTTCCGGCGACGGAGAGGATGACGTCGCCCTTGCGCAGTTCGGCGCGGGCGGCGGGGCTGCGGGGACTGAGGCCCACCACCACGACCTGACGCCCGAGATCCTGCGCCAGGACGCCCAGCCACGGGCGGGGCGGGTGCGGCGGCCGGCCCTTGGCAAGGTCGTCGAGGATGGGCGGCAGCAACTCTGAGGGCACGAACATGTTGAGCGGGGTGACGCCGCCGCGCGACTGGCGCTGCAGGCTGAGCGAGCCGACGCCCATCAGCTCGCCGCCGGCCCCGATCAGGGCCGCGCCGCTCCAGTGCGGGTGGGCCGGCTCGGTCATGATCGCGTCATCCAGCAGATACTCCCAGTAGCCGGCGAACGGCATGCGGGTCAGGACCTGGCCGGCCGCGGCGTGGGCGCGCCCGCCGCCACCGGCGATGATCACCGGGCTGTCGGCGGCCAGCGTGCGGGAATTGCCGAGTGGCAGGGCCGGGACGTCGAGCGGCTGAAGGGCCTGGACCAGGCCGAGGCCGGTCACCGGATCGGCGCCCAGTCCGTGGGCGGGGACGCGGCGGCCGTCGTTCAGGGTGAGGGTGATGTCCTGGGCCTCGGTGATCAGGTAGCCGATGGTCAGCACCAGGCCGGTCGGCCCGATCACCGTGCCGTTGCCGAGCCGGTCGGTGCCGAGCGTCTGGGCGGTGAAGGCGTCGCCGGGGACGCGGGCCTGCAGGGCGACCACAGCCGACAGGGCGCGGTCCAGGTCGAACGGATAGGCCCGGGGCGCGGGGCGCAGCCCGGTCTCAACCTCATAGCCGTCGAAGGGGGACGTCACGGGGGATGGTCTCCAAGCGAGTCTTGAATCTGGGGCAGGCCTGGGTTTGCGCAAGGGGCGAAGACGACGCGGGCCCCGCGGCGGAACCGGGGTACAGTCGGCGCGCTGGACGAGCGGAGGCAGACAATGAGCGAGGCGCGGGACGGTGGGTGCCGGTGCGGGCGGGTGCGGTTCGCGATCTCGGGGCCTGAGCTGCTGACCATGGCCTGCCATTGCACCGGCTGCCAGCGGATGACCGGGAGCGCGTTCTCGCTCACCGTGGTCGTGCCGGAGGCGGGGTTCGCGGTCACCGCCGGCGAGCCGGTGGCTGGCGGTGCGCTCCGGCGCGACGACGGGGGGCACTTCCACTGTCCCTACTGCATGAGCTGGGTGTTCACCCGGCCTGGGTTCGGCATCGTCAATGTGCGCGCCACCATGCTCGACGACACGGCCGGGTTCACGCCGTTCGCGGAGACGTATGTGAGCGAGAAGCTGGCCTGGGTCACGACGCCCGCAGTTCACAGCTATGAGCGGTTCCCGCCGAACGAGTCCTTCCCGCAGCTGATCGCGGACTATGCCGCCGCACGCGAGGCGGGCTAGCCATGGCCGTCGCCTTCACCCGGGAAGAGGATTACGAGGCCCAGGCCGCCAACCTGCCGGACCGGCCGGTCTCGACGCAGCCGAACCTGGTCACCGCCACCGGGCTGGCCGCTATCGAGGCCAAGCTGGCGGCGGCGCGGGCGGCCTATGCCGCCGCCCAGACCGAAGGCGGGATCGCCGCCGACCGCACCGCCATGGCGCGGGCCACGCGGGACCTGCGCTACTGGTCCGCGCGGCGCGGCAGCGCCCAGCTGACCGAGCCCGACGGGGCGGCGGGAAGGGTGCAGTTCGGAACGACCGTGGAGGTGGAACGCGACGACGGTCGGCGGCAGGTGTTCCGCATCGTCGGCGAGGACGAGGCCGATCCCAGGGCCGGCAGCGTCAGCTATGTGTCACCGCTGGCGCGAGCGGTGCTGGGCAAGGGCGTGGACGACGTGGTGACGGTGAACGGGGCGGCGGTCCAGGTGGTGGCGGTCAGCTGAGCGCCGCCGCGTCCGCCGACGATCGCCGGCCGCGCCGCGCGGCGCTTTCGGACTCCGTCTTGCGCCGCCAGGGGCGCCAGGAGTCGTTGGGGCTGAACGGGTCGCCCAGGTGGTAGGCGGCGATGGCGGCCGCGACGCCTGTGACCTTCGGGAGCAGGATCGGCCGCAGACGCGCGTAGCCGGCGTTGCGCAGCGCCTCCACCCCGGCGCCGAGGCCGCCGGCCTTGCGGATCGCGGCGTCCACGATCGCCTCGTCGCAGCCCAGCCAGTGGGCCAGGAGCCGGGTGCGCAGGCGGGCGATCTCACGCCGGGCGCCGGTTCCGATCCGCCCGGCGGCCTCGAAGCTCATGTCGCACTCGGTGTCGAAGCCCAGCGAGCGATTGTTGATATTGGCCGAGCCGATCCGCAGCAGCCGGTCGTCGATAATCGTCAGCTTGGCGTGGACGATGATGATCCGGCCCAGGGTGGTGACCGGGCTGTAGGCCTGGAAGCGGCCGTGCCGGTCGGCGCGCTTCAGCGTCTCGATGAACTTCACCCGCGTGCGGTCCATGGTCGCCTGGTCGAAGTAGCTGGGCGAATGCTCGGTGCCGACCAGCAACACCTCCGGCCCGTCCGGCTCGGCCAGCCGCCGCGCCAGGGCTGCGGCGATCAGCGGCGAGGTGAAGTACTGGTTCTCCATGTAGATCGACCGCGTGGCGCCGGCGATCGCCGCGAGGTGGAGGCGCTCGGCTTCACGGACCTCGGGATGGCCTCGCCAGGCCCCGGCGGTGCGCGAGAGGCCGACCTCGACGCCCTCGAACTGCGCGGTCACCCCGGCCGGCCAGCTGGGCCGGGTGGCCGGGGGTTCAGGCAGGATCTCGCCGGTGGCGCGGGCCCAGCGGTCGCGGAACAGCGCGCCCAGCGCCTTGGCGGGCGCGCCCTCGACCAGGCCCATCACCTCGTGGCGGCTGTTGAAGTCGTCCTTGCTGTTGCCGTGGGCGTGCCGGGTCTTTTCCCGTCGTGGGTCGTCGTCCAGGTGCTGCGGCGTGTCCCAGCGGTCAGGCCCGATATCGCCGCCGCCGCAGAAGCCGATGGCGTCGTCGATCACCAGCACCTTCTGGTGATGGCAGGCGCCGACCGGCAGCTGGCCGTCCAGCACGAACTTCACCGGGGTTCCAGCGAACACCTTGCGGTCTGCGAGCGGGAACCAGTTCTGGGTGGCGGCGACCGGCAGCGCCGACTTCCAGCACAGGATGCGCACGTCGAGCTTCGGATTGTCCCGCGCCAGGGCCTTCAGGAAGTTGGCGATCCGGTCGTCCTCAGGACCCGTGCACCCCGGCTGCGGGTGGAACAGGGTCTGCGGCTCGAAGGCCCAGTTCAGCAGGTGGATGGTGTGGCGGGCCTTGCGCATGGCCTTCATCGCCGCGTCGAAATAGTCCGCCATGTCGATCAGCAGGGCGGCGCGGCCCGCGGTCTCGCGCCGCCAGCAGGTGGTCCCGGGTTCCAACAGCACGCGCGCCTCCAGTCAAGCCTGTCTAAGGCCCAACGGCCAGGGTTGTTCCCCTCGGCGGATGGCGTCGGTTATGCTGCGCCGATGACCGACCTCCTGACCGTACCGTCGAGCGGCGGGGTTCCGTTCGAAGACGGTGACGACCGCGGCCGCGTGCTGGTGTTCGGGCGCGACACCGGCGGGGCCTATTCGCTGATGGAATATGTCGTCGCCGCCGGGACCGGATCGGCGGGCGTGGCGGACTACGGCGCGCATCGGCACGCGGGCATTGAGGAGACGTTCTATGTGCGCGCCGGGTCGCTTCGGTTCCTGATCGGGGAGACGATCGTGGACCTGGCGGCGGGCGACTTTGTGCGCGTGCCGGCCGGCGTACGGCATGGATACGTCAATGTGTCGGGCGCGCCGGTCGAGCTGTTGGTCAGCTTCATACCCGGCGGCTTCGAAGAGTTGTTCGTGCGGCATCGGACCGACCAGGATCCGCCCCCTGCGGGCGGCGGCTTCATGGCCGATGCGATCGCCGAGTTCGGCTCGACGTTTGAGGCGCCAGAGGCCGCCCGCGGCGATTAGGCGCTTCAGGCGGCCTTAAGGTGCCCCGCACGGCGGAGCGCCGCGACGATGTCCTTGCCCTGGAAGGGCTTGGCGACGAATTCCGAGCCGGGGACGCCCTCGGCGGGATGGCGGTTGCCGTTATGGGCGGAGATGTAGACCACGGTCAGCTGGGGGCAGGCGGCGCGGGCGGCCCGGGCGACGTCGAAGCCGTCGGGGCCGGGACCCAGGTCCACGTCGGTAACCAGGGCCTGGGGCGGATGGTCGCGCAGCGCGGCCAGGGCGGTCGGTCCGCAATAGACGGACTCCACCGGAAAGCCCTCAGCCTCCAGATATTCATGCAGGGCTAGATTACTCAAATAGTCATCGTCGACCAATAAAACGCGATCCGCATTCATCATTTTATGCCCTCTTCATATGTCATAATTCGACGGAGGACTTTTGGTTGCATAAAGACCTTCCACAACCTCATCTATGTTTGAAATGTGGCGAATTATATTGTGTTTTAACTAAGTATTATTCGTCCGGAATGAGGCGAAACCTTGCCGTAGGTTTAGAGTTCAGGCGAGATCCACCAGGCTCGGGCGATCAGGACGGCTGCGGGACGGGCGGCGCCGGGATGGGCCATGGCGCGGAACACCCAACGCGGCCACGCGAAGGCGGAGGCGAAACCGAGGGCCAGAAGGCGGCAGGCGCGGGACAGGAACATGGGATCGCTCCGATGGCTCACAGTCCGGTACGCCCGCGGGCATGCCGGGGACGCGCAGCGGGGGCGGAGCGCCGGGAGCGGGCGCGTGCAGCTCGTTTTCGCGGCGCGCCGTGCTGTCTTTTTGAGCCGCAGCCGGACGGAGCGCGCCGCCGCGCTCAGCCGTTGACGGAGAGCACCAGCTGCGGGTCGGGGATGGTGGAGGCGGCCAGTTCGGCGCCGATCGGGGTGACGGCGGTGCCGACGGCGAAGAACTCGATGATATGCGGCTGCCAGGCGTGGCTGCCCTCGTGCAGCTGCATGCCGACCACGCCCTCGGCCTGGGCGGCGATGGCCTCGGCCTGCATCCGCTCCATGGCGATCTCGCGGGCGTCGTAGAGGGCCTGGGAGAAGTTGGTCAGTTCGACGTTCTGGCCGGTCTGGCCCAGGGTCTTGAACAGGCCGCGGTGGGCGACGTGATAGACGCAACTGCCCATCACCATCTCCAGCGGTCGATAGCCGGCCTGGAGCAGCACCCAGAAGTCCTGGCCCGAGAGGTCGGAGGTGAAGGGCTGGCCCTTGGGCCCCTTGAAGGCGGCGTGGCCGACGGCGTGGACCACGCCGGTGCCGATCGCAACGAACTCCAGCACGTTGCCGTCCCACTCCTGGCGCTTGACCGTCAGCCGGACGCCGACGACGCCGTCCGCGCCCATGTCGGCGGCCTCCTCGCGCATGCGGCTCATGGCCAGTTCGCGGGCGTGGTACATGGCCTGCGAGAGGACGGTCATCTCCTCGTTCTTGTTCCAGTTCCCGTACTGGACGCCCACATGGTAGATGCAGGAGCCGACGCAGAGGCCGACTGGCTCGAAGCCCGCCTTGCGCACCAGCAGGAACTCGTTGACCGAGAAGTCCGAGGTGAAGATGCCGCCGGGATGGCCCTCGCCGCGCAGGCCCTTCAGCCGCTCGAGCGCATGGGCCGGGATGTTGGTCGTCGCGCTCATCAGATGGCTCCCTCGGTCTCGTCGTTCAGATAGGCCATGGCCGGTTCGGCGTCGGGGCGGATGAGGGACGAGTCCCCGTCGCGCATGTCGACCACCATCTCGATGTCGTGCGGCACGCCTTCGCCCGGCTTGGCGTGGACCACGGTGCCGACCACGATGTGGCGGCCCAGGTAGCGGTCGGGCTGTTTCTCGACCTCCTGCTTGATCAGCTGGCCGAAGTGGGTGTGAGCCAGCACGCCGGTCCCCTGCCGGGCGGCGTCGCGGCGAAGCTCGGCGTGGGCCTGGCGACGGATGCTCTCCCAGAAGCGGCCCAGCTTGGTCAGGGGCTGGTTGCCGCTGAACACATTGCCGGATAGGCCGCCGAAGGAATTATCGGTCATCCACTCGTAGTGGGCCCCGACCGCGATGCCGACGGGGACGACCCCGGCCTCCAGCAGCCGGACGAACTCCAGGGCAGGCGTGGTGGCGACGACGGGGTCGGGGCTGGACGGCAGGCTGTCGAAGCGGATGGCAGTGCCGATCAGGCTGTAGTCCATGCTGGCGCCCTCGGAGGCCGAGGTGCGCAGCTTGACGTCGACCACGGCGTTGGCCCCGCAGGCGCGGGCCTCGTCGATCAGCCGCTCCAGGGCGGTGCGCCAGCCGGAGGCATGGCCCCGCGTCCAGCTGGCCCCGAACTGGAACCAGCACGTGCCGCAGATGGTGGCGATGGGCCGCGCGCCGTGCGAGCGGACGATCAGCAGCTCCGAGGCGGTCATGGTGGCCAGCCAGGGCGTGCGGCGCGCGGCGGCGTCGCCCAGCCGCTGCTGGACGAAGTCCGGCAGGCCGCCCCGCGACAGGGCCACGTCCCAGGCCGCCAGGCGCACGGCGGCGGCGCCGCGGGCGTCCTTGGCGGCGTCCTGCGCCTCGCGCTCGGCGGGGGATTTCTTGGAGAACCAGGCCATCGCTTGCTCCTGGCGCGGCTAGAGGAAGCCGAGCAGGGCTTCGCTGGCCTCGCCCGTCTGCTGGGCGACGATCCGCAGCTCGTCGCCCAGCTCGGCCAGCCATTCCGGCGGCTGCATCTGGGTCGAGCTGATCGAGACGCCGCGCACCACCTTGCCGCGGGTGGCGGTGACCTGGCCCTTGCCGATGGTCAGGGCATAGATCGCCTTGTCGCCACGAAAGGTCAGGCTGGCGACGTGGGTCTCCTTGCTGAACAGCCCTTCGCGCTTGCGTTCCACGGTGACGCGGTCGGGAAGGGCGCGCTCGAGCCGATCGGCCAGGGCCTCGACATAGGTCCGGACCTCGACATGGGAGCGACGCAACTCGCCGGCGCTGACCGAGAACGGGGTTAGCTCGGTGCTCAGATCACCCTCCCGAACCGGTACGGCGGACGCGTGAACTGTGCTCTAGCCCCAAGGTCGCGGCAACCCCGCCCGCGTTCGGAATGTCCGCGACAGGGGCGGCGAGCGGGTTAGACTTGGCGGCGTTTGAAGGAGCCCGGGCATGGCGCAAGGTGACGACGAGGCAGGGCCGCCGGGCGAGACCCCGATCCAGAAGGCGCTGCGGCTCAAGAAGGCGGCGGCGGCGGGCAAGGGCGGGCCGCCCGGCCGCGGCCGGATGGGCGACGAGCGGGCCGCGGCGGCGCGGTCGTCTTCGAAGTCCAAGCCCTGGCTGAAGAAGTAGCGGCCATGCGGTCGATCCTGTGGCTGGTCGCGCCGCTGGCGCTGACGGCCTGTTCGCGCCCGCCCGCAGCCGGGCCGGCCGAGGGCGCGGTGGCCTGGACGCCCTATGTCTGCGCGGACGGCCGGACGCTGAAGGCGCTCTATCCGGACGCGACGACGGCGCAGGTGAAGCTGGACGGCAGCACCTATCGGATGAGCGCCGGCGTCTCGGGCAGCGGCGTGCGCTATGTCGGCGACGGGCTGCAATGGTGGACCAAGGGCCAGGAGGGGATGCTGGCGGCGGTGAAGGCCGGCGAGGACATTGCCACCGACCCGGGCGTGCGCTGCGTGCAGCCGGCGCAGAAGGCCCTGCTGGACGCCCCCGTCGAGCCGCCGGCGCCGGGCACGCCGGGCGGGCTGCCCGACGACCGCACGCCGCTGAATGAGCGTCCCGCCGAGGCCGGCAGCGGCCAGGCGGCGGCGACGGTCGTGGAGACCTACTACGCCCTGGTCGAGGCCGGGAAGACAGCGGACGGCGCGGCGCTGCGGGTCGACGGCGTCCAGGAGGATCTGCGCCCGTTCAGGACCCTGCACGCCCAGGTGGGCGCGCCGGGCGCGATCGAGGGCGCCGCCGGCTCGCTCTATGTGGACGTGCCGGTGGTGCTGTACGGGCGCTATGCCGCCGGCGGCGAATACCACCGGTCTGGCAAGGCCACCCTGCGCCGGGTCGACGGCGTGCCGGGCGCGAGCGCGGCGCAGCTGCGCTGGCGGATCGAGACGATCGCGGTGAAGTAGGGGGCTCGGCAGGGTCGCTACCCCTTTTTGCGCGTCATCCCCGGCCTTTTGCCGGGGACCCATGCCTCAGCTTGCGCGAGTCAGTGCGGCAGGCCGCGCAGCGCGGCCTGCTCTCACGACCGTACCGGCGCCACGATGGGACCCCGGCACAAGGCCGGGGATGACGGCCCCGGGGGGTGAGGATCGGGGGTTGAGGATCGGGGGGTGAGGCCCGGGGCGGAGCCCCTCAGTGCTT
>NZ_JANXWD010000071.1 GCF_025351295.1 Phenylobacterium sp.
CGGCGATCCCACTGCGCTCATGGGCCAGCAGCGCCTTGGCCAGGGTCCAGCCCTGGTTCTCATGGAACACCCGGTTCTCGACCGGCACCTTCACATTGTCGAGGAAGACGTCGTTCACCTCGTGGCCGCCCTCCAGCGTGATGATCGGCCGGACGGTGACGCCCGGGGTCTTCATGTCGATCAGCAGGAAGGAGATGCCGGCCTGTGGCTTGGAATTCTGGTCGGTCCGCACCAGGAAGAAGCCCCAGTCGGCGTACTGGCCCAGCGTCGTCCAGGTCTTCTGGCCGTTGACGATGTAGTATTCCTTGCCGTCGTCGGCGGTGATCCGCTCAGCCTTGGTCTTCAGGCTGGCCAGGTCGGAGCCCGCGCCCGGCTCGGAGTAGCCCTGGCACCACCAGACGTCGCCGTTGTAGATGCCCGGCAGGAACTGCTTCTTCTGCTCTTCGGACCCGAAGGTGTAGAGCACCGGCGCCAGCATCGCCGCCCCGAACGGCAGGATCGGCAGGCAGTCGGCCCGCGCCGTCTCCTCGGACCAGATGTATTTCTGCGTGGGGGTCCAGCCGGTGCCGCCGTGCTCGACCGGCCAGGACGGCGCCAGCCAGCCCTTCTTGGCCAGCACCTTGTGCCACATCAGGTACTGGTCCTTGGTCAGGCCCTCGCCGGCGTCCTGCGCCGCGCGTAGCTCGGGCGGATAGTTGTCCTTGATGAAGGCCCGGACCTCCTCGCGGAACGTGTTTTCCTCAGGCGAAAAGTCGAGGTTCATGGCCTGCCTCCTGCTCGCGCGCCCCGGGCGCGTCTGGTCCTGGAGCTATACGCGCGGGCCCGCCGGCTGAAAAGGTGACGTTGACGTCAACGTCAATCCCAGCTGATCTGCCACCCCGTGAAGCTTAAGGTTGGATCGCGCGTTTCCGCTAGCCCGGCGCCGCCTTTCCTTCGCGCCTGAACCCACTAAGCCTCGGTCGCCCATGCCTCGCATCGTCACCTACAACGTCCATCGCTGCGTCGGGACCGACCGGCGCCTGGACGTGGCGCGGGTGGCCGCGGTGCTGGCGGCGCTGAGCCCCGACATCGTGGCGCTGCAGGAGCTGGACGTCGGCCGCCGGCGCACCGGGCATGTGGACCAGGCGCACGAGATCGCCCGCCAGCTCGCGATGACCCACCACTTCCACGCCGCCGTCCAGGTCGAGGAGGAGCGCTACGGCGACGCCATCCTTACGCATTTCCCCGAGCGGCTGGTCAAGGTGGGGCCGCTGCCCGGATACGACCCGATCAAGGCGCTGGAGCCGCGCGGCGCCCTCTGGGTCAAGGTCGAGGTCCACGGCCGCCCGCTGCAGGTCCTCAACACCCACCTGGGCCTGGTGCCGCGCGAGCAGCAGATCCAGGCCGCCCACATCGCCGGCCCCGCCTGGCTGGCGCATCCGGACTGCGCCTGGCCGGCGATCTTGCTGGGCGACTTCAACGCCACCGCCAGCTCGGTGGTCTACCGCACCCTGACCGCCCGCCTTCAGCCGGCCCGCAAGCTGGCCCGCCGCAAGCAGGCCAGCTCGACCTTCCCCTCGACCTTCCCGGTGCTGCGCATCGACCACCTGTTCGTCAGCCCGGGGATCGAGGTGACCGACGTCTTCGCCCCCCACGACCCCCTGAGCCGGGTGGCCTCCGACCACCTGCCGCTGGTGATGGACTTCGAGCTGGCTGAGGGCTTCGACGCCGCGCACGGCCCCTAAGCCGCCCGCACCGCCCGCGCCTGCCGGAGCAGACGCTCGCGCCGGCGGCCCAGGCGCCAGGCGTCGCCGACGTCGGCCGGGTCGCCCAGGTGGTAGGCGGCGAAGAACTCCTGCATGCGGCTGCCGCGCGCCGGGTCGATCGGCTTCAGCCGGCCCTCGCGGTTGAGCGCATCGATGGCGGCGACCAGGCCGCCGTGGTCGGCGCGGGCCTTGGCCACCGCGTCGCCGGTCTGGCTGAGAAAGTGACCCACCAGCCGGTCGCGCAGCACGCTCGCCTGGCGGCGCGCGTCCTCGTCCTCGCATTCCACCGCCAGCTCCAGCTCGGTGTCGAAGCCGAACGAGCGGTTGTTGAGGTTGGCCGAGCCCACCCGGATCACCCGGTCGTCGAAGATGCTGGTCTTGGAATGGACGATGATCGTCGAGCCCGCCGAGGCGGTCGGATAGAAGGCCCGGAACCGCCCGTAGGTGTCGGCCGCCCGCAGCCGCCAGACCATCGCGCCGCGCGCATGGTCCATGGTCATCTGGTCGAACCAGCTGGGCGAATGGCCGGTGGTGATCAGCACCACGTCGGGGCCGTGCGGGTCCTGCAGCCGCCGCGCCAGGGCCTCGGTGATTGGCGGCGAGGTGAAGTACTGGTTCTCCAGATAGATCGCATCCCTGGCCTCGGCGATGCAGGCCAGGGTTAGTCGCCGCAACTCCTCGACGCCGGGCTGCCAGCGCCAGGCCGGCGCGGTGCGTACCAGCGACACCTTGGCGTTGGTCAGCTGGACCGGCACATGGTCGGGCCATGGGTCGCCGCCGGCGTCGGGCGGCGGGCCGATCGGCTCGTCCCGGGTCCCGACCCGCCAGCGCGCGCGGAAGTGGTCGCCCAGCGCCAGGGCCGCGGCGCCGTCGACCATCATCATCACCTCGTGGCGCGGTGGGTGATAGTCCTGGTCCGGCATGATCCGGCGCTCGTCGTCCTCCAGGTGGCCTGGGGTGT
>NZ_JANXWD010000021.1 GCF_025351295.1 Phenylobacterium sp.
CCCCCCAACCGTCATCCCGCGGCTGGGCCGCGGGACCCATGCTCGCCTCAACACCACCCCCCCGGCGCGCGCCGCCGCGGGACCTTCCCGCACGGGACGTTCCCCCACGCCTGCGCCACGGTCGGCATGGGTCCCGCGGACCAGCCGCGGGATGACGACTGTAGCCGCCGCTTCGCGGCCCCTTGTGCTCTCCCCCGCTTGACGGACCATGGGTCAAGCGCACGCTATGGCCGTCAGCGCCAAGCCACCGCCCGGACACAACCGGCGGCCCTCGGGAGATCCCAGTATGCATCCGTCCCTCCACGCCGCCGCCAACCCGGACAAGCCGGCCTACGTCATGGCCTACTCGGGCGAGACGGTGACCTACGGCCAGCTGGACCAGCGGTCGAACCAGGGGGCGCACCTGTTCCGCAGCCTGGGCCTGAAGCCCGGCGACGCGGTGGCCCTCTTCATCGAGAACCACCCCCGCTACTACGAGATTCTCTGGGCCTGCCAGCGCTCGGGCCTGCGCTTCACCTGCCTGTCGTCGAAGCTGACCACCGGCGAGGTCGAATATATCGTCAAGGACTGCGAGGCGAAGGCGTTCGTCACCTCCGCCTACCTGGCCGAGATGGCGCTGGCGGTGGCGCCGCTGATCCCCGGGGTGGCGCTCTACATGGTCGGCGGGGCGATCGCCCCCTACGCCAGCTTCGAGGACGCGCGCGCGCCTTTCCCCACCACCCCGGTCGCCGACGAGACCGCCGGCAGCGCCATGCTCTATTCCTCCGGCACCACCGGGCGGCCGAAGGGCGTCAAGCGCGCCGCCGCCGTCGACCCGGCCATCGACGCCCCCAACGGCCTGGCGATGATCGGCCAGGCGCTCTACGGCTGGAACACCGACACCGTCTACCTGTCGCCGGCCCCGCTGTACCACGCCGCCCCGCTGGGCTGGTCGATGGGGGTGCAGGCCATGGGCGGCACGGTGATCATGATGGAGCGCTTCGATCCCGAGGACGCGCTGCGCTTCATCCAGCAGTACAGGGTCACCACCGCCCAGTGGGTGCCGACCCACTTCGTCCGCATGCTGAAGCTGCCGCCGGAGGCGCGGACGAAGTACGACGTGTCGTCGCTGATCTCGGTGTTCCACGCCGCCGCGCCCTGCCCGGTGCCGGTCAAGGAGCAGATGATCGCCTGGTGGGGCCCGATCGTGCACGAGTACTACGCCGGCACCGAGGGCAACGGCTTCTGCATCATCAATTCCGAGGAATGGCTGGCCCACAAGGGCTCGGTGGGCCGGGGCATGACCGCCCAGGTGCGGATCTGCGACGACGAGGGCGAGCCGCTGCCGCCGCGTGCCGAGGGCATGGTGTTCTTCGAAGGCGGCGGCCAGTTCGAGTACCACGGCGACCCGGCCAAGACCGCCGATAGCCGCAACCGGCACGGCTGGACCACGCTGGGCGACGTGGGCTGGGTGGACGAGGAGGGCTTCCTCTACCTCACCGACCGCAAGAGCTTCATGATCATCTCCGGCGGGGTGAACATCTATCCGCAGGAGATCGAGAACCTGCTGATCGGCCACCCCAAGGTCGCCGACGTGGCGGTGGTGGGCGCGCCCGACGAGGAGATGGGCGAGAAGGTCGTGGCGGTGATCCAGCCGATGGACTGGGCCGAGGCCGGCGAGGCGCTGCGGAGCGAGCTGATGGCCTATGCGCGGGCCAACCTCAGCCACGTGAAGGCGCCGCGCCAGCTGGACTTCATGCAGGAGCTGCCACGCCATCAGACCGGCAAACTCTACAAGCGCCTGATCCGCGACGCCTACTGGGCCAAGGACGGTCCCCGGGTGGCGTGAGGGGCGTTTCCGGATCGGAGATCCCGCATTAGACTCCAACGCGATGAAGCCGCCCGCACCCCTGCCAACGGTCGTGACGCCGCCCGACCTGAAGGAAGATCCGCCCGAACTGAGGCGGCCATGGCGCGCGGCCTCGCCGACATGAAGGCCGGGCGCGTCGTCAGCCACGCCGAGGTCAAGGCCTGGCTCGAGCGCTGGGGCCACGGGCCGCCCGGACCGGCTCCACGTCCCTGGAAGACGCGTGGCTGACGTCACCTGGGCAGACGAGGCCCTGCGCGACCTCGAAGCCATCCACGACTACATCGCCCCCGACAGTCCTCGCGCGGCAATCGGCGTCGCGCACGCGCTTATCGCCGCCGGAAACGGCCTGGAGCTCTTCCCCAATCGCGGGCTCGAGCCGCGACAGGCGCCCGCGAACTCGCGATCTTGCCGCCCTATCTGATCCGCTAGGTCTACGACGCAGCGGCGGACCTAGTGACCATCTTCAGCGTCCGGCACGGCGCCAGGAGCGAGCCGTAGCTCCATCCTCGGCAGCATCCGGCCGGGGATGGACCCCGACGGGGTCTGGCCGACGGTGGTGAAGCCGAGGCGCAGATAGATCGCCTCGGCATGGGGATCGGCGTCGACGTCCAGGGCGGGCACGCCGCGCGCGCGGCAGGTCGCCAGCAGCACCGCCATCAGCGCCGCGCCAACGCCCCGCCCCTGGAGATGCGGCTCCACGAAGAAATCCTCGACCGCCGCGCGCCCGTCCGCCTGGCTGAGCGCGATCATCCCGGCCAGCGCGCCCTCGACCTCGGCGACCCAGAAGTCCCAGGCGGCCATCCGCTCCGGCGTGACCGTCAGTTCGGCGCGCGACGCGGCCATGAACGCGTCGTCATAGCCCCAGGACGCCTTGGCGCGCAGGGCGAGTTCGGTCAGCGCCCCGGCCTCGTCGGAACGCGCCGTCCGAACCTGCCCTGCCTGCGTCATGCCCGGCTTCCGCTGCGTCCCGCTTGCCCGGGCCCGGACAGATGTTAGACGCTTGGGGCTCAGAACCAAGGATGAGGGAGTGACGAATGAACCCGGTGGAAATCAAGGACCTGCCCGGAATGGTCGGCCAGGAGGTGGGCGTGTCGGACTGGGTGCTGATCGACCAGGACCGCGTCAACACCTTCGCCGAGGCCACCGGCGACCACCAGTGGATCCATGTGGACGTCGAGCGCGCCACCCGCGAGATCGGCGGCCCGATCGCCCACGGCTACCTGACCCTGTCGCTGATCCCGTTCCTGGGCGCCGGCATGCTGCCGGTGAAGGGCGTGACCCGCGGCATCAACTACGGCTCCGACAAGGTCCGCTTCATCAACATGGTGCGGGTCGGCAAGCGGGTGCGCATGCGCCAAACGCTGATCGGCGCCGAGCCCAAGGCCGGCGGCATGCAGCTGAAGAACCGCTGCACCATCGAGATCGAGGGCGAAGACAAGCCGGCCTGCATCGCCGAGACGATCTCGGTGGTCTACGGCGGGTAGAACCGTCAGTCCCGCGCCGCCTCCTCGGCCGTCGCGGTCTTGGCGCCGGCGACGGGGGCGGCGTCGGCCACCGTGGAGGGGGCCAGCGGGTTGCCCATCAGGCCGATGGTCTCGCGGATGTACTTGGCCTGGGTGACGATGCCGATCTCGAGCCGCTCGTTGTTGAGCTCGACCTGCTGGGTCAGCAGGCCGGCGATGAAGCCGATGTCGGGATCGGCGGCGGGCGGGTCGGAGGCCTTGGTCACCGGCCCGGCGGCCAGCTTGCGGCTGACGAACACCGGACCCCCGGAGTTGCCGGGGAAGACCGAGAAGTCGAGCAGGAAGGTCGGGTAGATCTTCGCCGGCCCCAGCGGGTAGGAGGCCACGCGACCCGAGCGCAGGATCGGGAAGCCGGCGGCATTGGCCGACAGCCCGCGCGGGAAGCCCAGCGCCATCATCTCGTCGCCGGCGTTGATCTGGTATCTGTCGAAGGTGTCGTCGTTGGCCAGGTAGCCCTCCGGCAGGGCGGCCTTGGCGAACTCGGGCGGCGCCTTGATGGTGATGGCGGCCACGTCGCGGTTCGGGTGGTGGGTCCACAGCTCATGGCCGTCGCCGTCGCGGATCTTCAGCGGCTGGGGCGAATAGGTCCAGGAGCCGTCGGGGTTGGAGATGCGGTAGCCGATGCGGGCGTTGGCCCCCGGCATCTTCTGGAACACGTGGTTGGCGGTGATCAGCACGGTGCGCGGCTGGCCGTCCGGCCCTGGCGCGGAGATCAGGAATCCGGTGCCGACGGTACGCGTACCGTCGCCCAGCGGTTGTTCCAGTTGAACGGTCGCCTGGATCAGCTCCACGGCGAGGTCCATGACCATGGCGGTCCCCGTAACTCGATTAGCCCGACGCGTCTAAGGTGCGCGCTCTCGATGTATACGAAGTGAATCACGGACCGGGTTCGCCAACAAGCCGCCACACTTCGGCGAAGCCCGCGCCGGAGTGACGCGCGCGAATCTGCACAGGCCTTGAGCGTCGCGGCGTGGCGTCGCATTAGCCGGGGATGATCCTGCCCACAGCGCCCGTCGCCCCCAAGATCCCGCACACCATCGAACAGCTCGGCCGCGTCCGCACCGACGACTACGCCTGGATGAAGGACGACAACTGGCAGCAGGTGCTGCGCGATCCCAAGGCGCTGCGGGCCGACGTCCGCACCCATCTCGAGGCGGAGAACGCCTACCTGAAGACCGCGCTGGCCGGCACCGAGGCGCTGCAGGCGGCGATGTTCGCGGAGATGAAGGGGCGCATCAAGGAGGACGACAGTTCGGTCCCCGCCCCCGACGGCCCCTACGACTACTATTCGCGCTATGCGCTGGGCGCCGAGCACCCGGTCCACGCCCGCCGGCCCAGAGGCCAGGCCGATGGCGAGCAGGTGCTGCTGGATGAGGACGCCCTGGCCAAGGGCAAGGCCTATTTCCAGGTGGGCGCGGCCAGCCACAGCCCCGACCACAAGCTCTACGGCTGGGCCGCCGACGAACAGGGCAGCGAGTACTACACCCTCCGGGTCAAGGACCTGGCGAGCGGCCAGGAGGTCGGCCCGCCCGTCGAGAGCGCTTATGGCGACTTCGTGTTCTCGCCGGACAGCGCCTGGGTCTTCTGGATCTGGCGCGATGAGAACGCCCGGCCGTCCAAGGTCTTCCGACGCCCGGCGCGCGGCGGCGAAGACGTCCTCGTCTATGAGGAGGCCGACGACGGCATGTTCCTGGGCGTTGGCGTGGCGGCCGACGACAGCCACATCCTGATCCATGTGGGCAACCAGGAGACCACGGAGATCTGGCTGATCCCGGCGACCGACCCTACCGCCGCGCCGGTGGTGGCCGAGCCCCGGCGGGTGGGGGTCAAGTACAGCGCCGACCACTGGAGCGACCGCTGGGTGATCCGCACCAACGACGACGGGGCGGTGGACTTCAAGCTCTCAGTGTCTGAGGCCGCCGTCCCGGCCAAGGCGACCTGGCGCGACTGGATCGCCCACACGCCCGGCCGCTACGTCACCGGCTTCGCGGCCTACGCCGGCTACCTGGTCCGCGCCGAGCGGGTCAACGCCCTGGATCGGCTGGTGGTGACGGCGCGCGACGGGAGCGAGCACATCGTCGACTTCGCCGAGGACGCCTATGCGCTAAACCTGGAGGGCGGCTACGAATACGCCACCACCACCGCCCGCTTCGTCTACCAGTCGCCGACCACGCCGCGGCAGACCTTCGACTACGACCTGGCCACCCGCGAACGCACCCTGCGCAAGACCCAGGAGATCCCCTCCGGCCACGATCCGTCGCGCTATGTCGCCCGCCGGCTCTACGCCAAGGCGGCGGATGGCGCAGAGGTCCCCATCTCCCTGCTGATGCTGAAGGACACCCCGCAGGATGGCTCGGCGCCCGCGCTGCTCTATGGCTACGGCAGCTATGGGCACGCGATGGAGCCCAGCTTCTCGATCCGCAATCTCAGCCTGGTGGACCGCGGCTGGATCTGGGCCGTGGCCCACGTCCGCGGCGGGTCGGACAAGGGCTGGGGCTGGTTCCTGGACGGGCGCAAGGACAGGAAGCCGAACAGCTTCACCGACTTCATCGCCTGCGCCGAGCACCTGGCGGCCGAGGGCTATGCGACCAAGGGCCGGATCGCGGCCTACGGCGGTTCGGCCGGCGGGATGCTGATGGGGGCGGTGGCGAACCTGCGGCCCGACCTGTGGGGCGCGATCGTCGCCGCCGTGCCGTTCGTGGATGTGCTGAACACCATGAGCGACACCACCCTGCCGCTGACCCCGCCGGAGTGGCCGGAGTGGGGCAATCCGATCGAGGACCCCGCCGCCTACGACCTGATCGAGAGCTACAGCCCCTACGACCGGGTCTCGGCCCAGGCCTATCCGCCGGTGCTGGCCACCGGCGGGCTGTCGGATCCGCGCGTCACCTACTGGGAGCCGGCCAAGTGGGTGGCCAAGCTGCGCGATTACACGACGGGCGACGCCCCCATCCTGCTCAAGATCAACATGGAGGCCGGGCACGGCGGCGCGTCGGGCCGGTTCGACTTCCTGAAGGAGATCGCCCTGGACTACGCTTTCGCGGTCTGGGCGCTCGAGGGGAGCTGGAAGGCCGCATGATCATCCGGACGGCGGAGACCGGGGACGCCGAGGCGCTGGCGGCGATCTATGGCCACCATGTGCTGCACGGCTTCGGCACCTTCGAGGAGGTTCCCCCGGACGCCGCGTGGATGGACGCGCGCCGCCGCGACGTGCTGGGCCACGGCCTGCCCTATGTGGTCGCCGAGGCCGCCGGGCGGGTGCTGGGCTATGCCTACGCCAGCCCGTTCCGGCCGCGGCCGGGCTATCGGTTCACCGCCGAGGACAGTGTCTATGTGGCGCCGGACGCCACCGGCCAGGGCGTCGGGCGCGCCGTGCTGGCCCATGTGGTCGGCGACTGCGAGGCGTTCGGTCTGCGCCAGCTGGTGGCGGTGATCGGCGACAGCGGCAATGCCGCCTCCATCGGCCTGCACCGGTCGCTGGGCTTCGAAGACGCCGGCGTCGGGCGCAGTTTCGGGTTCAAGCACGGTCGATGGGTCGATATCGTCTGGATGCAGAGGTCGCTGAACGGCGGCGACGCGCGCGCGCCGGACACTCCGGGATTGTTTCTGTTGGGCGCCTGAATCAAGTGTTCGCCTGTAGGGCGATAGTCTCCGGTGGAATTCGCCCGACAGCACCTATCGGTTGATCAGACCTCGCCCTTATGTAGTTGTACGTAATTGCTTGGACCTAGGAATT
Organism: Phenylobacterium sp.; assembly: GCF_025351295.1. Taxonomy (GTDB): domain Bacteria; phylum Pseudomonadota; class Alphaproteobacteria; order Caulobacterales; family Caulobacteraceae; genus Phenylobacterium. The sequence goes on from NZ_JANXWD010000021.1 coordinate 7,109, forward strand.
CAGCACTATAGGAGACGTCGGACGGGGCCGGCGCGGAATGTAGAATGCATGGCAGGGTTGTGGACGGGAAATCACACAACCGGCGTGGTGAAGATGAACACAGGCTTCGGCATCCTTAGAGGCCAGTTCCTGGCGATCGGCGTTTCAGCGGCCATCCTGGCCGCTCAGTACGGGCTGCGTCCGGTTTTCGACCACTCGGTTTACTTGCTGTGCGCGCCGGCGGTGCTGGTCTGCGCGCTGTTCGGCGGACCGTGGGCGACGCTGACCGGGACCCTGCTGATGGCGGCCGGCGGCTTTGGCCTCGACGGCCTGGCCGGCTTCGCGCCGATCGAGCGCGGCGTCCGGGTCGCGATCTTCCTGACCCTGGGACTGGGCCTCGCCGAGGGCGTCCGCCGGCTGCTCGCCCAGCGCGACGCCGCGATCCGCCAGGCCGTCGACCAGGCCGACCGCGAGGCCCTGCTGCAGGCCAGCCTGGCGATCGTGGCCGACGCCCTGGTGGTGATCGACCACGCCGGCGAAATCCAGAGCTTCAGCCAGGCGGCGGAGCGCCTGTTCGGCTGGACCGCCCGGGAGATGGTCGGCCAGAACTTCAGCCGCCTGATGCCGCCCGGCGAGGGCGTGCCGCTGGCCGGCGAGCCGGCGCACGAGGACGTCAGCGGCAGCCACCGGCAGGTAACCGGCGTCAGCAAGGGCGGCGCCCAGTTTCCCATGGAACTGCGGGTCGGCGAGGCGAAAACCGCCAAGGGCCGGTTCCTGACCATGGTGGTCCGCGACCTCACCTCCATGCAGGAGGCCGAGCGGCGCTCGGAGGAACTGCGCGCCCAGCTCACCCAGGTGTGGAGCCTGAACTCCATGGGCGAGATGGCGTCGGTCCTGGCGCACGAACTCAACCAGCCGTTGTCAGCGGTGACCAACTACCTGCGCGCCGCCCGCAATCTGATCGCGCGTATGGAGCTGGAGGACGACGACCTGATCGACGCCGTGGCGCGGGCCGGGGACCAGGCTGTGCGGGCGGGCGAGATTATCCGCACCATGCGCGACCTAGCGACGCGGGGCGGGACGCTGCAGAAACCCGAGAGTCTGGCCGGGATTATCGGCGAGGTGGACTTCATCGTCTCGCTGATGGCCCGCGACGCGGCTGTGCGCATCGTCTACGACCTCTACAAGGGCGAAGACACGGTGATGGCGGATCGCATCCAAATTCAACAGCTTGTGGTTAACCTGGCTCGTAATGCCATCGAAGCTGTAACGAAGTACCCGAACCGCCAGCTCAGCATCTCAACCCGGCCAGATGCTAGTGGTGGTTTGCTGACGACTGTCGAGGATAGTGGTCCCGGTATCGACCCAAGCGTCGCCGAACGGCTCTTTCAACCTTTGGCGAGCACAAAGCCCGAGGGCATGGGGCTAGGCCTCTCAATTTCCAGTGCTATAGTCGAAAACCATAAGGGGCGGATTTGGGTTGAACCCAGTCGGCTCGGTGGCGCCGCATTTTGTTTTGTATTGGCGCGGGCTGGTAATGATGGTGACGCCAACAACAGATCGAACGGTGTTCGTCGTCGATGACGATGCGGCGGCGCTGGATTCGCTCGTCATGTTGCTCAAGTCCGATGGCCTGACGCCCAAGGGGTTCATCTCCGCCCACGACTTCTTGGCGACTTTCGATCCGGAGGCGCGCGGCTGCGTGATCACCGACCTGCGCATGCCCAGCATGGATGGGGTCGAGCTGATCAAGGCGCTGAAGGGGGTCGGCTGCATACTACCCGTGATTGTCATCACCGGTCATGCCGACGTCAGCCGGGCCGTGGACGCCATGAAGGCGGGCGCCAACGACTTCCTCGAGAAGCCCTACGAGAGCGAGCAGATCCTGCGCGCCGTGCGCGCCTGCCTCGAAGACAACGACGCCGCCGTCGACGCCGAGGCCGCCCGCAACCGCATCCAGCGGCGCATGGACAGCCTGACCGCGCGCGAACGCCAGGTGCTGGACCTGATCATGGAAGGAGCCAGCAACAAGGTGATCGCGGCCAGGCTGGCGATCAGCCCGCGCACGGTGGAGATCTACCGCGCCAATGTGATGTCGAAGATGCGCGCCGACAGCCTGTCGGAACTGATCCGCACCACCATCACCGCCGGCGCGGCCTGAACCCTCAGGCGTGCGGCAGATAGAGGCTGGCGGTCGTCCCGTGGCCTTCGCGGGACGCCAGCACCAGCCGCCCGCCGGCCGCCTCGACGAAGTCCCGCGCGCCGCAGAGGCCAAGCCCCGTGCCGCCGCGACCGCAGCGGGTGCTGAAGAACGGCTCGGTCGCCCGCGCCAGGACCTCCTGCGACATGCCGACGCCGGTGTCGGACACCGTCACCACGATGTAGCGCCCGGCTGCCAGGGCCAGGCCTTGGGCGCATGCGGCGTCCAGGGTGCGCGCCTGGGCGGTGAGGGTCATCACGCCGCCGGCCGGCATCGCGTGGCTGGCGTTGACGCAAAGGTTCAGCAGCGCCGACTCCAGTCCCGCGCCGTCCACGGCGCCCATCAGCGGCGCGTCGGTCAGGCGGACCTCGACGGTCACCGAACGCGGCGCGGCCAGGCGGGCGCGGCGCGCCGTGGCGGCCACCGCCTCGGCGCAATCGACCGGGCCCTGCGCCGGGTCCTGCGAGAGGTCCAGCAGACGCCCGACCAGTTCCGCGCCCCGCTCGGCGGCGGCCTGGGCGGCTTCGGCCAGCTCGCGCCCCGTGGAGCCTTGCGGCAACTGCGCCGCCAGCGCCTCGTTGGCGTTGAGGATCACGGTCAGCAGATTGTTGAAGTCGTGCACCAGGGCGCCGGCTTGCCGATGCAGCGCCGCCAGGCGCGCCTCGGCGTCGGAGGTGTCAGGCCGCTTCGGGTCCGGATGCAGGAAACCGTCGAATGCCATCCTGGTGCGCCCCCTTGCGCGCCTGTGACCAAATTGTGGCCGAGCCCATCAGAAACACACGCCTGGGTGGGAATCATCCCCAGATGATTACCTAGGTAGTTCTCCCGCGGTGGCTTGCCGCACCCCGGGGGTGAAAGCGGCCACGCGCACGCGGCCGCCAGGACTTGAACGAAACCCGCAGCTTAGGCCGCGAGGCGGACCGTGCGGGCGTCGCGCAGCATGTAGCCGCCGCCCCACACCGTCTCGATCTGGGCGTCGCCGCCGGAGGCCGCCGCGATCTTCTTGCGCAGCTTGCAGATGAAGACGTCGATGATCTTGATCTCGGGCTCGGAAAGGCCGTTGTAGAGGTGATTGAGGCACGCCTCCTTGGTGAGCACGGTGTTCTTCCGCAGCGAGAGCAGCTCCAGCATCTTGTACTCGCTGGGTGTCAGGTGGATCGGCGTGCCGTCGACCTCGACCTGGCGCGTCGACAGGTTGAGCGCGATCTTGCCGGTGTAGATGATCGATTCCGCGTGGCCTCGCGAGCGCCGCACGACCGCTCCGATCCGGGCCACCAGCTCGCCGCGATGGAAGGGCTTGGTGACATAGTCGTCGGCGCCGGCCAGCAGGGCCTGGACCTTCACGTCCGCCTCCGCGGAGCCGGTCAGGATGATCACCGGCGTGGCCAGCTTCTTGATCCGCAGCGCGCGGAGCGTCTCCAGGCCGCCGATGTCCTCCAGGTCGAGGTCCAGCAGGATGGTGTCGTAGTCGTAGAGTCCGGCCAGATCGACGGCCTCCTCGCCGGAGGCGGTGAGGGAGACGTTGTGACCCTCGTTGACCAGCACCAGTTCCAGGCTCTTGGCGGTGGAGTCGTTGTCTTCCACGATAAGGATGTGCATGGCTAACCCTCTTGCTCGTTGGCGTTGATGGATTTGGCGGCGATGACGGACTGGGAAATCTTCAGCAGCTCGGACATCCGGAACGGCTTGGCGAGGACCTCGTCCGCGCCCAGATGCTTGGCCCAGCTGAGGTAGTCGGCGCCGCGGCTGCGGCCGGCGCCGGAGATGGCGATCACCTTGGGCGGCCGCTTGGCGCCCTTGATCGCCCGGATCGCGCCGATGCCCTCGATGTCCGGCATGACGATGTCGGTGATCACCAGGTCGGGGCGGTGGGCGCTGGCCATCCGGATGCCCTTGCGCCCGTTGTCGGCGGCCACCGTCGAGAAACCCGCCGCCTGAAACGCCATCGACATCAGGCGCAACAGCGCCGGATCGTCGTCGATGATCAGAACCTTGCCACCCACTTTTGCCCCCGGGACCGAGTGGACCGGGGTCCGCCTTCAGCCGTTGTTCACTATGGTTAACGACTAAGAACCACAGTGATTCGGGGCGTGGATATCCCGGTCGATTACCTAGGGAGAATCCCGTGTGACGGGCTGTCGCAGCAATTTGGAGTTGTGAGCTGCATCCGGCGCGTCGACGCTGCCGCAACGGCCCGATCCCATCGCGCTGGCGAAGGACCGTAGCTGGGGACCTGGGGCTCGAACCCAGGATGCTGGCGCTAAGGGCGCTCTGTTGGCCCCGCGTTCAAGCCTGTAGCGTGTAGGCTCCGCGCGACAGTGTGACACGCCAGCGGCACGCCACGGCCTGCACAAACGAAACCGACGGGCCAGGCAGCCAGACGCGGCCCCGCGGTCGACCCGCGGGCTCGGGCTAGGCTTCGTCGCCGCCAGCCTCGCCGGCGCGCCGGAGTTCCGGTGGAAGGCGGAAGACGATGCTCTCTTCGACGCCGTCCATCTGGGCGAGGTCGACGGGCTCGATCTCGCGCAGGACCGCGATCACCTCCTGCACCAGCGCCTCCGGCGCCGACGCCCCGGCGGTCAGGCCGACGACCTGGGCGCCCCGGACCCAGTCGGCCCGCACGGCGGCCCCGTCGGCGACGAGATAGCTGGGCACGCCGGCCTCGACGCCGATCTCGCGCAGCCGGTTGGAATTGGAGCTGTTGCCGGCGCCGACCACCAGCAGGACGTCGACACTGCGGCAGAGCGCCCGCACCGCCGATTGCCGATGCTGGGTCGCGTAGCAGATGTCGGAGGTGTTCGGCCCCACGATGTCGCTGAACCGGGCCTTGAGGGCGGAGATCACGCCGCGGGTCTCGTCGACGCTCAACGTGGTCTGGGTGACGTAGGCGGCCGGCAGGTCGGCGGGCAGGTCCAGGGTCGATACGTCGTCCACCGTCGAGACCAGATGGACCGGCGTATCCACCTGGCCGAGGGTGCCCTCGACCTCGGGGTGGCCGGCGTGGCCGATCAGGATCAAGGCCCGGCCCTGGGCCACATAGCGGCGGCTCTGGGCATGCACCTTGGACACCAGGGGGCAGGTGGCGTCCAGCACCGGCAGACCCCGGGCTCGCGCGTCGTCGGCCACCGAACGGGCGACGCCATGGGCGCTGAAGATCGTCACCGCCCCGGCGGGAATCTCGTCGAGCTCGTCGACGAACCGCGCGCCCTTGGCCTCCAGGCTGCTCACCACATGCTGGTTGTGGACGATCTCGTGGCGGACATAGACTGGCGCGCCAAATTTCTCGATCGAGCGTTCGACGATCTCGATGGCGCGCACCACCCCGGCGCAGAAACCACGCGGCTGGGCCAGGACCACTCGCATCGCCACCTCCCATTGCGCGCGGCCCCGGAGGGCGCGCCAGGACCAGATGCCCTGTCTAGTTAGATTGACAGATAGTGCCCCAGGACGCCAAGTATCTCGTGGTCGAGTGACGATTTGGGGCTGGACCGGCGTCCATTTGACGGATTGGATGGGAATCGCCGGCCGTCATGGTGCTGGAGGTGTCCATGAGTGTTTACAGTCCGGTCCTGGACCAGGTCACTGTCCCGTCGGACCTGCGCGGCCTTTCCAAGGACCAGTTGCGGCAATTGGCCGACGAACTGCGGCAGGAGACGATCAACGCGGTCTCGGTCACCGGCGGGCACCTCGGCGCGGGCCTGGGGGTGGTGGAGCTCACGGTCGCCCTGCACTATGTGTTCGACACCCCGCGCGACCGCCTGATCTGGGACGTCGGCCACCAGGCCTATCCGCACAAGGTGCTGACCGGGCGGCGCGACCGCATCCGGACGCTGCGCCAGGGCGGCGGCCTGTCAGGCTTCACCAAGCGCAGCGAAAGCGAGTACGACCCGTTCGGCGCGGCCCATTCCTCGACGTCGATCTCGGCCGGCCTCGGGATGGCCGTGGCGCGCGACCTGTCGGGCGGCGACAACCGGGTGATCTGCGTCATCGGCGACGGGGCGATGAGCGCCGGTATGGCCTATGAGGCGATGAACAACGCCGGCGCCCGCAAGGGCCAGCTGCTGGTGATCCTCAACGACAACGACATGTCGATCGCCCCGCCGGTGGGCGCGCTGAGCCGGCGCCTGGCCAAGCTCGTCTCGTCGAAAAGCTACCAGTTCCTGCGTGGGTTCGGGCGTGGCCTGGCCGAGCGCCTGCCCCGGCCGCTGCGCAGGGCGGCCGCCCGCGCCGAGGAATACACCCGCGGGATGCTGATGGGCGGCACGCTGTTCGAGGAGCTGGGGTTCCTGTACCTGGGCCCGATCGACGGCCACGACTTCGACCACCTGCTGCCGGTGCTGGAGAACATCCGCGACAACGGCATCGGCGGGCCGGTGCTGCTGCACGTGGTGACCGAGAAAGGTCACGGCTATGCGCCGGCGGCGCGGTCCGCGGACAAGCTGCACGCCGTCAGCCGGTTCGACGTGGTGACCGGCGCGCAGTCGAAGGCGCAGGCTGCGGCGCCCAGCTACACCAAGGTCTTCGCCGAGGCGCTGGTGCGCGAAGCCGAGGCGGACGACCGGGTCGTGGCGATCACCGGCGCCATGCCGGCCGGGACCGGGCTCGATCTGTTCGAAAAGCGGTTCCCCGACCGGATGTTCGACGTGGGCATCGCCGAGCAGCACGCCGTGACCTTCGCCGCCGGCCTGGCGACCGAAGGCTACAAACCCTTCTGCGCGATCTATTCGACCTTCCTCCAACGCGCCTACGATCAGGTGATCCACGACGTCGCGCTGCAGAAGCTCCCGGTCAGGTTCGCCATCGACCGGGCCGGGCTGGTGGGCGCGGACGGCGCGACCCATGCCGGCGCGTTCGACATGGCCTACCTGGGCTGCCTGCCGGGGTTCGTGATCATGGCCGCAGCGGACGAGGCGGAGCTGATGCACATGGTCGCGACCGCGGCCGCCTACGACAAGGGGCCGATCGCCTTCCGCTACCCCCGCGGCGAGGGGGTCGGCGTCGCCCTGCCCGAACGCGGCCAGGTGTTGCCGATCGGCAAGGGCCGGGTCCTGCGCGAGGGCAAGGACGTCGCCCTGCTCAGCGTCGGCACGCGGCTACAGCCCGCGCTCGCCGCGGCCGAGCGGCTGCAGATGCGCGGCATCTCCTGCACGGTCGCCGACGCGCGGTTCGTCAAGCCGTTCGATCGCGACCTGGTCCGCCGGCTGGCCCAAAGCCACCACATGCTGATCACCCTGGAGGAGGGGTCGATCGGCGGGTTCGGCAGCCAGGTGCTCGACTACCTGGCGAACAACGATCTGATGCGCGCCGGCCTGTCCGTGCGCACCCTGATGCTGCCGGACGCGTTCCAGGACCACGACGACCCGCAGAAGCAATATTCGGACGCCGGCCTGAACGCGGCCGACATCGTCCGGATCGTCGAAACCAGCCTGGCCAAGACGGCCTGAACCGACGCGGAACCCTCAATTCGCCAGGGCTCGGCGCAAGTTGGGCGCGGAGGCGCCGAAGCTGTCGAGGCCGACGATCCCGCCGTTCAGGCCCACATATTTCCACCACGAGCCTGAGGCTCCGGCCTCGACGGTGACGGCCTCAGGCGTGGCGATCACCGCCGCGTCGCTCATGAGGCCCGGCGCTTCTTGTCCAGCAGCTGCCAGACCATCGGCGTGAAGATCAGCTGCATCGCCAGCGGCATCGACCCGCCTGGACAGACGATGGTGTTCGGCCGCGACATGTAGCTGTCGTGCAGCATGGACAGCAGGTAGGGGAAATCGATGCCGGCCGGATCGCGGAAGCGGATAACCAGGATGCTCTCCGCCGCCGACGGAATGTCACGGGCGATGAAGGGGTTGGACGTGTCGACCACCGGAACGCGCTGGAAGTTCACGTGCGTCCGGGAAAACTGCGGACAGATGTAGGTCAGGTAGTCCGGCATCCGCCGCAGGATGGTGTCGACCACCGCCTCTTTCGAATAGCCGCGCTGCGAGCGGTCGCGATGCAGTTTCTGGATCCACTCCAGATTGATGATCGGCACGACGCCGACCAGCAGGTCCGCATGCTGGGCGACGTCCACGTCCTCATGGGCCACCGCCCCGTGCAGCCCCTCGTAGAACAGCAGATCCGAGCCTGGCGCGAGGTCCTCCCAGGGCGTGAAGGTGCCCGGCGGCTGGCCATAGGGCGCCGCCTCGGTCGGGTCGTGAAGGTACTTTCGCGCCTTGCCGCCGCCGTTCTCGCCATAGTCGCGAAACAGCGCCTCCAGCTCGGCGAACAGGTTGTTGTCGGGCCCGAAGTGGCTGAGGTGGTTGTTCCCCCTCGCCTGGGCCAGGGTGATCTGTTCGCCCATGGCCGCGCGATCGTAGCGGTGGAAGGCGTCGCCCTCGATGATGGCGGCGTCGACGCCCTCGCGCCGAAAGATCTGCTGAAAGGTCGTGCGCACGGTGGTCGTGCCGGCGCCGGAGGACCCCGTCGCGGCGATGATGGGATGCTTCTTGGACAAGGCGCGGGCTCCTCAGACCCGGCGGAACAGCGAACGGCGGTGCAGCAACGGCGTTCGAAACACCATCGCCTCGCCGCGATCGTAGCCCGCATGGTGGGTCTCCAGCCGCGTGACCTCGTCCTTCGAGCCGAAGATCAGGGGCGTGCGCTCATGCACTGCGCGCGGCGTGATCCCGAGAATCCGCTCGCGGCCGGTGGAGGCGGCGCCGCCGGCGGCCTCGATCAGCTTGGCGGCCGGATTGGCTTCGTACAGCAGCCTCAGGCGCCCCTTGCGGGCCGGTTTGCGATTGTCCCAGGGGTAGAGAAAGATGCCGCCGCGCACGAGGATTCGATGCAGTTCGGCGACCAGGGCGCCGTTCCAGCGCATGTTGTAGTCTTCGCCGCGCAGACCCTCCGCGCCGTCCTGGCACTGCTGGACGAACAGCTGCACCGGCGGTTCCCAGAACCGCTGGTTTGAGGCGTTGATGGCAAACTCCCGCGTGTTCTGCGGCAGGGTCATGTCGGGGTGCGTCAGCCGGAAGACCCCATCGCCGGGATCCAGCGTGAACCCATGGACGCCACGCCCCAGGGTGATGACCAGCAGGGTGGTCGAGCCGTACAGGGCGTAGCCGGCGACGATCTGAGCGTCGCCATTCTGCAGGAAGTCTTCGGGCGCGACCTTGGCCGCGGGCGCGCGCAGGACCGAGAAGAACGCGCCGACCGTCATCGCCGTTTCGGTATTCGACGACCCGTCGAGCGGATCGATGACCAGCAGATAGGGCGCGCTGCCGAGCCGCTCGTCGGCGTAGACCGGCTCCTCCATCTCCTCCGAAACCAGCCCAGCGATAAAGGGGCCGCACTCGGCGAGGAAAATGTCGTTGGCCACGACGTCGAGCGGCTTCTGCGACTCCCCCTGGACGTTGACCTCCAGAGCGGCGGTAAACGGCATCAGCCTGCCCAGCCTGGCGGCCTTGCCGACCGCCCGGCAGGCGCGCGAGATCGCGCCGACCAGGGCCGCGAGGCTCGCCTCCGGCGGCGCGTCCCAATGGCTGGGATCGGCGACGAAGGCCTCGAACGACATCGGCGTATCGGCAAGCGGCTCAGCGGCCATCGTCGCCATCCGTAAACACCCGGCTGGCGCGAATGTCCTCGGCCCGGATGGTCTCCAGCGCTTCGCGGTCGACCACGGCGGACCAGCCGTCGCACAGCCGGCGGGCCTGGCGCAGGCGCGCGCGGTCCAGGGCGTTGCGGATCGAACGCGCATTGGCGAAGTTGGGCCGCGCCTGGCGACGCTTGATGTAGTCCAGCATCGCCACCGCACCCTCGGCGTCGAAGCGATAGTTCATCTGCTCGGCGATCAGCTTGGCGATCCTGAACAGCTCTTCGGTCGAATAGTCGGGGAAGTCGATATTGTGGGCGACCCGCGACGCCATGCCCGGATTGCTGCTGAAGAACGCCTTCATCTGCTCGCTGTAGCCCGCGAGGATCACCACCAGGTCGTCGCGATTGTCCTCCATCACCTGGAGCAGGATCTCGATCGACTCTTGGCCGTAGTCGCGCTCGTTCTCGGGCCGATAGAGGTAGTAGGCCTCGTCGATGAACAGCACGCCGCCCATGGCGCGCTTCAGCGCCTCCTTGGTCTTGGGCGCGGTGTGGCCGATGAACTGGCCGACCAGATCGTCCCGGGTCACGCTGACCACATGGTCGCGTCGGATATAGCCGAGACGGTGGAGGATGCGGGCCATGCGGCGCGCCACCGTCGTCTTGCCGACGCCGGAATTGCCGGTGAAGCACATGTGCAGCGACGGCGGCGTCGAGGTCAGGCCGACCTGGGCGCGCGCCCGGTCGACAACCAGCAGGGCGGAGATCTCCTGGATGCGCCGCTTCACCGGCGCCAGGCCCACCAGCTCCGCGTCCAGTTCCTCGAACATCTCGCCAAGCTCCACCTGGTTGGCCAGGGCGGCGAGGTCGATGCGATCCGGGACGGTGGCGTCGATGACGTTGGACGGGGTGGTCATGCGGCCCTCCGTCGGTCCGGCACGTCCGCCAATTTGTGGCGCAGGCGCGCCAGATCGGCGGCCAGGAGGCTGGGGGCGATCAGACACCGGGCTGGGGTCATGGCGTGCGCCCGGGACCGTAGCGCCGCCCCGGGGGGGCGTCGGCGGCGTAGGGGCGCAAGGTGTATCCGATGTTGCGGCCGGGGCCGTCCGCGCGGATCAGCTCGAACCCCGGCTCGTCCGGCGGCCGGTGCACGATGAAGCTCATCCGCAGCGTCTCGAAGCCCTTGCTGGCGTCGAAGGCGAGGAGCCGCACGTAGCAGCGCGGCTGGGCTTCGCGGCAAGCGTTGACCTCGATCACCACCCCCGCCGGGTCCTTGAGGTCGAACATCGGCGCGCCCCACATCTCCCAGTAGACATTGCGTGGATGCGGATCGTCGGTGAACTCGACCGCCATCGACCAGCCCTGGTCCAGGGCGTAGGCGCACTGCGCAGCGATTTCCGGATCGGTGAGATCGGGCAGGAAGGAGAATTGGCCCTGGGTGAGACGCATCGGGAACCTCCTCAGCTCGCCGTCGGCGTGGGAACGAAATCGACCGAGTCCGTGGAAGCAAAGTCGAAGGTGACATGCGCCCAGGTATCCAGCGCGGCCCGCAGCGGCGCGCAACTCCGCGCGGCCTGGACAAGGATGTCGGGTCCCTCGTTCCAGATGTCGCGGCCTTCGGTGCGCGCCTTGACCATGGCCTCCAGGGCGACCCGGTTGGCCGTGGCGCCCGCGGAGATCCCCATGGGATGGCCGATCGTGCCGCCGCCGAACTGCAGCACGACGTCCTCACCCAGATAGGTCAGCAGCTGGTGCATCTGGCCGGCGTGGATGCCGCCGGAGGCCACCGGCATCATCTTCTTCAGGCTGGCCCAGGGCTGGTCGAAGAAGATCCCGTGCTCCAGGTTCTTCGGGACATGGGTTTCGCGGCAGGTGTCGTAGATGCCGCGCACGACGTTGGGGTCGCCCTCGAGCTTGCCGACCACCGTACCGGCGTGGATGTGGTCCACCCCCGCCATCCGCATCCATTTGGCGATGACGCGGAAGGAGACGCCGTGCGCCTTCTGCCGGGTATAGGTCGAGTGGCCCGCGCGGTGCAGGTGCAGGATCATATCGTTGCGGCGGGCCCACTTGGCCATCGACTGGATCGCGGTGTAGCCGATCACCAGGTCGATCATCACGATGACGCTGCCGAGGTCACGCGCGAACTCGGCGCGCTCGTACATGTCCTCCATGGTGGCGGCGGTGACGTTGAGATAGTGGCCCTTGATCTCGCCGCTGACCGCGTTCGCCTTGTTGACGCCCTCCATGCAGTAGAGGAACCGGTCGCGCCAATGCATGAACGGCTGTGAGTTGATGTTCTCGTCGTCCTTGGTGAAGTCCAGCCCGCCGCTCAGCGCTTCGTAGACGACCCGTCCGTAGTTGCGCCCCGATAGGCCGAGCTTCGGCTTCATCGTCGCCCCCAGCAGCGGGCGGCCGTAGCAGTTCAGCCGTTCGCGCTCGCCGACGATGCCGGTCGGGGGGCCTTGGAAGGTCTTCAGGTAGGCGGTCGGAATGCGCATGTCCTCGAGGCGCAGCGCCTTGAGCGGCTTGAAACCGAAGACATTGCCGATGATCGACGCGGTAAGGTTGGCGATCGAGCCTTCCTCGAACAGGTCGATGTCGTAGGCGATGTAGGCGAAGTACTGGCCCGGCGAACCGGGCGCCGGCTCCAGGCGATAGGCCTTGGCCTGATAGTGCGAGTGGTCCGTCAGCCGGTCGGTCCAGACCACCGTCCAGGTCGCGGTCGAGGACTCGCCGGCCACCGCGGCGGCGGCCTCCTCCGGATCGACATCGTCCTGCGGGGTGATCCGGAAGACCGCCAGTATGTCGGTCTCGGACGGCTCATAGTCGGGCGCCCAATAGCCCATCTGCTTATATTTGAGCACGCCGGGCTTGTAGCGTTCCTTGGCCGCGAGGGGCGCGATTTCACCGGTCTTTGTCATGGCAGCGCGCTTCCTCCCTGGACCTTCGCGGGCGCCTTATCGATCGCCATGGATCGGCCTGGCGGGCCTGTCGCGGCACACCGCGTGTCTCGAACTGGGCCTGGGGCTGCTGAAGGCGCTGGATGTTCATGGCTCGCCCTGGATGCGCACTTGGTTCGTCGCGCACCGCCGGTCGATGCCGCTCCTGCCGCTGCATGCGCGCCTGAAGGCCTTCATCCTCGCCGAGGGTCGCGGGGTGGTGGCCGAGATGGAGGCGGTCAACGCGCGGAACCCAACCCCGCCGCCTTCGCGGGGCTGAGCCAGGGGTCGCGCTATTGCGTGAAGGCATAGTGGTGCGCGACGGCCCACCCGTGCCAGTCGTCGACCACGGTGCCGGTGATCAGGATGCCGATCCCGCCGGTCAGCGGCGTCAGCACGGCGAACCACCAGGCCCAGCGGTGCACCGACTCCATCGTGGCGTTGAACCCCATGGTCCAGCGCCAGAACAGGGCCGCCCGCTCCGAGGCCGTGCCGCGATCGGTGACCTGCTCGATCTCCCGCTCGCCGCCATACCGGCTGACCGCCAGGATCGTGGCGCCGTGCATGGCGAACAGCAGGGTGGAGCCGTAGAGGAAGACGATCGAGAGGCAGTGGAACGGGTCGTAGAACAGGTTGCCGTAGCGGATCGAGAACGACCCCACCCAATCCAGGTGCGGGAAGATTCCAAACGGTACGGCTTCGCTCCAGCTGCCCATGAAGATCGGCCGGATGAAGCCCAGCACCAGGTAAAGCCAGATCGCCGAGGCGAAGGCCCAGGCCACGTGGGTGCCGAGGCCCAGGGCCCGCGCCCGGGTATAGGTCCGGACCCACCACAGGATGAGCGATGCGGTCAGGAAGAATCCCGCCATCAGCCACCATCCGCCCTGCGCCAGGGGCGGGAAGATCTGCAGCCCGTATTCCGGCGGCGGCGGCTGCAGGGAGAGCCAGGGCAGCTGCCGCACGAACTCGGCGGGATTCCAGCCCACCGAAGCCCACATGTTGAGTCCGATGATCTCGAAGGCCAGGAAGCCGCAGAGCAGCGACGCGACACCCGTGACACCAAGATAGATCGGCCCGATCTGCGCGTTGCCGATGATGCCCAGCAGCCACGATTGCCAGGGGGTCCCGTCGCGGCTGAACTGGCCCGCCGGGAGGGCGACCCCCATCTCGGCCGGCCCGCGGACCTGGACCTGGGTGAATATGTTTTGATAACCCGCCACAGTCCGTCTCCTCGCTAGCCCCAAATCGGGAGGTTACGCCACCAGTTCCACCATTCCGGCCAGCCGAGCGACCACACCGGGCCGCTGATGACGATGCAGACCGCGCTCCAGAACACCGCCGACAACGCCAGGAAAAGGCCAAGCCGGTGAATGCCCAGGGTGCCGATCGAGTAGCCCATCACGTCGCGGAAGAAGGTGTCTTCATGCTCCGGCGTCTTGACCGCCTCGCCCTTGCCGGGATTGGTCGCCGACAGGATCAGCGAGCCGTGCAGGGAGAGCGCGAAGGTCGTCGCAAAGAAGAACGACACGGCGATCATGTGCGCTGGATTATAGTGGAAATTCAAATATCTATACCCGGTGTTGGACACCCACTCCAGGTGGCTGAAGATGCCGTAGGGAAAGGCGTATCCCCAGGCCCCGAGCAGCGCCGGCCGCACCACCTCAAGCACGAAATAGGCCAGGATCGCGAAGCTGAAGGCGAACGGCACATGCATGCCGATCCCCAGCTTGCGGGCGATCTCCACTTCGCGCAGCGCCCACGACCCGAAGGCCCCCAGGGCGCAGAAGGTGATGGCCTGCCACAGGCCGCCCTCCTTGAGCGGCGCCAGCGCCATGCCGTAGCTGATGTCGGGCGGCGCGATGCTGATGCGCCAGATGTTCCAGGTGGGCCCAAGCGCGGCGCCGTAGACGATCAGCGCCGTCCCGAGGGCGGCGAAGAACACCGACGTCACTCCAAAGAAGCCGACGTAGAAGGGGCCGACCCAGAAATCGAACAGATCGCCGCCGAGCAGAGTGCCTCCGCGCACGCGGTATTTTCGTTCAAAGCTCAGCAACGCCATGGCTGCGGGTCTCCGCGCTGGTTTGTTCGTCCGCCAGGTCCGACCTGGGAGTTCGGAAGTCCGGGTGGCGGGCGGGTCGGCCAGGGCCGACACACGCCCGCTCCCTTCTTGGGTAGATCAGGAGACGATCGCGCCTAGGCGGGCTTGATCGGCGCCTTGGTCGGATCGACCGTCAGGGTTTGCGACGCCGCAGGAGCGGCGTGCTTGACGTTCGGGCCTTCGATCCAGTTGAACCGCGACGTGCTGAGCAGGATGAAGTGAATCAGCAACGCCAGGACAAACAGGAAGACGAACAATCCGACGAGTACGCGTCTTGGATCAAATAGAAGCCAGATCCTCCACATGATAGTTCTCCTTTAGCTGAAGTAGCTCAGAGCCAACTGACCGGCCATCTTTCCGTGCTCCATCAGCTCGGAGTAACCCTGGACACCAGGCAACCAGGGACGCCAGTTCCAAACCAGAACGTGCGCGATGATCGCGATGATGGTGAACCCGATGAAGCTTCCCATGAAAATTCGATGGAATTCTTTTGCTTCCGCTTCAGTCAAGCCCGTCAAGCTACCTGTACTTAGATCTCTTTCTGCCATAACTCCTGCTCCAATCTCGCTGTTGCTCACCCTATGGACGGGATTACTTTGACAGCGACGCCAACCGCGAGGACCATCATCGCGATCTCTTGATGAGGCCGTTGAGAACAACCCCACTTGAGCGCGGGCCGTCGCAGCTGCGTGTTTGCTGCCGTCCGCCCGTAGGCGGCGCGAAGGCGTCCCTGCCCATCATGCCGCCTGGCCCTCCATCAGGCCCGCGTGCGCGATCGCGACACGACTCGCCAGGACGCGCCCCTCGCCGGCCAGGCGCGCGCCGCGCTCGGCCGCGTCACGCAGGCGTTTCGCCGCGGAAATCCGCACCAGAACCGGCTGCGCCTCGACAATTCGGTCGAGCGCCGCCTTGGCGTCCGGGTCCCAGGCCAGCTCGACATGCCGGCGCGCCGGCGTCGCCTCCACCTTGTCCATCTGCGCGGCGAGCGGGAGGATGTGGAAGAGCGCGTCGAACAGCGCGTTGCAGACCTCCTGCACCAGGTAGGTCGCGCCGGCGTAGCCCATGAACGGCGTGCCGGTATGGCGGCGGATGATCGCCCCCGGGAAGGAGGCGGGAATGTAGGTGGCCCGGGATCCGGCCTCGGCCATGTACATCCGCTCGTTGAAGCTGCCGAACATGACCAGGGGCGGCGTCTCGCGAATGGCGCGCCTTACCGCCTCGTTGTCCGACTTGCGCCCGGCGACCCGCGAGACGGCGAACATGCAGGGCAGGCCCATGTCGGTTTCGAGGAAGGCGCGGATCCCGCGGGCGTAGGTCTCGTTGGCCACGACGGCGAAGCTGGCGGTGCCGAAGAAGTCCTGGGTCACCGAGCGCCACAGATCCCAGATCGGCTTGATGGTGGTGTGCTTTTCCCGCGCGATGAAGGGTTCCGGATCGAGCTCCAGCAGCTCGCCAAGCGTGCGGAGGAACCGGGTGGTGGAGTCGAGCCCGATCGGCGCCTGCAGATAGGGCCGCTCCAGGGTCTCGCAGAGCTGCCGGCCGAACTCCCGGTACATGCAGACGTTGACGTCGGCATCCGCCAGTCGGCGCACGTCCGCAAGATGACTGCCCAGCGGGAAGACCAGGTTGACCTGGGCGCCGATCCCCTCGATCAGCCGCCGGATCTCCGCCAGGTCCGACGGCATGTTGAACATGCCGTACATCGGCCCGATGATGTTGACCTTCGGCGGCTCGCCGTCCTTGCGGGGGCGCAACTTCGGGACCTTCTTCGGACCGAACTGGGTCCAGAGCCAGGTCAGGGCGCGATCGGCGCTCTGCCACTGATCCTCATCGATCGTGCGCGGCAGGAAGCGCTGGATATTGGTGCCTTCCGGGGTGACGCCGCCGCCGATCATCTCGGCGATCGATCCGGTGACCACCACCGCCGGCAGGTCACGGTCGAGCGTGCGCCAGGCCCGCTTCATCGCGCCCTCGGTGCCGGTCTGGCCCAGTTCCTCCTCGCCGAGACCGGTCACCACGATCGGCAACTCATGTGGCGGCAGGCCGTCGGTGTAGTGCAGCACCGAGGTCACGGGCAGGTTCTCGCACCCCACCGGTCCGTCGATGATGACCTGCAGCCCCTTGATGGCCGTGAAGGCGTAGACCGCGCCCCAATAGCCGCCCGCGCGATCATGATCGAGGATCAGCGTCATGAGCCGACCGCCTCTTCCTGGGCGCGGGCCGCGGCCATGGTCTTGGCGTAGCGCGCCTTGAACTCGGGCCGGTCGATCGGGGTGTCTTCCCAGACACCGCTGGCGTGCCCTGTGCCGACGCCTTCGAAGAAGGCGCTCATCTGGTCGAAGCGGGCCTTGTTCGCGAGCGCGGCGTTGATCACCTGAGCCAGCGAGCCGGCCCCCGCCGGTCCCATCAGCGGCCGGGCCGAGATCAGGTTGGTGAAGTAGAGCGCGGGGATCGAGCGCTGCTTGGCGTACTGCACCACCGGGGTCGTGCCGATGGCGAGGTCGGGTCCGAACTCCTCGAACGCGGCGATGTCCTGCTCCAGCGAGGCGCGGAACTGCACCCGCACACCCCGTGATTCCAGCCACTCGCGGTCCGGGTCGGACCAGGGGGTGCGCGGGCAGGCGGTGCCGACATACGGCACGTCGGCGCCGCTCTCCAGCAACAGCCGGGCGACCAGCAGTTCGGAGCCCTCGTAACCGCTGAGGGTGATGCGGCCGCGGATCGGCGCGGCGGCGAGCGCACCCTGGATGGCCGGCAGGAAGCGGTTCTTGGACGCGTCCACCTGGGACTGGGCGATCCCGCAGGCCTGACCGATGGCATCGAGCCAGGCGGCCGTGCCGTCGCGCCCCACCGGCGCCGAACCGACGATCGCGCGGCCAGCGGCGGTGAATTCACGCACCGAGGCGGTGTAGAAGGGGTGGATCGCAGCCACGGCGGCGCAGTCCAGGGCGGCGTACAGCTCGCGCCATTCCCGGGTCGGCACGACCGGGCCGGCGGCCAGGCCCAGCGGCTCAAGCATCATGCCGATGCCCACCGGATCGGCGGGGAACATCTCGCCCAGCAGGGTGATGGTGGGCTTGTCGGACTGCTCGCGCGGCGCGGCGACCGGACCCTGCTCGGCCTCGCCGCGGGCGTATTTCAGCATGGCCCCGGCCAGTACGTCCTTGGCCTCCGCGTGCGTGGGGATGCCGAAGCCCGGAACGTCGATGCCGATGATCCGCACGCCGTTGATCTGCTTGGGCAGCAGTTGCAGCGGCACGCCGGAGGCGGTGGGCACGCAGAGGTTGGTGACGATCACCGTGTCGTAGAGTGCGGGATCGGCCAGCTGGAAGACGGCTTCTCGGATGTCCTCGAAGAGTTTGCCGGTCACCAGGGTTTCGGAGTTGAACGGGACGTAGCCCACGGTCCGGCGTGCGCCGTAGAAGTGCGAGGTGAAGGTCAGGCCGTAGACGCAGCAGGCCGAGCCGGACAACACCGTGGCCGTGCGGCGCATGCGCAGCCCGACGCGGAGCGAGCCGAAGGCGGGGCACATGCTCTGGGGCTGGTCATGGGGGCCCTTGGGATAGTCCTTGGCGTACCGGTCGAGGATGTCGGATTTGCCGGCGCTCTGGGCGGCCTGGCGCAGTTCATCCGGCCCGGCGTGGCATCCGCCGCCGTCGCCGACGCCCGGCGAAGCGACGACCTCGCTCACCGCGCCATCGGCGGAGATCATCGCGTCGGAGGGCGCCCGGTCGCTCATCGCCTACACCGCGTCGTAGATGACTTCGAGGGTGCGGGTCTCGGCGAACACGCCGCCGCGCATGTCGGCCTGGCTCGCCGGCTGCAGCACATAGGCGCCGCCCGTCTGGTCCGCGGCGAACAGGCCCAGCAGACCGTCCTGGGTCAGCGGCTTGGGTCGCACCGGCGGCGCCGTGGCCACGTTCGCGGCCAGGGATTCGAACAAGGGTCCCCAGCGGTCGCCGGGCGTGCCGATGATCTGGTAGTTGGCGGACTTGCGCCGGATGTCGTCGTCGGCCGGAATCGCGGCCAGCACCGGGATGCCGACGGCGTCGGCGAACGCCTGGGCCTCGCCGGTGCCGTCGTCCTTGTTGATGAGCATGCCGGCCACGCCGACATTGCCGCCGAGCTTGCGGAAGTATTCCACCGCCGAGCAGACGTTGTTGGCGACATAGAGCGACTGCAGGTCGTTGGAGCCGACGACGATGACCTTCTGGCACATGTCCCTGGCGATCGGCAGGCCGAAGCCGCCGCAGACCACGTCGCCCAGGAAGTCGAGCAGGACGTAGTCGAAGCCCCAGTCATGGAAGCCCAGCTTCTCGAGCAGTTCGAAGCCATGGATGATGCCGCGCCCGCCGCAGCCGCGACCGACTTCGGGGCCGCCCAGCTCCATCGCGAACACCCCGTCGCGGGTGAAGCAGACATCCTCGATGCGGACCTCTTCGCCGGCCAGCTTCTTGCGGGCCGAGGTCTCGATGATGGTCGGGCAGGACTTGCCGCCGAACAGCAGCGAGGTGGTGTCGGACTTGGGGTCGCAGCCGATCAGCAGGACCCGCTTGCCCTGCTGGGCCATCATGTAGCTGAGGTTGGAGAGGGCGAAGCTCTTGCCGCTGCCGCCCTTGCCGTAGATGGCGATCACCTGGGTCTCCTTCGTCACCGCGCCGGTGTGGACGGGATCGGGTTCAACCGCGGCTTCCGCGCGAAGACGGCGGTTGTCGATCAAGGTGACGCTCATAGGCTTGGCCTTCCACCGCTCGGCCCCTATCTAGTCGAGCCGAGAGTGTCAGCCTAACTTTACGCCAAGGGTTGTCAATCTAAACGTACACTTCGTTGCGATCCGAAAATATCGTCAATCTGACCTGACAGTTGGGCTCTGTCAGACCTCAGGCACACTGCCGCCAATCGAGAACCATCTTCAGGCAGGTGAAATCCGTGAAGGCCGTGCGATACGCGCCATCGGCTTCCTCCGCCGGCCGGCGATGGGTGATCAGGCCTTCCAGCGACAGGGCCCCGGTCTCGATGAGCCGCGTGGTGAAGGCCAGGTCCTCAGGCGCCCATTCCGCCGCGACGCGCAGGCGGGCCTCGCGGATGAAGGCCGGCGGAAATTCGAACGACAGCGGCTGGTCGTAGAAGCCGGCCAGCACCACCTCGCCACCCCGGGCCAGGCGCGCGATCAGGCCGCCGAGCAGCTTGGAGTCGCCGCTCACGTCATAGATCGCGCGATAATCGCGCCGCTCGTCCGCGTCGGGATGGACCACCCGATAGCCCTCGGCGCCCTCGCCGCGCAGGGAGTTGGTTTCCCAGACGGTCGGTGGCGGGCCGCCCTCGATCACCGCCAGCCGGGCCAGCAGCCGGCCCAGCACGCCGTGTCCGACGATCAGATCCGGGGTGGCGCCGCCGGCGATCGCGTGGCGTGCGGTGGCCGCCAGGGCGATCAGGACCCCGCGATCGCCCAGCGACTCGGGGATGGAGACGACCCGTGCGCTGGGCGCGACCAGCCGCCGCGCCGCGCCGCCGAACAGGCCGCGTGCATCCTTGAAACCGGACGAACCGGGGACGAAGACGGTCTCGCCGATCCGCCCGCGCGCGCCTTGCCCCGCATCGACCACCCGGCCGACGGATTCATACCCCGGCACCAAGGGGTAACCCATGCCGGGAAAGGGCGGCATGCGGCCGCTCCAGAGCAGGCGCTCGGTGCCGGTGCTGATCCCGCTCCAGTCGATCTCCACCATGAGGTCATCGGCGGTGATGTCCTTGAGGTCGAGGTGGCGCAGTGACAGTTGTTCAGGCTGCTCGATCACGACGGCCAATGTGTCCATCTTGGTCTCCTCATTTTGCCCGCCACAGCTACGGTTCAGGGCTGGGCCAACACCGCGCGCAGCAGGAAAGGCGTGCGGGTGCGCAGGGTCCGGATCCGACGAAATCCGGCGGTTCGCGCCAGCGCGGCGATCTCGGCGGGCGTCCGGGCGCGGCCGCGGCCCATGGCCAGCAGGTAGAGCGCGAAATAGACGTCGGCGACCCGGTCGGTCCGGGGCGCGGCGGACATCGGTTCGGCGATCAGCAGGGCGCCGTCCGGCGGCAGCGCCGCGCGGATGGACCGCAACAGCGCGACGGCGCCGGTGTCGTCATGGTCGTGCAGGATACGAACCAGGGTGATCAGGTCGGCGCCCGCGGGCACGGGTTCGGACAGGAAATCCCCAGCGAACACCTCTGTACGATCGAGCAGGCCCGCGCAGGCCAGCCGCCGCCGGGCGCGCTGCGTCACCGCCGGCAGGTCGAACAGCATCAGTTCCAGCGCCGGCGCCTGCGCCCCCGCCAAGGCCAGGAACGCGCCCTCCCCGCCGCCGACATCCATCAGCCGGCGGTGGCGGCCGATGCGGTAGGCCTGGAACAGGTCGGCGGCGACCGCCGGAAGCGTCGCGGCCATCAGCGCCGAATAGTCCGAGACGTCCTCGGGTGTGGTGGCCTGCGGCGCGGCCGAGGTCGCATAGGGCCAGTAGGCGGCCAGGTGGCCTTCTCCCCCGCCACGGCGCAGCAGGCCGACGCCGTCCGCCAGGTCCGCATAGAGATGCCGATGGTGCTCGATCATCTCGAGCAGGCCGGCATTGCCCAGCAGGGCCGCGCCCTGCGCGCCCAGCGCATAGCGGCCGGGCCCCGCGCGCTCCACCAGCCGCAGCGCCTGGGCCGCGCCCAGCAGCCGGTCCACGGCCTCCAGGGGCAGGTCGAGCACCTCCGCCAGCGCGGCGGTCGCGCGCGGCCCGTCGCGCAGCAGTTCGAACAGCCGCAGCCGCACGCAGGTCGCCAGGGTCTGCGAGTAGACGAAGCCAGCGACCAGATCGAACAGGCCCTGCGCGCGGCGGCGCGCGATCGGCCGGGTCAGCGGAAAGTCCGCGGCCCACTGCTGGAAACCCGGATCGGACAGCAGCCCGTTGCGCCAGCCGGTCCATCGATCGCGCCACGTCGTCGCGGACATGGCGGGTCAGGCGGCGCTGCGCGCCAGCTGTTTTGGCGCCAGCCGCGTGGCCTGGATCTGCACCAGGTCCCGGAGGCTCCTGGCGCCGTCGCACGGTGGGATCGCGGCGACCGCTTCGCCGACGAGGCCCTCCAGCCGCGCATGCGCGCCCTTCAGGCCCAGCTGCGCCACCAGACTGGGCCGCTGCAGAGCGGCGTCGCGGCCGGTCGGCTTGCCGCAATCCGCCTCGGCGCTGACCGCGTCCAGCAGGTCGTCGGCGACCTGGTAGGCCGCGCCAAGCTTCTCGCCCAGCTCCCGCCAGGGCGTCGGATCCGCGCCGACCGCCACCGCGCCGCACATCGCGGCAGCGACGAACAGGGCCCCGGTCTTGGCGCGATGATAGGACTCGACGGGCACGGAGCGCTCGCTCTCCCAGGCCTGGCCGGCGACGATCCCGCCCGGCATGCCCACGCCGCGAGTTACGATGGTCAGCAGCGCGGGCAGCCGGGCCGGCGCGGCGGCCCCCGCGCGGGCCAGGACGTCGAAGGCCATCACGATAAGCGCGTCGCCCGCCAGCACCGCCAGCGGGGCGCCAAAGGCGGCGTGCACCGAGGGCTTGCCGCGCCGCGTGGCGGCGTCGTCGAAGCAGGGCAGGTCGTCATGCACTAGCGAGGCGCAGTGGAGGAGTTCGATCGCCGCCGCCACCGCCTCGACCAGGCCCGTGTCACCGCCGCCGCAGGCCTCGGCGACCGCCAGGCACAAGCGCGGGCGAACCCGCGCGCCGCCTGGAAATACCGCGTGCCGGAGCGCGGCGGCGAGGCGCGGCGGGGCATTCTGGGCCTCGGCGAGGGCGACCGCCGCCTCAAGCGTGGATTCGATCCTCAAGGCCACCGTCATGCGGTCAACTCCCAGCGGGATGCGGCGATCGTCCGAGTGTAAATCAATTTGGACAACAAGAATGTCCTCGAAGCTAGACACATGCTAGGGCGTAAAGCAACGCGGACACGGGAATTTGCCGGTGGGGCAGGAAAAGGTCGTCATCGTCGGGGCCGGAATCGGCGGCCTCGCCTGCGCGATCGAGCTCGCCCGGTCGGGTTTTCAGGTGACCGTGGTCGAACGCGCCGCCCAGGCCGGCGGCAAGATGCGGGAGACCGGTGTTGGCGGGGTCTCGGTGGACGCCGGACCGACGGTGCTGACCATGCGCTGGGTCTTCGATGAGATCTTCGAAGCGGCCGGCGCCTCGCTCGAGGCTCACATAGAGCTGAAGCCGCTCGACATTCTGGCGCGCCACGCCTGGAACGAGGCCGAGCGGCTGGACCTGTTCGCGGACATCCCCCGCACGGCCGAGGCCATCGGCGCCTTCGCCGGCCCGAAAGAGGCCGCCGGCTATCGGGCGTTCTGCAGCGAATCACGGCGGATCTACGAAACCCTTCGCGACTCCTTCCTGACCGAGCAGAAGACCGGCCCGGTCGGCCTGGCCGGCAAGATCGGCTGGGGCCGGGCGGACGCCTTGCTGGGCATCCGGCCGTTCGACACGCTGTGGCGGGCCCTGGGCGACCATTTCGCCGATCCGCGCCTACGCCAGCTGTTCGGACGTTACGCCACCTATTGCGGCTCCTCCCCCTTCGCCGCCCCCGCGACCCTGATGCTGATCGCCCATGTGGAGCAGGCCGGGGTGTGGGCGGTGGCGGGCGGCATGCAGCGGCTGGCCGAGGCGATGGAAGCCGTGGCGACATCCCTGGGCGTCGCCTTCGTCTACGGCGCCCATGCCGAGACGATCGATCTTGAACGGGGCCGCGCCGGCGGGGTGATCCTGGCCGGCGACGAGCGCCTGGCGGCCGACTGGGTCGTGGTCAACGCCGATTCGGCCGCGCTGGCGTCGGGCGCGCTGGGCGCGGCGGCCCGGGCCGCAGCCCCGGCCCAGCCGGCCGCCGGGCGCTCGCTGTCCGCCCTGACCTGGGCGCTGCGCACCGAGACGCGCGGCTTTCCGCTGGCCCGGCACAATGTGTTCTTTTCCGCCGACTACGCCGCCGAGTTCGACGACATCCTGCGGCGGGGCCGGCTGCCGCGCGGGCCGACCATCTATGTCTGCGCCCAGGATCGTGGGGATGGCGAGCCGGGCGTGGCGCCCGCCGACCGACTGCTGGTCCTGGTCAACGCACCGGCCAATGGCGACCACGCCCCCTTGGACGAAACGGAGATCAGGGCATGCGAGACCCAAGTTTCGGCTCATCTGGCGCGGTGCGGCCTGGCGTTGGGTCAGCCCCTGGAGACGGCGGCAATCACCTCGCCGACGGATTTCAACGCCCTGTTTCCGGCGAGCGGCGGGGCGCTCTATGGACCGGCGACCCACGGATGGGCGGCGGCGTTCAAACGGCCGGGGGCCAGGACGCGGATTCCGCGGCTGTATCAGGCGGGCGGCGGCGCGCATCCGGGGGCGGGCGTGCCGATGGCGGCGCTCTCCGGCCGGCTGGCGGCCCAGCAGCTGATGCGGGACCGGGCTTTGGCCGGCCGGTCCAGCCGGGGGGCTACGCCTGGTGGTATGTCGACGCACTCAGCGACGACGGCCAGCACGGCCTGACGCTGATCGCCTTCATCGGCAGCGTCTTTTCGCCCTACTACGCCTGGTCGGGATGGGCCGATCCGCTCGACCACTGCGCGGTCAATGTGGCGCTCTATGGCGCGGCCGGAAAGCGATGGGCGATGACCGAGCGCCGCCGGACGGCGCTGCACCGGGAGGACACCGTCCTGTCGATCGGACCCAGCAGCCTCGCCTGGGAGGATGACGCCGTGACCATCAGGTTCGACGAGGTCACCGCGCCGCTGCCCCGGCGGGTTCGCGGAACCGTGCGCCTCTACCCCAGCGCGCTCACCGGGGCGTCATTCGCGCTGGACGCGGACGGACGCCACATCTGGCGACCGCTGGCGCCGCGCGCACGGGTCGAGGTGACGCTGGACGATCCCGCCTGCCGGTGGCGGGGCGCGGGCTATTTCGACATGAACGCCGGCGCCGAGCCGCTCGAACGGGCCTTCTGCAGCTGGGACTGGTCGCGCGCCCATCTGCCGCGCGACACCCTGATCTTCTACGACGTCGCCCGCCGGGTCGGCGAGCCGCACCACCTGGCCCTGCGGATCCGTCCGGACGGCGGGGTGGAGCCCATCGCGCCACCGCCGCGGACGCCCCTGCCGCCCACCGGGTGGCGAATGGCCCGCACGGCGCGCGGCCAAGCGGACGATGCGCCGCGGGTGCTGCGCACGCTCGAGGATACGCCTTTCTATTCACGCTCCCAGCTCGCCGGTCGCCTCGAGGGAGAGCCGGCCGAGATCGTCCACGAGAGCCTCTCGCTCGACCGGCTTCGCTCGCCCATAGTGCGCGCCATGCTACCCTTCAGGATGCCCAGGGTCCTTGGCTGACGCCCGCGCCAGGGCGGACGCCTCGTCATTTCCATCCTGCTTGGTCGGCCGCACGGTCCAGTACTGCCAGATGGCCAATCCCACGGCGACGCCGTCGAACAGGATCAATCCGAGGATGAAGATGGTGTGCGTGCTCATGGCGTTCCGTGCCCGCGGTCGCTGGCCGCGCGATGCCTATACGTCCGCGCCTGACGCCCGGATCATCGCGCCGAACCGGCGAAGCGTCCACGCCCTTCCAGGGTCGCGAACAGGCCGATGATCCACTCCGCGTCGGCCTCGACGCCTGTGCGCCGGCCGTCGCGCGGCGGGACCGGCCAGGCGGTTTCCAGCGCCACCGCGTCGACCAGATAGCGGGTCTGCGCCAGGGGCGGTCCCGCGGGCGTCAGGGCCGGCTTTCGCCGTGCCGGGTTGACCGCCCACGCGACCAGTTGCGCCTTGCGCCACAGTGGCACGCAGGTCCGCACCGACACCGAATCCAGGCCTTGCCGCGCCAGCCTGACGCCGATCTCGGCATAGAGACGCCGCGCCGCGAAGATCGCGGGACGGAAGGTCGGGTCGAGATTGGCGATGCCGCGATCCGCCTGCTGATAGAGTTGGTCCGCGTGGCGCAGCAGCCGGCCAGTGACCGCGGCGATCTGCGGCGTGAACACCGGATCGCGCAGCCAGGCGTCGGGATCCATGCCCGCCTCGCGCAGCCAGGCGCGCGGCAGATAGAGGCGCCCGGCGCGCGCGTCCTCGCCGACATCGCGGGCGATGTTGGTCAGTTGCATCGCCACGCCCAGGTCGCAGGCGCGCGCGACAAGATCCGGGGTTCGCGCGCCCATCAGCGCCGCCATCATCACGCCGACCGATCCGGCCACCCGCGCCGCATAGGCGTGAACGTCGTCGATCGTCTCATAGGCTCGGCCCTCGACATCCCACTCTAGCCCCTCCAGCAGGGCCTCCAGCGCCACGCGCGGGATGCCGAAACGCGCCACGGCGTCGGTCAGCGCCCGGTCGACCGGTTCGGGCGCGGGCGCGCCGGCATAGATGCAGGCGAGGCGGGCCCGCAGGCGCGAAACGGCGCCCATCTGGCCCCCCTCGACATCGACCGCGTCGTCGGAGAGCCGGCAGAAGGCGTAGATGGCATAGGCCGCCTCGCGGACGCTCTCGGGCAGCAGCAGGGAGGCCAGGAAGAAGGATCGAGACCCGCCACGGATCATCTCGCGGCAGGCGGCGCTGTCGGCGGGCCGGGCATGGCCGCCCCTAGGCGCGGACGCAGGCGAACTCGGGGTCCGGGACCAGGGCGTCGAGCATTCGGGCGGAGGAGAGGACGCCAGGGAGGCCGGCGCCAGGCTGGGCGCCGGCGCCGACGAGATAGAGACCTTTGACATCTTCGCTCCGATTATTGGGTCGAAACCACGCGCTCTGCAGCAGGGTCGGCGCGAGGCTGAACGCGGCGCCCTTGACCGAGCAGTAGAGGTCCTGAAAGTCCTGTGGCGTCGTCACCCGCGAGGTGACGACGTGTTCCTCCAGCCCCGGCAGCACGGTGTCCGACAGGCGCCGCGCGATCGCCCGGCGATAGGGCTCGGCCTGGACCGCCCAGTCGATGTCAGCGTCCAGGTGCGGGACCGGCGAGAGCACATAGAAGCCGTCGCAGCCCGGCGGCGCCAGCGACGGATCGGTCGCCGTGGGCCGGTGCAGATAGAGGCTCATGTCCGCGGCGAGCACCTTGTTGTTGAAGATGTCGTCGATCAGGCCGCGGTAGCGGGGGCCGAGCAGGATGGTGTGGTGTTCGACGTCCGGGTAGCGGCGCCGCGTGCCGAAATACCAGACGAACAGGCTCATCGAATATTTGGCGGCGTCGATCTTGCGGTCGGTCCAGCGCTTGCGCGCGCTGGCCGGCACGAGGTGGCGATAGGTGTAGGCCGCGTCGGCGTTGGAGACCACGATATCGGCGGCGATGGTCTCGCCCGAGCGCAGGCGCACGCCGCGGGCCTGGCCGTCCTCGACGACGATCTCGCCGACGTCGGCCCGATAGCGCAGAACGCCGCCCTGCCCCTCGATCAAGCCCACCAGTCCGCGCACCAGGGCGCCCGTGCCGCCCATAGCGAAGTGCACGCCCCATCGCCGTTCCAGATGCGAGATCAGGCAGTAGACGGCGGTGGTGTCGAAGGGGCTGCCGCCGACGAACAGCGGGTGGAAGCTCAGCGCCACGCGCAGGCGCGGGTCCTTGATGTAGCGCGACACCAGCCCGAACACGCTGTGGGCGCCGCCCAGCCGCAGCAGGTCCGGCGCCTGGCGCACCATGTCCCCCAGCGACATGAACGGCACGTGGCCGAGCTTCTCGAATCCAAGCCGGCAGATCGCCTGGCTCCGGGCCATGAAGCGCTCGTAGCCGGGCAGGTCGTCGGGACAGATCCGCGCGACCTCGGC
Organism: Phenylobacterium sp.; assembly: GCF_025351295.1. Classification (GTDB taxonomy): domain Bacteria; phylum Pseudomonadota; class Alphaproteobacteria; order Caulobacterales; family Caulobacteraceae; genus Phenylobacterium. The sequence goes on from NZ_JANXWD010000021.1 coordinate 34,675, forward strand.
CCGCATGGCGACCGGGTCAGCGTGGCAGTCGACGGTCTCGCCATCGTCGAACACCAGCCGGTAGAAGGGGTCGATCGGCTTCAGCGTCACATCGTCGGCCATCTCCCGCCCGCACAGCCGCCAGAGGTCCTCGAACAGGTAGGGCGCGGTAACGATGGTGGGCCCGGCGTCGAAGGTGAACCCGTCCTGGCGGTGGACGCCGGCGCGTCCGCCCGGCGCATCGAGTCGCTCCAGCACGGTGACCCGATAGCCGCGGGCGCCGAGCCTGACGGCGGCGGCCAGACCGCCAAACCCGCTCCCGACGATCACCGCGTGCGGCGGACGAGGCTCGGCGGACGTGTCAACCGATCTTGATCGTTCGACTGTCAACATAGGCTGACACCTAAGCTGATCTCCCGGCGCTAGGCAAGCGAGCGGCGGCGGCCGGCTGGGCCCGCGCCGCGCGCCGGACGATGTCCGCGATGCGGTCCGGCGCTTCCTCATGGGCCAGATGGCCGAGCCCCGGCAGCACGATCAGTTCGGCCTGTGGCGCCATCGCCTTGACCGCCCTGGACACCTCGACCGGCACCGCGCGGTCGCCCTCCGCCGCCAGCAGCGTCAACGGCCCGTCGTAACTCGGCAGCCGGGCGACCAGCGGCTGCAGGTCCCAGTTGGCCATCATGCCAAGCGTCCCGGCGACATGGCCTGTCGTGCGCAACAGCTGGCCGTAGTAGCCCAGGCCCGCCGCATCGATCGTCGAGCCCGTGCCCTCGATCAGCCGCGAGACGGCGCCGGGGCGGCCCGCGCGCCAGGCGAAGGTCTGGATGGCCAGGGGATTGAGAAACAGCAGCCGGGCCATGGCCGGGAAGATATGGCCCGCGGAGCCGGGAAAGGGCCTCAGCGCCCCGTTGATACTGACGACGCCGCTGTCGCCGACCTGCCCCTCCAGCCGCATCTGCAGCGCGATAGCCGCGCCCGCGGAGTGCCCGACGACCAGTGCGGGCGACGCCTCGAGCACCTGCAGCAGGCCGCCGAGCGCCCGGGCCATGCCGGGCAGGGTGAGGCCGTCGCCGCCCGGCATCGCGGTGAATCCGTGACCCGGCAGATCGGGGGCGACGACCCGAAAGTCGCGCGCCAGCCGCGGGGCCAGGTCGCGCCAGGAATGGGTCGCCGCGCCGGAGCCGTGCAGCATCAGCACGGTCGGCCCCTCGCCCATCACCTGGACGTGCCAATCCAGGCCAGACGCGCGGACGAAGCGGCTGGCGGCGCGGTTCGGCCAGTCGCGGCCTTCCCGATCCCAGTCCGGCCGCACCCTCATCGCGACACCGCCCGCCTCAACGCCGCGCGGCGCGCAAGCCGTCGACCAGGCCGAACACGGCGCTGGCGTCGACATAGGGCAGCGGCAGATAGGTCGCGCCCATGGCGTGCGCGAACCGGTCGCCATCCGGCTGGGCGCGGGGCGAGGTGTCGACGAACACCGCGGCGAGCCCTGCCTCGCGCAGGTTGCGGCAGGCGGCCAGGGCGTCGGTTTCCGCCGCCGCACGCCCCGGCGCCCCGTCGCGAGCGATATTGGCCCGGCCGTCGGTCAGGAACACCAGCAGCGGCGTGTGGTCCTTGGCCCTTTCGGCCTGCCCCAGCAGCACAGCCGCCTCCACGCCGGCCGCCAGCGGCGTGCCGCCGCCGCCGGGCAGTTCGGCCAGCCGGCTCTTGGCGCGGGCCAGGGAGCGGGTCGGCGGCAGCAGGGTCTCGGCCCCGGCGCCCCGAAAGGCGATCAGGGCGACGCGGGCGCGGGAAACGTAGGCCTTGGCCAGCAGCAGCTCGACCGCGCCCTTGGCCTCGGCAAGCCGCTGAAACGCCGTCGAGCCGGAGGCGTCGACCGCGAAGATCGTCGTGGCCTCCAGGCGCTGCACGAAGCGGCGGATACGGAAATCGGCCGGGCGGACCTGGATGCGGCCGGCCGCCACGCCGCCGCCGCGCAGCCCTTGCCACGGCGCGGCGGCGCGCAGGGTCTCGACGAGGTTCAGCCGGGCGCCGGCCCGCAGCGAACCGGACCGGGACCCCATCGGCCGGCCGCGCCGGGCCGACTTGGCCACGTCGCCCGATCCGCGCGCCTGCGCCGCGGTCCCGCGCGGCGGGTCGTCCAGGCTGAGCCGCGACAGCAGATCGTCCGGCAACGCCGCCTGGATCGCCTCGACCACAGTATCGGTCGGCGCGGCCGATTCGGTTTCGCCGTCGCGCGGATCCTGGTCCTCGTCCCGGTCCTGAACGTCGGGCGGCGCATCAGGCGCATTGTCGGCTTCTGGCGGCGCGGCGTCGGCCTCGGGTTCGGCCGGCGCGGAGGTCGCCCGCCAGGCCAGGACAAGGCGCGCCGCCGCCGCCGCATCCTCGGCGGTGATCGTCAACCCGCCCCGCAGCGCCGCGTGCGCTCGCGCCGCGCGCAGCGCCAGCAAGGGCGCGCGGACCGAACCCAGCCCCAGCCGCGCCGCCACCAGACAAACCGCCTCGACGATATCGGGATCAGCCGGCGCCACAGAGGCGAGCCGATCCCGCGCCTGATCGAGGGCCGTCCTGTCGTGGGCGGCGTCGAGCGCCGTTCGGCTCGCGACGACGTCCAGATCGATCCGGAACGCCAGACGCTCCACCAGCGCGGCCGGCGGCTGCTCCTCCGGCGCGAGGCCTTCGTCATAGGCGATCATGCCGAGGCGCGCGGCCAGCCGCAGGGCCACGCCGTCGCGTTCCACGATCACCTCGCCGTGGTCGAGCGCGGCGGCGAGGCGCGCGGCGGCGGCGGCGTCGATGCGTTCCGCCATGGCCAGGATCGCCACCCCGCCGTCGGTCTGCGCCAGCACCCCGTGCTGCACGACCGGCCGGCCGGCGGCGAGACTTGCCGCCAGATCCAGCCCGCCCAGCAGGCGATCGTCCTCGATTCCCAGCGGAATGCGGCACACCGGCGCGTCCGCCGGCAGCAGGTCGCGAACCATCTCGGCCCACCGATCCCGCACCGTCCCGGCGCCGCTGCGCACGATCACCCCGCGCAGCCCGACCGGATCGACAGCGAACAGCGCGGCCGCCAGCGCGGCGTCCGCCCAGGCCGGGGACATTCGGGCCGGCGACGGGCGGGCCGGCGACGGGCGGGCCGGCGCGTTCATGCGTCGAAAAGGTCGCTCATCGCGCGATCGATTCGCGCCGTCGAACCGGACGGATCGAGCGGATTGCGGCGCAACCGATGCCGCAACGCCATCGGCGCGATATCGCGGATGTGCCGGTCCGACGCCGCCGGCTCGCCGTTGAGCGCGGCCAGCGCGCGGGCGGCGCGCATCAGGGTCAGCTCGCCGCGCAGCCCTTCCGCACCGATCGCCATGCAGAGTTTCGATGCCGTTTCCAGAACGCTGTCGGGGATCTCGACCGCCGCCAACCCGGCGCGCGCGGCCAGCAGTTGGTCGCGGACCTCGGCGTCGGCGCCCGCCCAGGCCGCGCCGAACGTCTTGGGATCGCGGTCGAAGGTGTCGCGGCGGCGCACCACCTCGACCCGGTCGCCCAGAGTGGTCGGCGTCGTCACCTCGACCGATAGCCCGAACCTGTCGAGCAGCTGCGGCCGAAGCTCGCCCTCCTCGGGATTGCCACTGCCGATCAACACGAACCGGGCGGGGTGCCGCACGCTGAGGCCTTCGCGCTCGACGACGTTTTCGCCGGACGCGGCCACGTCGAGCAGCAGGTCCACCAGATGGTCCTCCAGCAGATTCACCTCGTCGATATAGAGGAACCCCCGATGGGCGCGCGCCAGGAGGCCGGGCTCGAACCGCTTCTCGCCGCGGGTCAGCGCATGTTCCAGGTCGAGCGCGCCGACCACCCGGTCCTCGGTGGCGCCCAGCGGCAGGTCCACCACCGGGGTAGCGATCCATTCGGTCCGCGCGGCGCCGCGCTGCTTGTCGCGCTGGCAATCGTCATGACAGCGACCCGCGTCGGCTTTCGGATCGCAGTGAAACGCGCAGCCTTTCACGGCCTTCATGGGCGGCAGCAGCGCGGCCAGCGCGCGCACCGCGGTGGACTTTCCGGTGCCCCGATCGCCGAACACCATCACCCCGCCGATGCTCGGATCGGTGGCGGCGATCAACAGGGCCAGTTTCATCTCGTCCTGGCCGACGATCGCCGAGAAGGGATACGCGACACGCATGTGAGGTCGAATTCCCTCTGACCAGAAGACTGGACGTCAAGCTAGCGCAACACACTATTGGAGGCCACCCCCTGCGCCCGGGGCGATGCGACGGGGCCCCCGTTTCGAGCGGCTGGCGGCGATGGCGGGCGAAGTCGAGGCCCTGGCCGGCGCCGCCAACTTCCGGCTTTGCGGCGCCGTTCGTCGTCTTGCGGGTCTGGCTATTCCGGCCGGGGGTGCGTCGGTGTATCGGCCGCGGCCACGACGACGGGCCTTGAAGGGCGCGATTCCTCGAACGTGGGTATGTAACGTTTGATTGACACTTGCTGTCAAATAGTCTCGACGAACGCCAAGTCCTGCTTCAAACTGACCGCGTTGAAACGACCGGAATCCCAGCGGAGGATTTATGCCAAGTATCAGAGCGGCGTTCGCCGTAAGCGTTGTTTTCGGGGCCGTCGTCGCGTTGGGCGGTTGCTCCAAGAAGCCGGACGCCTCGAGCGCTCCCCCGGCCGCCGAGCCGGCAGCTGCCTCGCAAGCGACTCCCCCGCCCGCTCCGGAAGCTCCGGCGCCCGCGGCGACGATGATCTCGCTCGACATCAAGGATGCGTCCGGCGCGGCGGTGTCCGGCGACCCGGTGAGCGGCAAATCGGTCTTCGCCCAGTGTGAGACCTGCCATTCCAAGGACGCCGGCACCAACAAGGTCGGCCCGTCGCTGCACGGGATCATCGGCCGGCATTCCGGCATGATTCCGAATTTCCACTATTCGGACGCCAACAAGAACTCGGGACTGGTTTGGACCGAGCAGCAGCTCTACGCCTACCTGGAAAATCCGCAGAAGGTGGTGCCCGGAACCTTCATGACCTTCACCGGCGTCAAGGATCCTCAGAAGCGCGCCGACGTGATCGCGTACCTTCAGGAAAACACCAAATAGGCTGCGTCGAATCGTCTGTTCGCGCAGATCCAGGCCGCCAGCCGGAGCTCTTCGGAGTTCCGGCTGATTGCGTGTGAGCGCGTTGGGACCGGGCCACTCAGAGCCGGCGGCGCGCCAGATCGCCGAGGTGAAACGGCAAGGACGCCGCCAGCCAAAGGCCGATCCACATCCAGTCAGCGCCGGTCAGCCCGGCCCGTACGGCCATGGCGAGGCATGCGCCGGGCGCGATGGCCAGCAGGCGGTCTAGGGTCGCGCCTGGCCGCCGGCGCGTGCGACCGCGCCAGCATAGGAAGGCGAACTCCGCGGCCATGAACAACAAGACCAGATCGACAGCGTGGCCGCTGGTGAACAGACGCTCAAGCATCGCCAGGCCCCGGTTTCATGGCCACGCCCCGCCAAACGGCGGGTTCAGCCTGATGACCTCGTAGTTCAGCGCCGCCGCGATCGAGACCCAGACGATGTAGGGCGCCAGCAGCGCGCTGGCGGTGCGCGACACCCGCGCCAGGAATACCATCAGCACGCCGATCGATAGCCAGAGGCCCACGACCTCGATCAGGGCCCAGTCCGGTCGGTGCAGACGGAAGAAGAGCAGGCTCCAGAGCACGTTCAGGAAGCCGTTCAACGCGAACAGGCCGAGCATCCATTCGCGGGTCACGGTGCTGGCGGTCGCGCGCCAGCCCGTCGCACCTGCCGCGGCGGCGAAGGCGAAGATCGCGGTCCAGATCACGCCGAACGCCCAATCCGGCGGCTGCCACGCGGGCTTCGACAGGGCGCGATACCAGGGACCAAGCTCTGTCACCGTGCCGCCGACCGCGGCCACGGCTAGCGCCGCGGCGGCGGCGACCGAAACCGCGCCGATGGGCCCGGCGCGCCCGCGCTTCACGGGGATGACAAGCCGAGCAGGTGCCCCATGTCCTTGAAGAATATCCGGGCGTGCGCCAGGGGATCGGCGCGCACCAGTTCCTTGTTCATATAGGCCTGCCAGGTCAGCCTCTGCACGTCGGGATCGGCGCACATGGTGACGAAGCGTTCGCGGCGCTTGTCGCTGCGGTACCAGAAGTGCTGCATGATCCCGAGCACCCAGAAGACGGTCCCGTGCGTGCGCATGAAGGTCCTGCGCGCATTGGCCAGTGCGCGGGGCGATCCGGTTTTCAGGAAGACCTCGACCGCATCCGCCGCATGCCGCCCGCCGGTCATGGCGTAGTAGATGCCCTCCCCCGAGGCCGGCGCCACCACCCCGGCGGCGTCTCCGGCCAGCACGATATCGCGGCCGTTGTCCCAGCGCTTGAGCGGCTTCAGGGGGATGGGCGCGCCCTCGGTCCGCAGGGTTTCGCAGTCCTGCAGCGAGGTCGAAGCGCGCAGGGCCTTCACCGCGCCACGCAGGGAAAACCCCTTCCGGGCGCTGCCGACGCCGATGCTCGCCGTCTCGCCGTGCGGAAAGATCCAGGCGTAGAAGTCCGGCGACAGGCGGCCCTGGTAGAAGACGTCGCAGCGCCGGGCGTCGAAGTCCGCCTCCAGGTTTGCCGGCGAGCGGATGATCTCATGATAGGCGAAGACGCAGGGCATGCGCTCGGCGCCCTTGATCGTCTGGCGCGCCAGCTGCGAGCGTGCGCCATCGGCCCCGACCACGCTGCGGGCGCGCACGCGGGAGAGCTCTTCACCCCCGGCCGCGTCAAGGCGCCGGTAGCACACCATGGCCACGCCGTCGGCGTCGCGTTCGATCCGCTCGAACAGGCCGGTCCGGCGCTCTGCGCCTGCGCGGGCGGCGCGTTCGCGGAGCCATTCGTCGAAGGTTTCGCGGTCAACCATGCCGACGAAACCCCCCTCGATAGGCATGTCGACCTGGCGCGCCGAGGGGGCGATCATCCGCGCCGAGGTGGCGTGCGCCACCAGCACCGAATCCGGCACGTCGAAATCGCGCATCAGGCGCGGCGGGATCGCGCCGCCGCACGGCTTGATCCGGCCGGCGCGGTCGAGCAGCAGGACCGAGCGGCCCGCCTTGGCCAGATGTTCGGCCGCCGTGGCGCCGGCGGGGCCGCCGCCGACCACGACGACATCATAGGTCTCCTGGGGCGCGGGGGTCATCCGTGGGCTCCGCCCAGTTGGGGCGTCGCCGACCGGCCCTCTATCCGCGCCGCGGCCGGCTCCAGCCGGCTGGCGAGGAACGCGGAGATCAGGAACACCAGCGCCTCGGCGCAGAACACCAGCAGGAAGGCGAGCGGCGTCTGGTGCAGCAGGTCGCGCAAGACGCCGACCCCCACCGCGCCGAGAAATCCGCCGATGGCAAACGCCCCGGCCTGGGCGGCGCCCCAGACGCCCATCCGCACCCCTTCGCGCGACTCGCGCCCGGCGCCGGCCAGTCCCATCATCGAGCCGATCGCGGACACGGCGAAGACGCCGTTGGCGAAGCCGAGCACGAATACGGTCGGCGCCAGCGGCCAGCCCGGACCGACCACGCTGGCCGCCGCCAGGCCGCCCAGGGCCGCGGCGGATCCCACGCAGCCGGCGATGGTCCAGCGGCGCATCCACAACGACTTGCGATCCCCGAACCGGGCGCCCAGGGCGCCGACCAGGATCATGCCCAGCAGGACGCCCCCGTGCTGAATGCCCGACAGTTGCGTCGACTGGCCCGGCGTCATGCCGAACAGCAGGCCGGCGAAGGGCTCCAGGATCAGCTCCTGCGCGCTGTAGGCCAGCATCGAGACGAACACGAAGATGGTGAACCGCCGCGCCAGGGGATCGGTGCGGATTTCCGCGAGCACCTGGCCGAACGACGGCCGCGGCGCCGCGGGAGATGGGACGGCCGGAGCGGTGACCGCCCCCTCGCCTTCTGCCTTCCAGACCGCCAGCAACGTCATCAGGAAGCCGACACCCGCAACGCCCGAGGCGACCAGCGCCAGCCGCTGGGCGGAAAAGGGCTGCAGCAGCGCGCCGGACACCCCGGCGGAGACGACGATGCCGACGATCATCATGATCCAGGTGATCGACGCGGCCGCCGGACGCCGCTCCGGGGCGACCCGGGTCGCCAGCAGGGCCAGCAGCGAGGTGCCCGCGGCCCCGACCCCGCCGCCGATCATCGCGAAGGCGAGCAGCGCCAGCAGCGATCCCATCAGGGGGGCGTGCGACATCATCACTGTCGCGTCGGCCGCCACGACGCAGCCGAGGGCCAGGACCCCCATGCCGCCGACGATCCAGGGGGTGCGCCGATGACCCAGATCCGACCCGTAGCCCCAATGTGGCCGCGACAGCTGGATCACATAGTGCCAGGCGATGAAGGCCGCGGGCAGAGCCGCGGGCATCGCCTCTTCGACCACCATGACCCGATTGAGGGTGGACGTGGTCAGGGCGACGATCGCGCCCAGCGCACTCTGCACCAGCCCAAGCCGAACGATTCCCAGCCAACTCAACGGCGCCGATTTCATCGCGGAGCTCCAATATGCGCGCCGACAGCGAACGCGCTCACCAGCATTCCCAGGACGTAGAGCAAGGTGCCCGTGGCGTTGAACCACGGCGCGAACTTGCGCGGATCGCCCAGCAGCCGAACCATCAGGCCGCACTGGATGGCGAGGGACAGCCCCACGGCGGCCGCATGCAGCGGCAGGCCCCAGGACACGAGCAGCGTCGCCACCACCACCTGCGGCGCCGCCATGATGATGCAGGCCAGCCAGGCGGCGTTCTCCACGCCGAGATCCACCGGCACGGACAGGATGTTCATCTGCCGATCGCCCTCAACGGCCTTGAAGTCGTTGAAGACCATGATCCCGACGGCGCCGAAGCTGTAGAGGCCGGCGAGGACGACGACATGGGCGTCCGGAAACCCGTCCGTCATCACGGCGGCGCCGGTGAACCAGGCCAGACCCTCATAGCAGATCGCCACCGAGATCGGGCCCCACCACCCCGCCTGCTTCAGGCGCAAGGGGGGTGCGCTGTAGGCCCAGGCGAGCGCGAGCCCGATCAGCGCCGCGTACAGCACCCAGGGTCCGAGCGAGGCAGCCAGCAACAGGGACAGTGCGGTCCAAATGATCGCGATCCAGAGGCCCCAGCGGCCCGGAATCCGTCCGGACGGAATCGGCCGGTTCGGCTCGTTGATCGCGTCGACGTGCCGATCGAACCAGTCGTTCGCGGCCTGGCTGGCGGCGCAGATTGCCGGGCCCGCCAGCACCATGCCGGCCAGCGCCATGGGCCAGTGGGCCACCAGCGACGCGCCGGACGATACGACGCCGCACATGAACGCCCAGACCGGCGCGAACCAGGTGACCGGCTTCAGCAATTCCAGCACGGCCGAGGCCGAGGGCCGCCGCGAAGACCCGTCGCGACTACCCAGTGTCACATCCAGCCCGCTCATGGCCCAGGGATACACTTGGCCCCGCTGAGCGTCAATTCGGATTGACACTCCAAAACGTCTCGACGAGTTGACATCTAAGCTGGCTGGAAGGCCCGGCGGAGCGCCGCTGCGGCGCCTCAGGGCAGGCCTTGACCGTCGCCATCGGCGAGGTTGCCGAGTCCGAAGCGATGCAGCTTGGAATAGAGGCTCTGGCGGCTCAGACCCAGCAGCCCGGCGGCGGAGGCGCGGTTGTTCTTAGTCAATTCCAGTGCGGCCTCGATGCACAGCCGCTCGACGAGGTCCGTGCTTTCGCGCACCAGTTCCTTAAGCTTCACCCGGCCAACCAGCTCGGTCAGCTGGTCCACGGACCGGTTCACCTCTTTCCCACCCAGACCGAGGTCGGCGGGGCGGCGGCGCACGCCGCGGATGGTGAATCCGAAATAGGTCTCCGAACCGTCCGGCACGGAGACCGCCGAAATCTCCACATCTTCCGGCTCGTCGAACTGGTTGCGCAGGGAGGTGCTGAAATTGCGCACCGAACCGTTGGCGCGCAAGTTGTCGATCAGGACGTTGCGTTCCAGGCCGGCGCGCCCGAGGAACTGGCCGAGCGAGCGACCGAGCGCCTGCTCCAGGGTCGGGATGCGAACCATGTCCAGGAACAGGGTGTTGGCCATGACAATGGTCAGGGCGCTATCGGTCACCAGGAAGGCGTCCGGGATGCGCGCCAGAACCTCCTGAAGCCGCGCCGACCCGTCCGCCTCCACGGATGCGCCCGAGTCTGATGGCGACAGCCGGACCAGGCACAGCATCGCCCGACCCTCCCGGAACAGCGAGGCGGAGACCAGAAACGCCCGCCCCTGGATCGACAGGTGCATCTGCGCGCAGCCGGTCCGGTTCGTCGACTGGGCCACCGCCAGCAGGGCCGCGGCGTCCTCCTGGCTGGCCGGATCGAACATCCTGGCGAACGACTCGCCGACCAGCCGGGGCCCGGACTTTCCGGCTATGTGCGTGGCGGCGGGATTGACCTCGACGATTTTCCTGGCAGTGGCATCGACGATGATGACGGCCTCGGCGGACATCTGAAACAGCAGGCGGTAGCGGAATTCCGCGTCCCGCAGCCGCGAATAGTCCCGCTCCATGGTCTGCTGCGCCTCGATCAGGCGCTGCTGCATCGTCGCCGTCGGCCGATCGTCGCGACCGATGGCGATGACATGGCCTTCCCGGCCCGCGTCGACGGCGACGTAGCGCACCATCAGCGAGTTGAGCGCCGGCGTGAGCTGGTTGACCTCGCGCCATTTGGTGCGGCCGTAGCGCACTGCGTCGCGCAGAAGTTCGTCGACCTTGTGCCGGCTCTCGACAGTGACGGTGTCGGACCAGCGCTGGTCCAGCCAGGCGCCGACCCCCGCGTCCGCCAGGTCGTCATTGCTCAACGCCAGGTCGCGGATCACGCCGTCACGGTCGATGATCAGGGCTATATCGCCCCCCGCTGCGGCGACCCGCGCGGCGGCGGCCGCGTCCAGCTTTCCCAAATGACCACGCGAAAACGGCTGGCGTTTCGGGCCGCCGGAGAGGGGGGAACCACCCTTTGCGTCCATCACGAAGACCGAACCTTGATGGGGCTAGTCATCATCACACGTTCGCGAGACGCCACACAGCCTTGTCCGCGATATGCAAAGCATCCCGACCGCACGACGCAACAGCGTCCGCCCCCACGGTTGCGACCAGTTCCGGACGCTCAAGAAATGGGCGTCCGTTTACCAGAACAAACAGTTCGCGGTTACGCGACGCGCGTCGCACCGTCTCGATCGTCGTGGCGACGTCTTCGATGTCGGTCGAACGGCTGACGCTCAGACAGAACATATCGAACCATTGGCAGCGCACGTCGGCGACCAGCTCCGCGTTTGTCGCGGCGGTCTCGATCCAGGTCCGCCAGCCTGACCAGCGGAAACTTTCCTCGATCATGTAGAAGCCGAACGTCTGTTGCTCGCCAGGACGCGGGGAGAACAGGCACGACCGGGCCGACGGATTGTTGTCACCGTTGTAGGGCGTGGCCGAGTCCAGGTCGCGCGCCAGACCCTGTAGCCGGCCCAGACCGATGGTCACCTCGGTGAACGAAATCTCGTCCTCGTCCCAGAGATCGGCCAGAAGTCGCGCGGCCGGCGCCAGCAGGTCCGCATAGAGCCTTGCCGAGTCGACCCCACGCGCCCGCAGGTTTTCGACAAAGCCGCCAAGAGTGTCCTGATTTCTGGACAATACGATGCGAACGAACGCCAGGGCGGACCTGGCGTCGAGCGGGATTTCGGGCCCGGCGACACACGCCTGACGAGCGACCGGCGCGGCGTGAGCCTGCACGAGCCGGGGTACGATCTCGCCCTCGACCATTTCCCGGAGACCGGCCGGTCTTGGCGGGCGCGGTGAAGAGACCAGTCTGAATATTGGCCAGGCCCTGGGGATCTCTTGAATGCTCGGTAGATCGTCAGTCGCCCTACCCCCAAAGACACTTTTTAGTGCAGAAGGGAAGCTAGTCATAGGAACCCCTACGTCTATGCGGAGTCTTCCCGTTCGCGCGTCTCCGCTTTAGCGCCACTCCGCACCGGCATTGCTTACACTGCCACGCCGGGGCTGCGTTTCCCCTTGCTGAGACTGGCCTTTGTCGTAAGCCCTTTACGTCCAGCGACTTCACCATACCAAAAGATTCCGCCCTGTTTAGGGGTCGATTTACAAATTCGTAAGAAAACTCGAAACTGTCAAACACTATGGACGTAAGGATGTCTTGACAGTGAAAAAACCGGCGCCTAGGCTTCCTAACAGTCAAGGAATTCTCGGGGATTTCGCCTTCGGAGCTAAGCCATGACCGCGAGCTTCAGTGCGGGGGGAAACGACCGTTCCGAAGGGGAGACTCTCCGCCAAGCCGATCACGGGCGCTCCCATTCAATACAGAGGCGAATGAGCTTGGGACTAACGGCTTCAACCCTGGTGGACGACGTGATCGATCGCATCGCGCCGTGCCCCTGGGGAGGCCATTCCGGCCGACAGCCCTTCGAGCACGTCCGGCCAGCTCACCCGGTCAAACCTGCGCTCTACAGCCCCGAAGAGCGGCGGCGGCGCGACGCCTCGCCGTGGACGATCGTCCAGGCCGTCCTGGCCCCGCTGCAGTTCCTGGCCTTCGCGGTCAGCATCGTCTTGATCGGCCGCTACCTGCTGACCGGCCACGGCTACGAAGTCGCCACCGTCTCGATCCTGGTCAAGACCGTCGCGCTCTACGCGATCATGGTCACCGGTTCGATCTGGGAAAAAGAGGTCTTCGGTCACTGGCTCTTCGCACGCGCATTCTTCTGGGAAGACGCGTTCAGCATGCTGGTGCTGGGTCTGCAGACCGCTTACCTCGTCGCCCTGTTCGCCGGCTGGGGCACGGCGCGGCAGCAGATGCTGATCGCCGTCGCCGCCTACGCGACCTACGTGATCAACGCCGCGCAGTTTCTGCTGAAGCTCCGGGCCGCGCGCCTTGAGGGCCGACTGGGGCCGCTCACGTCGCATGGGTCCATGGGGGGCGCTGCGTGACGGTCCTCGGCGCGCTGTCCAGCCTGGCCCGGCCAGCGCCTGCAACCCCTCGGGATCGACCCGTCCTGCGCGAGCGCGGCCAGCGGGAGGTGTTCTGTGGTCTGACCGGCATCGTGTGGCTGCACCGCAAGATCCAGGACGCCTTCTTCCTCGTCGTCGGCTCGCGGACCTGCGCGCACCTGATCCAGTCGGCCGCGGGGGTGATGGTGTTCGCCGAGCCTCGCTTCGCGACCGCCATCATGGAAGAGCGAGACCTCGCCGGCCTCGCCGACACCAATGAAGAGCTCGACCGGGTGGTCGACCAGCTGTTGGCCCGCCGGCCCGACATCCGCATGCTGTTCCTGGTCGGCTCGTGCCCCTCCGAGGTCATCAAGCTGGATCTCTCGCGGGCCGCCCAGCGGCTGTCGACGCGCTACGCGCCGGCGCTGCGGGTGATCAACTATTCCGGCAGCGGGATCGAGACTACCTTCACCCAGGGCGAGGACGCTTGCCTGGCCGCGTTGGTCCCCGAGGCGCCGCAAGCGCCGGCGAACGCGCCGCCCTCGCTGCTTGTGGTCGGGACCCTGCCCGATATCGTCGAGGACCAGTTCCGCCGGCTGTTCAGCGCGCTGGGCATTGCGAGCGTGGATTTCTTTCCCCCGCGGCGGTCCGGCGAGATCGCCCCGATCGGCCCCAACACCCGGTTCCTTTTGGCCCAGCCGTTTCTGGGCGACACCGCCCAGAGGCTGGCGTCCCGCGGCGCCAAGCGCCTGCCGGCGGTGTTTCCGTTCGGCGCGGAGGGATCGACGGCCTGGTTCAAGGCCGCGGCCGACGCCTGGGGGATCGCCGACGACCATTTCCAGCGCGTGATCGCCCCCCCACGGGATCGCGCCCGGCGCGCCCTGGAACGCTATCGAACGGCGCTGCAGGGCAAGAGCGTCTTCTTCTTTCCCGATTCCCAGATGGAGCCGTCGCTGGCGCGGTTCCTGGCGCGGGAGCTCGGCATGCGGCCGATCGAGGTGGGCACGCCCTACCTGAACAAGGACCTCGTCGCCCGGGAACTGGAGCAGATTCCCGAGGCCGTCATCTCCGAGGGCCAGGATGTCGACCGGCAGCTGGAACGCTGCCGCGCCGCGCGGCCCGACCTGGTGGTCTGCGGCCTGGGCCTGGCCAATCCGCTCGAGGCGGAGGGCATGACCACGAAATGGTCGATCGAGCTGGTGTTCTCGCCCGTGCACGGCTTCGACCAGGCCGGCGACCTGGCGGCTCTCTTCGCGCGACCTCTGGCGCGCCGCGACCTGCTGAGGGTCTGACCGATGAAACTCACGGTCTGGACCTATGAAGGACCACCCCATGTCGGCGCCATGCGCGTCGCGACCGCGATGCAGGGCGTCCACTATGTCCTGCACGCCCCGCAGGGCGACACCTACGCCGACCTGCTGTTCACGATGATCGAGCGGCGCGACCACCGCCCGCCGGTGACCTACACCACCTTCCAGGCCCGCGACCTCGGCGGCGACACCGCCGAACTGTTCAAGACCGCGGTCCGCGACGCCTACGAGCGGTTCAAGCCGGAGGCGATGATCGTCGGGGCATCCTGCACCGCCGAGCTGATCCAGGACGATCCCGGCGGACTGGCGCGCGCGATCGCCCTGCCGATCCCGGTGATCCCCCTCGACCTGCCCTCCTATCAGAAGAAGGAGAACTGGGGCGCGGCGGAAACCTTCTATCAGATGGTGCGGACCCTGGCCCCGGGCGACGCCCAGCCGCGCCCGGCTCCGGATGCGACGCGCCGTCCGCGCTGCAATATCCTGGGGCCCACCGCGCTTGGGTTTCGCCATCGCGACGATCTGGTCGAGATCACCCGCCTGTTGCAGCGGCTGGGCGTGGACGTGGCCGTCACCGCGCCGCTCGGCGCCTCGCCGGCGGATCTGCGGCGTCTGCCGCAGGCCGATTTCAACGTGGTGCTCTATCCGGAAATCGCCGGGACCGCGGCCGCCTGGCTGGAACGGACGCACGGCCAGCCGTCGGTCCGGACCATCCCGATCGGCGTCGGCGCCACCCGCGACTTCATCCGCGAGGTCGCCGAGATCGCGGGGATCGATCCCGCGCCGGTGCTCGCCGAATCGGCCGGTCGGCTGCCCTGGTGGTCCCGCTCGGTGGACTCCAACTACCTGACCAACAAGCGCGTGTTCATCTTCGGCGACGCCACCCACGCGATCGCCGCCGCCCGCGTGGCCGCCGAGGAGCTCGGCTTCGAGGTGGTGGGCCTGGGCGCCTACAACCGCGAATTCGCCCGCGAGGTCCGCGCCGCCGCCGCGAAATACGGCGTCGAGGCGCTGATCACCGACGACTACCTGGAGGTCGAGCGGGTGATTGCCGAGCTGCAGCCCGAACTGGTGCTCGGCACCCAGATGGAGCGGCATATCGCCAAGCGCCTGCGGATTTCCTGCGCGGTGATCTCCGCGCCCGCCCACGTCCAGGACTTCCCGGCGCGGTACTCGCCGCAGATGGGGTTCGAAGGCGCCAACGTGCTGTTCGACACCTGGGTGCATCCGCTGGTCATGGGGCTGGAGGAGCACCTGCTGGCGATGTTCCGCGATGATTTCGAGTTCAACGACGCCGCTGGCGCCTCGCACCTGGGCGCGGGCGCGGCCAGTGCGTCACCGCCGGCCCCGGCCGCTGCGCCCGATGCCGCGGCGGTGGCGTCCGTGATCGCATGGAGCGACGAGGCGCAGGCCGAACTCGCCAAGATTCCCTTCTTCGTGCGCGGAAAGGCGCGCCGCAACACCGAGCAGTTTGCCGCGTCCCGTGGGATCGCCCTCGTTCACCTTGAGACCCTTTATGATGCACGCAGCCATTTCGCGCGGTAGTCCCGCGCCGGACCCTGGCGCGCCGGTTCGCGTCGTGATCGTCACCCTGGACCGTCACCTAAGCGGCGTGTTCAAGCGCGCGGCGTCGGACCTGTCCCGCGAGATCCCCGGCCTGTCCCTGGCCCTGCACGCCGCGACCGACTGGGCCGGCAATCCGGACGCCCTGGACCGTTGCCTCGCCGACATCGCCGGGGGCGACATCATCGTCGCGACCATGCTGTTCATGGAGGATCATGTGCGCGCGGTCCTGCCGGCCCTCGAGGCGCGGCGGGAGAGTTGCGACGCCATGATCGGCGCCCTGTCGGCCGGCGAGGTCATCCGGCTGACCAAGCTCGGCCCGTTCCGGATGGACGGTTCGGACAAGGGGCCCCTGGCGCTGCTGAAGCGGCTGCGGGGCTCGAAGGTCAAGAGTTCCGGCGCGGGCCAGATGGCGATGCTGCGTCGTCTGCCGAAGATCCTGCGCTTCATCCCCGGGGCGGCCCAGGACCTGCGGGCCTACTTCCTGACGATGCAATACTGGCTGTCCGGCTCGCAGGACAACCTCGTGGCGATGCTCAGCTTCCTGGTCGGCCGCTATGCGGACGGCCCGCGGCAGGCCTTGCGGGGCCGGGTCGTCGGGGCCCCGCCCAAGGATTATCCGGAGGTCGGGCTGTACCATCCGCGCGCGGCCGGCCGCATCGTCGAGCAGCTGGATGCCCTGCCCCCGCCCGCCGGCGATCCGGTCGGCGTGGTGGGCCTGCTGGTGCTGCGCTCCTATGTCCTGGCGGACGACGCCGGACACTATGACGGGGTCATCGCGGCGCTGGAGGCGCGCGGCCTGCGCGTCGTGCCGGCGTTCGCCAGCGGCCTGGACGCGCGACCGGCCATCGAGCGCTTCTTCATGCAGGACGGCCGCTCGACCGTGGACACCGTCGTGTCCCTGTCCGGCTTCTCGCTGGTGGGCGGCCCCGCCTACAACGACGCGAAGGCGGCGGAGGAGATTCTGGCGCGGCTGGGCGTGCCCTACATTTCGGCCGAGCCCCTGGAATTCCAGACCCTCGAAGCCTGGGGCGCCTCCAGCGCCGGGCTGTCGCCGGTCGAATCGACCATCATGGTCGCGATCCCCGAGCTGGACGGGGCGATCTCGCCGATGGTGTTTGGCGGCCGTTCCACTGGCGACGGCAGTTCGTGCCAGGGCTGCGCCCGCCGGTGCCGGTTTCCGGTCTCCGCCGAAGCCCCGCTTATGCAGGCCTGCCCGGAGCGGGCGGAGACCTTGGCCGCGCGGGTCCTGCGGCTGGTCACCCTGCGCCGGACAGCGCGGAAGGACCGCAAGCTGGCGATCGTGCTGTTCAACTTCCCGCCCAATTCCGGCGCGGTCGGCTCCGCCGCCTATCTGTCGGTCTTCGCCTCGCTGCACAACGTCCTGAAATCGCTGCAGGCCGGAGGCTACGACGTCGAGGCGCCGGCGAGCGTCGATGAGCTGCGCACCCGCCTCATCGCCGGCAACTCCGCGCAATTCGGCGCCGACGCCAACGTTCATCGGCGCATCCCGGTGGACGATCATGTGCGCCGTGAGCGGCACCTGGCAGAGATCGAAGGCCAGTGGGGCCCCGCGCCCGGCAAGGCGCTCAGCGACGGCCGCTCGATCTTCGTGCTCGGCGCCGAGTTCGGCAATGTGTTCGTCGGCCTGCAGCCGGGATTCGGCTACGAGGGCGATCCCATGCGGCTGCTGTTCGAACGCGGCTTCGCCCCGACCCACGCCTTCTCGGCCTTCTATCGCTACCTGCGCGAAGACTTCGGGGCCAACGCAGTGCTGCACTTCGGCACCCATGGGGCGCTCGAATTCATGCCGGGCAAGCAGGTCGGCCTGTCCGCCGATTGCTGGCCGGACCGACTGATCGGCGATCTGCCGAACGTCTACCTCTACGCCGCCAACAACCCCTCCGAAGGCGCACTGGCCAAGCGCCGCTCGGGCGCGACCCTGGTCAGCTACCTGACGCCGCCCATCGCCCAGGCGGGGCTCTACCGGGGCCTGCTGGACCTCAAGGCGTCGATCCAGCGCTGGCGGACCCTGGGCCCGGACGCGAACGGCGAACGCGGCGCGCTGGAAGGCCTGATCCGCGAACAGGCCCAGGCGCTGGAGATTCCGGCGGCCCAGGACGGCGCCATCGCCGCGATCGCCGACCAGGTGTTCGAGGTCGAACAGACCCTGATCCCCAGCGGCCTGCATACGGTCGGTGAACCCGCCACGCCGGACGAGCGCCTCGAGCTGATGGTGGCGATGTCCCAGGCGCGCGGCGGACCCGCGCCGGCGCGCGAGGCCTTGATGGCGCTGGTCGCGGGCGCCGCGCCGCAGACCGCCATCCTGCTCAGCGGCCTGAACGCATCGAGCGCCAACATCGCGCTGCTGTCGGGCCTGGCCGCCAGCGACCGGCTGCTGGCGCGCGATCACGAGGTCGATGCGATCCTGCACGCCCTCGATGGCGGCTATATACGGCCCGCGCCGGGCGGCGACCTGCTGCGCACGCCGGAGATCCTGCCGACCGGGCGCAATCTGCACGGCTTCGATCCGTTCCACATCCCCAGCGCCTTCGCCCTGCGGGAGGGTGCGCACCAGGCGCAGATCATTCTGGACCGTCACCAGTCCGAGACCGGCGCCTTCCCGGAATCGATCGCGCTGGTGCTGTGGGGGTCCGACAACCTGAAAAGCGAAGGCGGGCCGATCGGCCAGGCGCTGATGCTGATGGGCGCGCGACCCCGCTTCGACAGCTACGGCCGCCTCTGCGGGGCCGCCTTGATCCCCTTGGAAGAGCTGGGCCGGCCGCGCGTCGACGTGGTCATGACCCTGTCGGGCATCTTCCGCGACCTGCTGGCGCTGCAGGTGCGCATGCTGGCCGAGGCGGCCTATCTCGCCGCCGCGGCGGACGAGCCGCTGGAGATGAACTTCGTGCGCAAGCACGCGCTGGATCATCAGCGCGAACAGGGTTGCGATCTGGAGACCGCCGCCCTGCGGGTGTTCTCGAACGCCGACGGCGCCTATGGCGCGAACGTCAACCAGCTGATCGACGCCGGCTGCTGGACCGACGAGGACGAACTCGCCGACGCCTACCAGGCGCGGAAGTGCTTCGCCTACGGCCGCACCGGCGCGCCGATGCGCCAGTCGGCCATGCTGCAGAACATCCTCAAGCGCGTGGACCTCGCCTATCAGAACGTCGAATCGGTCGAGCTCGGCGTGACCACGATCGACCACTATGTCGACACGCTGGGCGGCATCAGCCGGGCGGTGCGCCGCGCCCGGGGCGTCGAGATGCCCGTGTACATCGGCGACCAGACCCAGGGCGAAGCCAAGGTGCGGACCCTGGCCGAACAGGTGGCGCTGGAGACCCGCACACGGATGCTGAACCCGCGCTGGTACGAGGGGCTGCTGCAGCACGGCTACGAGGGCGTGCGCCAGATCGAGGCTCAGGTGACCAACACCATGGGCTGGTCGGCGACCACCGGTCAGGTCGCGCCCTGGATCTACCAGCAGATCACTGAGACCTACGTCCTGGACCCGGCGATGCGCGAGCGCCTGGCGGCGCTCAACCCGACTTCGTCGTCGCGCATGGCCAAGCGGCTGCTGGAGGCCTGCGACCGGCAGTACTGGGCGCCGGACGACGCCACCCTGGAGGCCCTGCGGCGGGCCAGCGACGACCTGGAGGATCGCCTCGAAGGCGTTCCGACCGCGGCATGATGAGCGAGGCGACCCGATGACCACACTCGAAATGCCGCAGACCCTGAAGCGCCAGCTCGACGGCGAAGGCAGCGTGCAGGTCCGCATGGACCCCGACCTGCGCATCGACAAGGCCAAGGTGTTCGCCGTCTACGGCAAGGGCGGCATCGGCAAGAGCACCACCTCGTCGAACCTCTCCGCCGCCTTCTCCAAGCTCGGCAAGCGGGTGCTGCAGATCGGCTGCGATCCGAAACACGACTCGACCTTCACCCTGACCAAGAAGCTGGCGCCCACGGTCATCGACATCCTCGAAAGCGTCGATTTCCACTCCGAGGAACTGCGGCCCGAGGACTATGTCTTCCCAGGCTACAACGGGGTGATGTGCATCGAGGCCGGCGGCCCTCCCGCCGGCACCGGCTGCGGCGGCTATGTGGTCGGCCAGACCGTGAAGCTCCTGAAGGAGCACCATCTGCTCGAAGACACCGACGTGGTCATCTTCGACGTCCTCGGAGATGTCGTCTGCGGCGGGTTCGCGGCGCCGCTGCAGTACGCGGAGCGAGCCCTGATCGTCGCCTCCAACGACTTCGATTCCATCTTCGCGATGAACCGGATCATCGCGGCGATCCGCGCCAAGTCGAAGAACTACGAGGTGCGCCTCGGCGGCGTGATCGCCAACCGCAGCCGCGACACCGATCAGATCGACCGTTTCAACGCGGCGATCGGCCTGGAGCGGGTGGCGCACTTCCCCGACCTCGACGTGATCCGCCGCAGCCGGCTGAAGAAATCCACCCTGTTCGAAATGGAGTCGTCGCCCGAGCTGGACGCGGTGCTGAACGAATACATGCGGCTGGCCGCCAGCCTCTGGGCCGGATCCCGTTCCTACGATGTGATGCCGATGAAGGACCGCGACGTGTTCGACTTCCTGGGGTTCGAATGATGTCGGTCGCCCCCTACGACGAGCGCCGCGGACGGCTGCAAACCTACTTCGACAAGACGGCCGTGACCGCCTGGGCCCACCTGACCTCGGACGTGAAGGTCAGCGGCATCCGGCAGACCGTGCGGGAAGGCCGCGATCGGATGCGGGCGGTGTTCATGGGCTGGCTGCCGACCGACATGGACGGCGCGACGCTGCTGGACGCCGGGTGCGGCACCGGCGCCCTTTCGGTCGCGGTGGCGCGTCGGGGCGCCCGCATCGTCGCGGTCGATGTCGCCGGCAACCTGGTCCAGATCGCCCGCGAACGGGCGCCGGCCGACCTGTGCCCTGGCCGGATCGATTTTCGGGTTGGCGACATGCTGAGCGCCGACCACGGGCGCTTCACCGACGTCGTGGCGATGGACTCGCTGATCCACTATCCGATGCGAGAGATCCTCGACGTCATCGCCGGCCTGGCCGGGCGCACGACGCGGTCGATCAATTTCACCTTCGCGCCGGCGACGCCGCTGCTGTCGGCCATGCACGCCGTAGGCCTGCTGTTCCCGCGCAGCAACCGGGCGCCGGCCATCATCCCGGTCAGCCAGTCGCGCCTGACCCAGGCCATCGCCGCCGACCCGAGGCTGGCGGCGTGGCGGGTCGGCCGCACCGCCCGGATCATCAACGGCTTTTACACCTCCCAGGCCATGGAGCTCGTGCGGCGGTGAACCCGAGGCTCGACATGACCGGGAGGCCGATGCCGGCCGCGTGCGACACCGTCCGGCTCGACATGACCGGCACGCCGATGGCGCGACTGGGCGATCCCCCGGCGCCCAAGGTCAGCGCGACCGAGCCCGGGATTCCGGCCTGGTCCTGGCGCAACGTCGGCGTCGGCATGCTGCCGTTCGCCGATTCCGCCACGCCAGAACTGCCGCTCGGCAGGCTGCTGCGGCTGTCGCTGTTCCAGGTGACGGTCGGCATGGCGGCGGTGCTGCTGATCGGCACCCTGAACCGGGTGATGATCGTCGAGCTGGGACTGCCGGCGTGGGTGGTGGCGACGATGATCTCGCTGCCGCTGGTGTTCGCGCCCTTCCGCATGCTGGTGGGCCATCGCTCCGACGTGCACCGCTCGGTCCTGGGCTGGCGCCGGGTGCCCTACATTTGGTTCGGCACCCTGATGCAGTTCGGCGGGCTGGCGATCATGCCGTTCGCGCTGATCCTGCTGTCGGGCGACTCGCGCGGCCCGCCGATCATCGGCCAGGCGAGTGCGGCGCTGGCGTTCCTGCTGGCCGGCGCCGGGCTGCACATGACCCAGACCGCGGGCCTCGCCCTGGCCACGGATCTGGCGCCGGCCCATGCGCGGCCGAAGGTCGTGGCCCTGCTCTGCTTCATGCTGATCGTCGGCACGGTGGCCTCCGCGCTCAGCTTCGGGGTGCTGCTGAAGCCGTTCAGCGAACTGCGGCTGATCCAGGTGATCCAGGGCTCGGCCGTGGTCACCATGCTGCTCAACGGCTTCGCGCTCTGGAAGCAGGAAGCCCGCAACCGCAACCGGATCGCCGAGGCGCCCGGACCCGCCTTCCGCGAATCCTGGGCCGCCTACACGCGGACCGGCCGCGCCGGCCGCCGCCTGCTGGCCATCGGCCTGGGAACCGTCGCCTTCAGCATGCAGGACGTCCTGCTGGAGCCCTATGGCGGCAAGATCCTGCACCTTTCGGTCAGCGCGACCACCACCCTCACCGCCATGCTGGCGGTCGGCGGCGCGGCGGGGCTTGGGCTGGCGGCGCGCAGCCTTAACCGCGGGGCCGATCCCTACCGTGTCGCGGGCTTCGGGGCGCTGGCGGGGCTGGCGGCGTTCACCTCGGTGATCTTCGCCGCGCCGGTCGGGTCGCCGCTGCTGTTCGCGCTCGGCGTCGCCCTGGTGGGCTTCGGCGCCGGCCTGTTCGCGCACGGCACCCTGACGGCCTCCATGAGCATGGCCCAGGGCGATGCGACCGGCCTGGCGCTTGGCGCCTGGGGCGCGGTCCAGGCCCTGGCCGCCGGCCTCGCCATCGCCTCCGGCGGGGTGCTCAGCGACACGATCGCCTCGCTCGCAGCCTCCGGCCGGCTCGGCCCGACCCTGACCAGCCCGGCCACCGGCTACACGGCGGTGTACCTGATCGAGCTGCTCCTCTTGTTTGCCACCCTGATCGCCATCGGGCCCCTCGCAGGGCGCAGCGACGCGGGCCAAGCCTCTTCATCCGCCGCCCTGACCAACCTGGCCGGATCCACCACATGATCCGGCCACAATAGGAGGTCCGCTATGCACAACCTGTTCTTCTTCGGCAACGTCGACGTGACCGAGATCATTCTCAGCGCGTTCGTCCTGTTCTTCGTCGCGCTGATCATCTACCTGCGCCGCGAAGACCGCCGCGAGGGCTATCCGCTCGAGGAGGAGTTGTCCGGGCGCCTCGAACCCGGCGGCGGCCTGCTGTTCGCCGCCCGTCCGAAAACTTTCATCCTGCCCCATGCCCAGGGTACGCTCGCCAAGCCGAACAGCCTGCGCGAAAGCCAGGACCTGGCGGCCCGGCGCACGTCGCGCGCCTCGGGATCGCCGCTGGAGCCCACTGGCGATCCCATGCAGGCCGGGGTCGGCCCGGGATCCTACGCACGCCGGGCGCACAAGCCTGACCTGACGCTGCATGGCGCGCCCAAGATCGTCCCGCTGCGCATCGCCGAGGGCTTCTCCCTGGAGTCGCGGGACCCGGATCCGCGCGGCATGACGGTGATCGGCGCCGATCGGGTCGCGGGCGGGGTGGTGACCGATGTCTGGGTCGACCGCGCCGAATACATGATCCGCTATCTCGAAGTGGCGGTGACGCCGGCCCCCGGCGCGGCGCCGGCCGCCGTCAAGCATGTGCTGGTGCCCATGACGATGGCCGTGATCATGAAATCGAAGGGGACCGTGCGGGTCGACGCCATCTTCGGCGCGCAATTCGCCGGCGCGCCCACCCTCGAGAACCCCGACCAGATCACCTTGTTCGAGGAGGAACGCGTCTGCGCCTACTACGGCGGCGGGTTCCTCTATGCGTCCAAAATGCGCACGGAGCCCTGGCTATGAGCGAACACGACTTCGAATCCGTCCGTGGCCTGCCCGGCGCCTTGCCGGAGGGTGAGACCATCCTGTGGCAAGGCGCGCCGAACGGGCTGAGCCTGGCGCAGCAGGCCTTCCACGTCCGCGCCGTGGCCGCCTATTTCGGACTCATGCTGGTCTGGCGGACGGCCGGGGCGGTGATGGGCGGAGAGGCGCCGACCGCCGCGCTGACGTCGGCGCTCGCCGTCGCGCCGATCGCCCTACTGGCGGTGGGGATCCTGGGCGGCCTCGCCTGGCTGAACAGCCGCACCACGGTCTACACGATCACCAATCGCCGCGTGGTCCTGCGGTTCGGGGCGGCCATCCCGAAGGCGATCAACATCCCGTTCGCCATCATCGAGAGCGCCGCCCTCAAGCCGGTCTCCAACGGCTGCGGCGACCTGGCCCTGACTCTGAAGGCGCCCAACAAGATCGCCTTCCTGCACCTGTGGCCGCACGCCCGACCCTGGCGGATCGCGGCGCCGCAACCGACCTTCCGCGCGCTGCCGAACGCCCGCGCGGTCGCCACGATCCTGGCCTCGGCCATCGCCGATCAGGTCCCGATCGAACTGGCGCGGCCGAGCGATCCGTCGCCGCAATCCTCGCGCGAGCCGGGCCTGGCCCGTCCCGAGACCGTGGCCGCCTGAGCTGGAGCCCGACATGAGCGCCCTGGACAAAGAACCGTTTCCGAAAGGCGCGCTGATCGCCGCCAGCGCCCTGATCGGCTTCTCGCTGATCGCTACCGGGGCCGTCCGCCTGGCGCGGCTCAGCGCCCCGTCCGACGTCGCCGCGACACCGCAGGCGGCGCCGGTACGCTCGGTCGAGGTCCGGTTCTTCGACGAAACCGACGGCTCTGTCAGCGTCCGCGAGAGCCGCAGCAACCAGGTGGTGACCTCCCTGGCCCCCGGCACGAACGGCTTCGTCCGCAGCGTCATGCGCGGCCTGGTGCACGACCGAAAGCGCCGCGGCCTGGGCGCGGACGCGCCGTTCCGGATCTCCCAGTGGGCCGGCGGGCGGCTGGCGCTCGAAGACCCCGCCACCGGTCGCCTCATCGACCTCGACGCGTTCGGGAACACCAACAAGGACGCCTTCGCCCAGATGCTGCCCGGACGGCAGGCGGCGTCATGATCCCCATTCCATTCCTAATCCGCCGTCGTCTGCTCACGCCCTGCACGATCGAGATCGAGCATTCCGAGACCAGCCTGCACGCCCATGTCGATCTGGATTCGGGCATCGCCCTTCGCCCCGGCGACCGTGTCCGGGTGCACGGCGCGCCGATCCGGGTGGTCTTCGGCGACAAGCTGACCCTGCGCCGCGACGCCACCGTCGAGCGGGCCGGCTGGCTGGAACGCCAGTGGACGCGCATCGCCGCCCGGTTCGAACTGTCCGAACTCTATGACGTCAGCTTCACCCCCGGGAGGTTGCCATGACCGCCGCCGCATTCGCCGATCCGGCCGTCGACACGACGCGTCTGGCGCAGAAGGACACGGTGCTCAGCCCGCGCTTCTACACCACCGACTTCGATGCGATGGATCGTATGGACGTCAGTTCCGTGCGCGCCGAATGGGACGCCCTGGTCGCCGAAATGGCCAGCGATCCGAACCGCGACCATTTCAAGCGGACCGAGCGGTTCGAGAACCTGCTCGAAGACTTGGAGCCTGAGCTCCGCGGCGAGTTCGTGGACTTTCTAGTCAGTTCGCTGACGGCGGAGTTCTCCGGGTGTGTCCTCTACGCCGAAATCGTAAAGCGAGTGCAGAATCCCGACCTTAAGGCATTGTTCAAATACATGACCCGCGACGAAGCTCGGCATGCGGGCTTCATCAACGAGTCCCTGAAGGATTTCTCAATCGGCGTCGATCTCGCCTTCCTGACCAAGACTAAGAAGTACAAGTATTTCAAACCGAAATTTCTATTCTACCCCTTATATTTGTCCGAGAAGATCGGTTACGCGCGTTATATTACAATCTACCGCCAGCTAGAGCGCCGTCCTGACCTGCGTTTCCACCCGATCTTCAAATGGTTCAAGGAGTGGTGCGCCGACGAATTCCGCCACGGCGACGCCATCGCCCTGCTGATGCGCGCGAACCCCGGGTGGCTTCGGGGCGGCAACAAGCTCTGGATCAAGTTCTTCCTGCTTTCGGTCTACGCGACGATGTACGTGCGCGATCACGCCCGGCCAGCCTTTCACGCCGCGCTGGGTCTGGACCCGACCGAGTACGACTACGCGGTCTTCCGGATCTGTTCCGAGATCTCCAAGCAGACCTTCCCGATGACGCTGGATATCGACCATCCGCGGTTCCGCGCCGGCTTTGCGCGCCTGGCGGAGGTCACCGCGGCGATCTCGGCGTCCGGCGGCGGCCTGCTCGGCGGGCTGAAGCGTGTCGCGCTCGGGATCGAAGCCGCCGCGATCCTGGCCGGGCTCTATCTGCTGCCGAGCGTGCCCAACGAAGCGCCGGCCACCGTGCGTCTCGCGCCTGTGTGGTGAAGGACGCGCCCCGATGATCTTCGCCGCGATCGGTTCGGCCGTTCTCTACACCATCTTCCTCTGGTGGTTCAGCACCGGTGCGATTCTGTGGCTGGACCGCCGGCCGAGCGCGACCTATCGCTGGACCCTGGTCGGCGGCTCGGTGGTCGCCGTCGCCGCGATGTTCGGACTGGCCGCCAGCCTGTCGAACGCCTCGCCGATGGGCGCCGTCCTGGCCTTCACCTGCGCGCTGGGGCTTTGGGGGTGGCACGAACTGAGCTTCCTGACCGGCTTCATCGCCGGGCCACGGCGCTCGCCCTGCCCGCCTGACGCCCGGTCGTGGCGACGGTTCTCGCTGGCGACCTCGACCGTGATCCATCATGAGATCGCGCTGGCGCTGACGGCGGCGGCGATCGTGGCGATCAGCTGGAACCAGCCGAACCAGGTCGGCTGCTGGACCTTCGCGATTCTGTTCGCCGGCCGGCTCAGCGCCAAGCTGAACCTGTTTCTGGGCGTGCCCAATTTCAACGCCGAGTTCTTTCCGGACCATCTGCAGTACCTGACCAGCTATCTGCGCAAGGGGCCGATGACGGCGCTGTTTCCGCTGTCGATCCTGGCCGGCGGGGCCCTGGCCTGGGTGGAAGCCGCGATCGCGCTGAAGCCGGACGCCGGCGCCTTCGAGCTGGTGAGCTTCGCGCTGGTGTTCGCCCTGACCGCGCTCGCGATCATCGAGCACGCCTTCATGGTCCTGCCGCTGCATGACGCCGCTCTGTGGCGCTGGGCCCTGCCGACCTCCGCCAGAAATGGCGCAACGAAATAGCCTTACGGGGAGTGACCGATCATGGACTATGAGCATTTCTTCCGCGACCAGCTGGACGGCTTGCGTGCGGAAGGCCGCTACCGGGTGTTCGCCGACCTGGAACGCAAGGCGGGCGCCTTCCCCCGGGCCACGCGCCATCACGACAGCCAGGTCCAGGACGTAACGGTCTGGTGCTCGAACGACTATCTCGGCATGGGGCAGAACCCCAAGGTGCTGGAGGCGATGCACGAGGCGCTGGCCAAGTGCGGCGCCGGGGCCGGCGGCACGCGCAACATCTCGGGCACCAACCACTACCACGTACTGTTGGAGCAGGAGTTGGCCGACCTTCACCAGAAGGAAGCGGCCTTGATCTTCACCTCCGGCTACGTGTCCAACTGGGCGGCGCTCAGCACGCTGACGAGCCGGCTACCCAACTGCGTGGTCTTATCGGATGCGGCCAATCACGCCTCGATGATCGAGGGGATCCGCCACGGCGGGGCCGAGTGCAGGATCTTCGCGCACAACGACGTCGCGGACCTGGACCGCAAGCTATCGGCCATCGAGCCCGGGCGGCCGAAACTGATCGCCTTCGAGTCGGTCTATTCGATGGATGGCGACATCGCCCCGATCAAGGAACTGTGCGACGTTGCCGACGCCCATGGCGCCATGACCTACCTGGATGAGGTGCACGCGGTCGGCCTCTACGGCCCGCGCGGCGGCGGCATCGCCGAGCGCGAAGGCCTGATGGACCGGATCACCGTGATCGAAGGCACCCTGGCCAAGGCGTTCGGCGTCATGGGCGGCTATGTGGCCGGATCGGCGGCGATGTGCGACTTCATCCGCAGCTTCGCGTCGGGCTTCATCTTCACCACCGCCCTGCCCCCGGCGATCGCCGCGGGCGCGCGCGTCAGCATTCAGCATCTCAAGCAGAGCGAATTCGAGCGCGCGCGGCATCAGAACCGGGTGGCTCGGGTGCGCAAGGAATTGACCGCGCTCGGCA
Organism: Phenylobacterium sp.; assembly: GCF_025351295.1. Taxonomy (GTDB): domain Bacteria; phylum Pseudomonadota; class Alphaproteobacteria; order Caulobacterales; family Caulobacteraceae; genus Phenylobacterium. The sequence continues at coordinate 62,448 of NZ_JANXWD010000021.1, forward strand.
TCCCCTGCCTGGAGAACGAGAGCCACATCATTCCCGTGATGGTCGGCGATCCGGTGAAGTGCAAGATGATCAGCGACTGGCTGCTGGACAACTACGGCATCTATATCCAGCCGATCAACTATCCGACCGTGCCGCGCGGCACCGAGCGGCTGCGCATCACGCCGTCGCCGTTCCACACCGACGACGACATCGCCAAGCTGTCGACCGCACTGTCCGAACTCTGGTCGCGCTGCGCGCTCAGCCGGTCCTCTGTGGCCGCCTGACCTTCGAGCTAATCTCCAACGGAGGATCGGGGGACCGCTCGACGGCCCCCGACCTCCGCGATTCCGGCTTGCCGGATGGCTGGGAGGCGCCGCCGCGCGTAAGGCCGGCCTTACACCCTCGGAACAGAAATCAGCCACGGTCGTTCCTGATCGGCCCTCGATATCGAGGACCTCGAATGGGGTCCTCGCGGAAAGCTTTTCAGGAGAAGCCCATGCGCCCGACCATGACCGCCTTGACACTGACCGCCGTCGCCTTCGCCTCCATCGTGAGCTCCAGCGCCTCGGCGGCGCAGAGCCCGGCCGCCAAGGCCATCACCGCCCCCAGCGGCGCGGACCGCGCCGTGCGCGCCAGGCAGTGCGAAGCCCAGGCGTCGAAGCGGAGCCTGAGCCACAACACCCGCCAAGCCTATTACAAGTCCTGCCTGGCCAGTGCCGCGCCCGTCGCCGCCGTCGGCTCGAAGGCGCATCAGGCGACCCCGACGCCCGCCAAGCGCAAGCTCGAAGCGCTGACGGACACGCCGTCGCGCTGACGGCAGCCATCGGAATCTTCTTCCGGCGGACCGATGTTTTCCGATGGTTTTCGAGGTACGGTGCCGACCTCGAAACCTCCGGATCGCCGTGCCGGTCCGGACGCATCAGGAGCGCGCCATGACCCTGGTTCTACCCACCCCTTCGCGCGGCTACTCGGAGACCCGGCCCTCGACGGCGCGCCTCCTGCTGGCTGTGGTTGTCTGCGTCGCCGCAGCCGCGGGATGTCTCGCCACGGGCAGCCAGGCGGCGTCGCTGGCCGCCGCGACGGCCGGCGCGGACCTGACGTTCCTGCTGCGCGCCATGACCGCGATCAAGACGCTGATGGCCGGCGGCGCGATCGCCGCGGTGGCCTGGCGGCTGTCCACGCCCACCACCCAGCTCAGGCTCGGCGCCTACGCCCTGGCGAGCGCGGCGATGGCGGTTGGCCCCGGGCTGATCTGGAACATGGTCCATGTCGGCTCGGGCGCCCTGTTCCTGCACGCCGGGCTGCTGAGCGCCGCCGTCCTGCTGTGGCGCGATCCCGCGGTGGCGACCCGGCTGGCGCACTACGTGGCCCAGCGTCGCGCATCGACCGCATTGCGTCGCTAGAGCGCGTCAGGCGAAAGTGGATCCCGGTTTCGCCGCCCGACGCGCTCTAATTCAAAGAGTCAGAGCCTTTTTGTCTGGTTCAAGAGACTGCACTTGAACCAGAATGGCTCTAGGGTCCAGGCTCACCCAGACCTTTGACCGCTCATCCCGGCGAAGGCCGGGACCCAGATCCGATGGCTGGGACGCGGGTTGGACGGGCTCGGCGCGCCTGGAGCCCACATCTGAGCTATCCCATCTGGGTCCCGGCCTTCGCCGGGATGAGCGGTATTGGGCAGGACCCTAGAGGGACGCGACGCCGCCGGCCTGGAGCTCGAGGACGGCGCGGCCCACCGCCTCTGAAAGCTCGATGTTGGTCGCGAAGGCGCCCAGGGCCGCCTCGACGACGCCCTCCCGATCCGCGACCCATTCGGCTGAGCGATCCAGGGCTTCGCGATAGGATCGCTTGAAGTCCGCGAGATCGTCGATCGCCGGGAAGTCGTAGAAGGACAGGCTGGCGGCCGGCAGATCGAGCGATTTGGCGAGCAGGCGCTTCAGCATCTGCCCGCCGTTGAGGTCCCCGAAATAGCGGACGTAGGCATGCCCGATCAGCGCCTCGCCGTTCCCCTCGGCCGCGTCGGCGATGCGGTCGGCATAGCGCCTGCCGCAGGGCAGCAATGGCAGGTCCGCCGCCCAGTCCCCGCCCTGCAGGCTGTCGAGATCCGCCGCCAGGGCCGCCGAGCGGTAGACCGCGCCCACGGCCAGGTCGCGGATCGCCGGCGTCGTGCGGTGACGCTCCAGCCCCAGCTCCAGTTGCCGATAGGCGGGCGCCAGGTTGCGCAGGTAGAGCGCGTAGCCTGGCAGGCTGGCCCGACCCCGCAGCATGTCGGCGACGAACCCCGAACGCTCGGCCTGGACATGCAAGGCGCGGGTCTGGTCCCTGAGCACGGACGAAAGGGCAGGCCGCTCGGTTCCGATATCCATCGTTTCAGCCCGAACCGTAACGCGCCCTGGACACTCTCAAGGCTCACCCATCAAAAAACGACCGAGATCGTCGGCCCGTGTGTCACGTCCGCTGGGGAGGTGCTATGGAAGGCGAGGATTCCCCGTCCCAGGAGACACCATCATTCAAGCGCCCCTTACAGGTGTCAACGTCATCTCCCAACCTGACGTGACGCTCCTGCTCGACAGGAACGACGTGATCACCGACGTCACCGTATCCAATACGGTTGCGGGCGAGTTCGTGAAGACCTGGCTCGGCCGGCCCTGGATCGAGACGGTGGCCGACAGCGGCGTCGAAAAGGTGCGCCGTTCGCTGGACGATGCAAGGCTGGGAGGACTGTCGGCCTATCGGCAGATTCTTCAGCGGTTCCCGAGCGGCCTGGAACTGCCGATCGAATACACCACGGTCCGGCTCGGCGACGGCGCGGGGCTGATGGCGATCGGCCGAAACCTGCAGGCCTCGTCCGAACTGCAGTCCCGCCTGCTCGCGGCCCAGGAGGCCATGGAGCGGGACTATTGGAAGCTGCGTGAGGTCGAAACCCGCTACCGGCTGCTGTTCGACGCGTCCAATGAGGCGGTCCTGGTGCTTGGCTCGGACGACATGCGGGTCGTGGAAGCCAATCCGGCGGCGATCCGCGCGCTGGGGCTGACCCGCGGCTGGGAATTCCTCAACGAAATGGCGCCGCGCGAGCGCGAGCCGTTCCGCGCCATGCTGGCGCGGGTGCGCGAAAGCGGACGCGCACCGGGCAGCGTGTTTCACATCGGCGCCCAGCAGGCGCCGTGGATCCTGCGGGCGTCGCTGATGAACGACGACGCGACGTCGTTCTATATGATCCAGCTGGCGCCCGTGGGCCAAGGCGCCGTCGCCGTCGCACCGCCCGAACCGGTCGAGGTGAACGGCATCCTGCACTGCATGCCCGATGGGTTCGTGGTGCTCGACCGCGACGGTCGTGTTCAATCCGCGAACCAGGCCTTTCTCGAACTGATCCAGGTCGATGTCGAAAGCGCGGTCGTGGGCCGCAGTCTCGACCGGTGGATGCGCCAGCCCGGCGCGGACTTCGCCGCCCTGCTGGCCGACGTGCGTCACCAGGGTCGCGTCCGTGCCTACGCGACGACCCTGCAGGGCGAACGCGGCCGGAGCATCGCCGTGGAGGTCTCGGCGGGCGCGGACGCCGGCGGGCCCTCCGGCTTCATCGGCGTGTCGCTGCGTGAAACCGGATCGCGCCCCGCCCTTGCCCTGAGCGGCGGCGCGCAGCCACAGCTGCCGGCGCTCGCGGCCGCGGGACAATCCCCGCTGAAGAGCCTGGTGCAGGCGGCGGTCGAGGTCGTCGAGCGCCACTACGTCGAGTCCGCGCTGCAGATCACGGACGGGAACCGGACCGCAGCCGCCGAACGGCTTGGCCTCAGCCGTCAAAGCCTCTATGCCAAGCTCAACCGCTACGGGTTGGATGGCGGGTCGGACGCGACGTCGCCATCCAGCGATTGATCACGCCGGGCGGGAGGTCGTGATTTGGTGTCGCGCGCGTTATCGACGCCCGCTTTCGGCGAGGCCGATCTCTCCAACTGCGAGCGTGAACAGATCCACCTGGCGGGCTCGATCCAGCCGCACGGCGTGTTGCTGCTGCTCCACGAACCGGACCTCATCATCGTCCAGGCCAGCGAGAACACCGCCGCCCTGCTAGGGCTGGACGCCAGCCCGATCGGGCGCTCGCTGGAAGAGCTCGGAGGCGACCTCGCCGACCAGTTCCGACTCTACGCGCACGAGGCGGCGCAATCCGCGCCGATCGCCATGCGCTGCACGGTCGGCGGCGGCGGCGCGGACTATGACGGACTGGTGCATCGCTCGCCCAACGGGGGCCTGATCATCGAGCTAGAGCCCACCGGCGACCTGCTGGACTGGTCGCGCCCGGTCGCCGACGCGATGGAGACCATCGTCGCCAGCCCTTCGCTCCGCGGCCTGTGCGACGAGACCGCGAAGATCTTCAAATCTATCTGCGGCTACGACCGGGTCATGGTCTATCGGTTCGACGAACACGGCCATGGAGAGGTCTTTGCCGAGCAGCGCGAGCCGGAGCTGGAGGCGTTTCTCGGCAACCGCTATCCCGCCTCCGACATCCCGCAGATGGCGCGCCGGCTCTACGTGCGCAACCGGGTGCGCGTGCTGGTCGATGTCGCCTACGAGCCGGTGGGGCTCAATCCCCGCCTGTCGCCGATCACCGGCCAGGACCTCGACATGTCGCTCTGCGCCCTGCGGAGCATGTCGCCCATCCATATCCAGTATCTCAAGAACATGGGCGTGGCGGCGACCCTGGTAGCCTCGCTGGTGGTCGAGGGTAAGCTTTGGGGCTTGGTGTCCTGCCACCACTACAAGCCGCGTTTCGTTCAGTTCGAGATCCGGTCGGTCTGCGAACTGCTGGCCGAAGCCGTCGCGACCCGCATCGCGGCGCTGGAGAGCTTCCTCCAGTCCCAGGCCGAACTCTCGGTGCGCCGGCTGGAACAGCGGATGATCGAGTCGATCGGCTCCGAGGGCGACTGGCGCGGCGCGCTGTTCGACAGCCCGACGGCGCTGCTGCAACCGCTGGGCGCCGGCGGCGCCGCGCTGCTGTTCGATGGCCAGATCCTGACCGCGGGCGAAGTCCCCGGCACCCGGGAGGTGCGCGAACTGGGCCGCTGGCTGGACGCCCAACCGCGATCGCCGGTGATCGGCACGGCGTCGCTCGGGCTCGATGCGCCGCAATTCTCGCTCCTGACCCAGGTCGCGAGCGGACTTCTGGCGGCGCCCGTCTCCAACTCGCCGGGCGAGTACCTGCTTTGGTTCCGGCCTGAGCTGATCCGCACCATCACCTGGGGCGGGAACCCGTTCAAACCGGTCGTGATCGGTGACGATCCTCGCGATCTGTCGCCCCGCCGCTCGTTCTCGCAGTGGCATCAGTTGATGGAGGGCAGTTCCGAGCCCTGGACCGCCGCCGATCTCGCGGCCGCCCGCCTGATCGGGGCGACCGTCGCCGACGTGATCCTCCAGTTCCGCTCGGTCCAGATGCTGATCCTGCAGGACCAGCTCGACCAGGTTCGGCGCCACGTGCACGTTTCCGAACAGCCGGTGGTGATCGCCGACGAAACCGGGCGCATCCTGCTCATCAACGACGCCTTCGAGCGCCTGATGCCGTCCACCCATGTGCATCTGGAGTGGCTGGACGACCTGACGAACCTGTTCGCCGAACCCGCCGAAGTGCGGCGGCGACTGTCCGAGCTCGTGACCAATCGGCGGACCTGGCGTGGCGAGATCTACCTGGAAACCAGCCGCGCCGGCGCTCTGCCGATGCTCATCCGGGCGGATCCGGTGTTCGCCACGGTCGATCGCGTCCGCGGCTTCGTGGTTCTCCTGTCGGACAATACCGAGCAAAAAGAGGCGGCCGCCGCGCGGCTGCGGTTCCAGGAAGGCATCATCGAGCGCCATCGCCTGGTGGCAGGCCAGATCGGGTCGAAGACGGATCTCGCCTATCAGAACCTGATGTCAGCGGTGGTGGAGAACGCCCAGCTCGCCGCGCTGGAGATCACCGACCGCGCGGACGTCGAGAGCATGCCCGAAATGCTGGAAAGCGTCCGGGTCTCTGTCGCGCGGACCGCCGAGGTGCTTGAGCACTTGATCTGGCACGCCCGCCGCGGATCAAAGCCCTGAGCCTCAGACTCGGCGGCCGGGCGACCCGACGAGTCCTTCACCCGCAGCGTCAGCGAGGCCTTCCTGGCGGTGCGGCGTGAAACTACCCAAACGGCGCAGCCCGGCCAGGACGCCGGTGACGGCGAAGGCGAAGCCGAGCGCGAGGGGGACGAGCAGGATCGTGATCCTTAGCGCGGGGCGGTCCGACAGGCCTGGATAGTTGTAGGTGTGGACCATGTAGTAGAGCCAGGCATAGGCGGCGCGGCTGCGATCCATCACCACCAGCAGCTTTCCGCTGGCCGGATGGACAAAGACGCTGAACGGCTCGGCGCCATCGACCTTCGCCCGCAGCACGCCGTCCGGGAGGCCCTCGGCCTTGGGGTAGGGGCTGTCGGCGCGCAGTGCGCTCAAGGGCCCGATCCTGGCCTGCGGCCAGGCGGAGCGCAGCGCCGCCGTGATCAGGGCGGGGGACAGAGTGGCCCCGTCTTGACGGCCCTGGGGGCACGCGGCCAGCGAGCGTTGCAGGCCAGGGCCAACCGACGCGGCCACGTCGCAGCCGGCGACACGTCCGAACTCGACCCGCGTCGCGCCACGGGCGGCCGTCTGCACATCGGCCAACCCCAGCCGGGTCGCCGCCGGGCCGTCGTCGCCCACGTAGGCCGCGGCCGCCGCCCGCGACGCCTCTCCGCTTGAGAACAGGCGGGCGTGGTCCATGGAGAGCCAGCCGCTGCCGATCCAGGCGAACACGAACAGGCCCGCCACGAGCCCCAGCAGGTGATGCCAGCGCATCAACCCGCGGAACGGCGACGGCGAGGAACGCCGGCTCCGCTGCATCTTCAGGGTGGCGCGGACCCCCAGGGTCAGGCCGGCGCTGACTGAGGCCAGCCCGACCAGGGCGCCGATCCAGACGGTCCAGTCCCAGGCGGCGAAGCTGCGCCGCAGCGGCACGTAGTAGACCCAGTGGATCACCGAGCCGACCCAGTTGGCGGCGCGCTCGAGCCGCCGGGTCCGCTGCACGACCTCGCCCGTCCGCGCCGAGACATAGAGGTCGAGCCCGTCATCGCTGGCCAGCCGCACGCGGTAGAAGGGACGCAACGGGTCGAACTGCTGGTGGACGATCCACTGGTCGTAGTCGAATGGCTCGGAGACCGACGCGGCGTGGGCGTGGGCGAAGGCGGACGCGACTTGGGCCGCCTGTGTGGCGTCCAGCGGGGCCAGCACGCGGCCGTCCGTGGCCGCGACCGCGATGGCGTGTCCCTGGCGGGTTCCAAGATAGGCGGCCTGGCCGGCGCGGCCGACCAGGCGCAGGTCGCTGGGATCGCCGAGCCTGGCCGCGGCCTCCCGCGGCGTCAGCGTGACTTGCCCCGGCGCGATTCGTTCGCTGTGGGTGGCCCGGTCGCCGCCCGGCAACGCCGGGAAGGCCACGAAGACCATCATCGCTCCCGTGGCGAACCAGGCGGCGAACATCAGGCAGAGCACGACGCCGACCCAGCGGTGGAACAGGATGAGAAGGCGCATGACGTCCGGCCCCACCCCGGCGATCAGAATTTCGCCGAGAGATCGACCTGATAGTAGCGCGGCCGGCCCAGGAGAACCTCGGACGGGTAGAACACGTCAGCGGCCTGGGCGAACGCCTTGTTGGTCAGGTTCTCGACCCGGCCGGAGAGCGCGAGGTTGGGCCGCAGCCGCCAGGTCACATAGGCGTTGGCGACGGTGTATGACGACAGCGTCAGCGTGTTGGCGTCGTTGCCGGTGCGGGCGCCGACATGTTTCAACCCGCCGCCCACGTCCAGGGGCAGGTCGAACAGGTTGGCGTAGCTGGCCCAGAGGTTTCCCACCCACTTGGGCGCGTTGGGGATGCGGTTGCCGGACGCATCGACCAGCACCCCGGCGCCATCGACAAAGCTGAAGCGGCGGTACTTGGCGTCGGTGTAGGCGAGGTTGGCGTTGACGGTCAGGTGGTCGGTCAGCCTGGCGTCGCCGGTGGCCTCGAAGCCGCGCGAACGCTCGCTGCCCACCGGCACCGCCACATCGGGCGAGATCGCCTGCAGGATATTCCTTCGACGAATATCGTAGACCGAGACCGTCATCGACGCCCGGTTCCCCGGGGTGCTGGCCTTGATCCCCGCCTCGACCTGCCGCGACTTGCCGAGCGAGAAGTCCTCGCCGGCGTTGACCAGGAAGATGTTCGAGCCGACCGGGTCCTGGCCGGTCGTGAACGACACATAGGGCGTCACGGTCGGGGTGACGTTGTAGACGAGGCCCACGCGGTAGGTGAACGGCTGGTAGGTGCGCGAGAAGCTCGACCCGGCGTTGAAGCTGCCGTTGGCGTTGAAGTTCTTCCGGTCCAGGGCGAGGTTGTCGTAGCGGCCGCCGGTGACGAGCTTCAACCGGTCGGTCAGCGACAGGATGTCCTCGAAGAACACCGCCGTGTCGTCCCACGTCGTCGGGCTCACACGCCGCACGACCGGTCCGAACGTCCCGGGCGTGGGGTTGAACGGGTCGACGCTGTCGCCGTCCGGAAACCCGCGGGCCCGCGAGAAGTCGAGGTGGCTGTAGTCGAACCCGACCACCAGCTGGTTCGGCCGGCCCAACACGTCCGCCTTCCAGCTCAGGCTGCCCTGGTCGCCGTAGAGCTTCTGGTCGTGGAAGACGAAGAAGCGGTCCCGGTCGATCAGATTGGTCACCGGGTTGAAGGCGTAGGACTCCGAGTTCATCCACTTGCGGCTGGCGCGGTAGAAGTAGGCGTAGTTCTCGAAGGTGAGGCTGTCGCTGGGACGCCACTTCACCAGCAGCTGCGGCCAGGCGTAGGTCGAGCGGATGAAGCCGTCGCCGACGTTGTAGTTGACGTAGCGCAGGCGCTTGTCGAGCGTCAGGCCCGAGGTCGTGGAGACCACGCCGTTCTGCGGCTGGGTCGCGAAGCTCTTGGTCACCAGGGGCGTGCCCCAGTAGCCGGAGGGATGGTCCTTCAACAGGTCCAGGGAGAACTGGACGTCCAGCTCGGGCGTGGCGCGCCACAGCACCGACAGGGTGCCGTTGGTGGAGTCGCCGTCGGTGTTGTGAACGAAGCCGTTGGTTCCGGTGCGGCTGATGTCGAACCGGATCGCCACCGTGGACCCGACCGGCAACGAGCCGCCGACGCCGACGGCATAGGTTCCGAAGCTGCCGTAGGCGAACTGGGCGTTGGCGGTCGCCGGGCCGAAGGTGGGCGCCTTGTTGAGCACATTGATCGCGCCGCCGATCGCGCCCTGGCCGTAGAGCACGGACGCCGGACCTTTCAGGATCTCGACGCTCTCGACGTTGAAGGCGTTCTGCGGCCGGTTCACCATGTCGGACGGGCCGACATAGATGCCGTTGTGCAGGACGGTGATCTGGGTGTCGGAGAAACCCCGGATGTGGAAGTTCTCCAGGTCGCCAGGCGCGCCGCCGGAGGTCACCCCCGGCATGCTGTTGGCGGCCTCCTCGACGTTCAGGAACCCGCGCGTGGTCATGGTGGCGCTGGTGATCACATCGAGCGTGGCCGGGGTCTCCCGCGCCGGCAGGTCGAGGCGGCTGGCGGTGGGCGTGAACTGTTCGAGAGAGCGTACCTGTTCGCCGGTGACCACGACCTCCGAGACGGACGGGGCCACCGCGTCTGCCGCCCACGCCCCCACCGGACAGACGAGGCCGGCTGTCGTTGCAAGCATCAGGATGCGGGCCCGCGGCGTGCGGACGGACGGTCTGGTCATCGAGCCCCCTCGGCGATTGGCGCGGACGCCTTCGCGATTGCCGTTCAGTCAGCAGACCGCTCGCGCCCGTTCGCAGCCAGTACGGAACGGTTGCGGCGACGTTACAGGTCCGGTGAAACCCGCGGTCTCCGCGACACGGACGCTATTGCTTCTCGATCGCCGCAAGCCTGCCCGCCCGCCTGCGCCGGAGCAGTAGGTAGCCCGCGGGGATGACCAGCATCGACAGCAGCGGGGCGGTGAGCATGCCGCCGATCATCGGGGCGGCGATGCGGCTCATGACCTCGGAGCCCGCGCCGTGGCCGACGAGGATGGGCGCAAGGCCGGCCAGGATCACAGCCACCGTCATCGCCTTGGGCCGGACGCGCAGCAGCGCGCCCTCGCGGACCGCGGCCGTCAGCTCGGCGTCGTTCGGGTCCGGGCCGCGCTCGGCCAGGGCGTGCTTGAGATAGATCAGCATGACCACGCCGAACTCTGCGGACACGCCTGCCAGGGCGATGAAGCCGACCCCCGTGGCGACCGACTGGTGGTAACCCAGCAGGTAGAGCGCCCAGATGCCGCCGGTGAGCGCGAAGGGCAGCGTGCCCATGATCAGGGCGGCCTCATCCCAGCGCCGGAAGGACGCGTAGAGCAGCAGGAAGATGATCGCCAGCGTGGCGGGGACCACCAGCTTCAGGCGTTCGGCGGCCCGTTGCAGGTACTCGAACTGGCCGGAATAGGCGACCGAGACGCCGGGCGGCAGCTTGACGTCCTGGGCCACGGCGCGCCGCAGGTCGGTGACCACCGAGTTCAGGTCGCGGTCGCGCACGTCCACATAGACCCAGGTCGAGGGCCGGGCGTTCTCGGTCTTCAGCATCGGCGGGCCGTCGGCGATCTCGATGCGGGCCACCGTGCCGAGGGTGATCTGCTGGCCGGCCGGCGTCAGCACCGGCAGGGTGCGCAGGCCCTCCAGGCTGTCGCGCAACTCGCGGGGATAGCGCACGGTGATCGGGTAGCGGGCGACCCCCTCCACCGTCTCACCGACCGTCTGGCCACCGATGGCGCCGCCGACGATCTCCTGCACGTCGGCGATGTTGAGGCCGAACCGCGCGGCGGCGGCGCGGTCGATGTCTACGTCAACGTAGCGCCCGCCGGTCAGGCGTTCGGCGAGCGCCGAGGAGACGCCTGGCGTGCGCTTGGCGACCGCCTCCACCCGGGCGGCCACCCGGTCGAGCTGCGCCAGGTCGGATCCGGACACCTTCACGCCGATGGGGCTCTTGATGCCGGTGGCCAGCATGTCGATGCGGTTGCGGATCGGCGGGACCCAGACGTTGGCGAGGCCAGGAACCTTGACCACCCGGTCCAGCTCGGCGGTCAGCTTCTCTGGCGTCATGCCTGGCCGCCACCGGTCGCGTGGCTGGAACTGGATGGTGGTCTCGAACATCTCCAGCGGCGCCGGATCGGTCGCTGTCTCGGCGCGCCCGGCCTTGCCGAACACGCTCTCGACCTCCGGCACGGTGCGGATCAGCCGGTCGGTCTGTTGCAACAACTCCGAGGCCTTGGCCGCCGAGATGCCCGGCAGGGCCGAGGGCATGTAGAGCAGGTCGCCCTCGTCCATCGGCGGGATGAATTCCCCGCCCAGGCGGCTGAGTGGCCAGGCGGTGGTGGCGAACACCAGCAGCGCCACCGCCAGCACCGTCCGCGGCCGGCGCAGCACCCAGTCGATGGCCGGCCGGTAGGCGCGGGTGAGCCAGCGGTTGACCGGGTTCGCGTTCTCCGCCGGAATCCGCCCGCGGATCAGGTAGCCCATCAATACCGGCACAAGGGTGACGGAGAGCAGCGCGGCCCCGGCCATAGCATAGCTCTTGGTGAAGGCCAGCGGCGCGAACAGCCGGCCCTCCTGCGCCTGCAGGGCGAACACCGGCACGAACGACAGGGTGATGATCACCAGGCTGAGGAACAGCGCGGGCCCGACTTCCGCGGCGGCCTCGGTGACCACGCGCCAACCGGTATCGGGCGTCATCGTCTTGTCCGGGTGCTCGTGCGCCCAGCGTTCCAGCCGCTTGTGGGCGTTCTCGATCATCACCACGGCGGCGTCGACCATGGCGCCGACGGCGATGGCGATGCCGCCCAGCGACATGATGTTGGCGTTCACGCCCTGCAGCCGCATCACCAGGAAGGCGAACAGTACGCCGAGCGGCAGGGTCAGGATCACCACCAGCGCCGAACGGGCGTGCCAGAGGAACAGGCCGCAGACCACGGCCACCACCACGAACTCCTCGATCAGCTTGGTTGAGAGGTTGGAGACCGCCCGGTCGATGAGCTGCGAGCGATCGTAGGTGGTGACCACCTCGACACCCGGCGGCAGGCTGCGCTTCAGCTCGGCGAGCTTGTCCTTCACCGCCGCGATGGTCTCGCGCGCGTTCTTGCCGGAGCGCATGACCACGACGCCGCCCGCCACCTCGCCCTCACCGTTCAGCTCGGCGACGCCGCGACGCATCTCGGGCCCGATCTGCACCGTGGCCACGTCGCCCAGCCGCACGGGCGCCCCGCCGGCCGCCGTGCGCAGCGGGATGGCGCGGAAGTCGTCCAAAGTCTTCAGGTAGCCGCTGGCGCGGACCATGTACTCGGCCTCGCCCATCTCGAGCACCGCGCCGCCGGTCTCCTGGTTGGCGCGCTGGATCGCCGCCACGGCCTGCTGGTGGGTGACGCCATAGGCGGCGAGGCGCGTGGGATCGAGCACCACCTGGTACTGCCGGACCATGCCGCCGAGGCTGGCCACCTCCGCGACGCCGGGCAGGCTCTTCAGCTCATAGCGCAGGAACCAGTCCTGCAAGCCCCGGAGCTGGGAGAGATCGTGGCGCCCGGAGCGGTCCACCAGCGCATATTCGTAGATCCAGCCGACGCCGGTGGCGTCCGGCCCGAGCGCCGCCCTGGCCCCCGCCGGCAGGCGCCCCTGCGCCTGGTTCAGGTACTCCAGCACCCGCGAGCGGGCCCAGTAGAGGTCCGTGCCGTCCTGGAACAGCACATAGACGAAGCTGTCGCCGAAGAACGAGTAGCCGCGCACGATCTTGGCGCCGGGAACCGACAGCATGGTGGTGGTGAGCGGATAGGTGACCTGGTTCTCGACGATCTGCGGCGCCTGGCCGGGGTAGGTCGTCCGGACCACCACCTGGACGTCTGACAGGTCCGGCAGGGCGTCCACGGGCGTCGACCACACGGCGATGACGCCCGCGATCAGCAGGGCGACCGCCGCCAGCAGAACGAAGATGCGGCCCCGCACCGAGGCCCGGATGAGGGCGGCGATCATCGGGCGCCCACCGGCCGGGCCTCGACGCCGGACAGGCTGGCTTCGCTGTCGAGCAGGAACTGGCCGGAGGCCACGATCTGCTCGCCTTCGGCAAGGCCCGCCAGCACCTCGGTGCGTCCACCCGCCTCGCGACCGGATCGGATCTCCGCCGGGCGGTAGCGTCCGCCGGGCTGCGCCAGCATGACGAGGGTGCGGCGGCCGGTCCGGATCACGGCTTCCGACGGCACCGTGAGGGCCGGCTGCGACGTGCCTGCGAACTGGACCGTGGCGAACATGCCCGGCTTGAGCCGTCCGGCCGGATTGGGCAGCTCGATCCGCACCGTCAGCGTATGGCTTTCGGCCTGGGCCTGCGGCAACACGGCTGTCACCCGACCGGATAATGTCTCGCCAGGATAGGCGCTAAGCGTGGCGCTGGCCGGCTCGCCGAGCCGCACCTGACCCAACATCGCCTCCGGCACGGCCACGTTGAGCCAGACGCGCCCCAGCCCGCTCACCTCGGCCAAGGTCTGCCCGGCCGTGACCGTCATGCCGTCGCGCACCGTCAGCGTGGTGATCGCGCCGCCGATGGGCGTGGCGATGGTGGCGACATTGCGGACCTGGCCGCTCCGCTCGACGGCGGCGACCAGGGCGGGCGGCATGCCCAGCCGTTGCAAGCGTTCCCGACCGGCGCGGATCAGGGCCTCGTCCCCCGTGCGGCGCACCGCCAGATACTCGCCCTGCGCCCCGGCCCACTCGGGCACGAGGATATCGGCCAGGGGGGCGCCTGCGCTCACCACATCCCCCGGCGCGCGGCCGTAGACCCGCTGCACGAACCCGCCAGCCTTCGCCTGCACGACGGCGACGTCGCGCGAATTGAAGTCGATGACGCCGGTGGCGGTCAGCCCACTCGGCAGGATTCCGCGCTCCACCCTCGCCAGGCGCACGCCGAGGGTCTGGACCTGGGCCGGGTCGATCCGGACCCCGCTGGCCGCCTCGCCAACCCCCGCCCCTCCGGCGTACCGGGGCTGCAGCCGCATATCCATGAACGGCGACTTGCCCGGCTTGTCGAAGTGCTGCGCCGGGACCATCGGGTCGTACCAGTAGAGCACCTGGCGGCCCGTGGGCGCGACGGTGGGGGTCGGGCCGCTGGGGATCGGGCCGGCGGACCGGGTCATCCGGCCGCCGAGGAAGCCGGCGCCGCCGAGCGCGACGAGGCCAACCACGGCTAGGGCAAGGGTCTGGGCGCGAGTCATTGGGCGCTTCCGTAGGTCAGGACGATGCGGGCGGCGTCGCGGGCCACCAGGGCCTCGCGGTCCAGGGCGGTGAGCTTGGCCTCGGCCAGGGCCGAGAAGGCGTCGAGGATGTCTGGCAGGCCGGCGGTCCCGGCCGCATAGCTGGCAGTCTCCAGGTCGGCGCGCTGCTGCGCCGCCGGAAGCACGATCGCCACCGTTCGATGCCATTGGTCGTGGTGCATGATGTGGTCGGCCCAATCGGCCTCGAACTGCGCGGCGAGCGCGCGGCGGGCGTCTTCCACGGTTGCGCGGGCGCTGGCGGCCTCGGCTCGGCGGGCGGCGATCTGCGGCTCCTGGCGGCTGCCCGGCCAGAGTGGCAGGCTGACGGTCACGCCGGCCGTGAGCATGTCTCCAAACCTCGGGTCGCGGCGGCCGTAGGCGACCTCGAACCCGAGGTCCGGGCGCTTGGCGGCGCGCGCCGCGCCCACGGCGGCGTCCGCGCGGGCGATGGCCGCCCGGCTCGCCACCAGCGCGGGCACGTCCTCCAGGCCGTCTTGCAGCGCCACCGGGTCGATCTCGAAGTCGGGCGCGGCGCCGGCGGTCGAGGGGCCGGGCTCGCCGGTCCAGCGGGTCAACTGGGCGCGGGCGCGAGCCACCGCCGCTGTCTGCTCACTGCGCCGGTCCTCCAGCGCGGCGCGCATCGCCACGGGCGTCAACGCCTGCGCCGGCCGCGCCCGCCCCGACGCGACGGCCGAAGGCTGCGCGTCCCAGACAGGCGCCAGGGACCTCAGCACATGGTCGAGGGCGGCCAGCCGGCGCTCGGCATAGGCCAGATCGATCCAGGCCAGGGCGGCGCCCAGCTTCACCCGGCGCGCCTCCGCCAGGCGCATGGCCTCGGCCTCCGAGATCGCGGCGCTGGCCTCCACGTGCGCGGCGCGGCGGCGCGCGGCGTTCGGCACGTCCTGCTGGAGGCCGACGCGCGCCATAGTCATCTCGTCCGCGCCGAGCCGGCCGGCGTTCGGCCCGGTGACCGGGAGGTTTTCCAGGCTCAGGCCCAGCTTCGGATCGGGCAGCGCGCCTGCGGACCGCGCCGAGGCCCGGGCCGCATCGGCGATCAGCGATGCCGCTTGCAGGCTGGGGACCGCCGTCTGGGCTCGGTCGAGCGCCTCGGCAAAGGTCAGCGGCCCGGCCATGGCGGAGCCCGCAAGGGTGGCGGCCAGCGGCAAAGCGGCCAGCCAACGATAGGGAGACATGCTCCGACAACTCCTGCTGAAGGCGCACGGGCGCCGGGGCCGGCGGGGACGCCGCCGGTTCAGGGATCGTCAGAGCTGGATCGGTGGCCGCAGACTTCGGTCGGGCGGCCAGGAGGGCATGGCCAGCACCGCCAGCGACCCGTGGGCCATGTCGCGGACGGTGAGCTGGAGGCTCACGACGGCCCCCGTCGGCGGGGTGGTCGACGCCACCGCGGTCTGGCAGGCCACGCCCTGGTCGCACGGCGAGGCGGACTTGCCGCCCTTGGCCGGCGCGCCGCTGCCATGGCCCATGGCGGCCATGTCCTTGGTCGCCGGCTGCATCATCTGGCAGTCAGGCGGGCACGGATCGCAAGGCGCAGCCGCGGCGCGCGAGGGCAAGCCGGCGACCACAAGCATGATCGCGGCGAGCAGGCCGAGAAGGGTGTTCGCGCGCGGCATCTGCGCTGGACAATGGGCGCGGCGTCCCCTTGGCGCAAGGCGCCCGGCCTCAAGCGTCCCATGCTCCCAACAGGATCACGCCGGCGCCGGCGAGGTCGACCTGCGGCGGTTGACCTTCATCCGCCGCCGCCGGCGCTGCGCGCCTGCGAAGCCATCGGATCGACGCCGGTCGAAGAGCCTTGGCGGAACAGGGTGAAGACGCAGGCTGCAAACGACGCCCTAAACCGCGCGCCCGACAAGCCAGCCCAACCGCCAGATAGCTGAATGAAATCCGTGGCTGGGGAACTAGGACTCGAACCTAGAATGACGGTACCAAAAACCGCAGTGTTACCATTACACCATTCCCCAGCAGGAACGGCCCGTCGAGGGCTCGGCCCTCGGGAGCGGGGGAAATAGCGCAGCGGACCGACCGATGCAACGCCCCTGAACAAACCCCGCCAAGGTCTGCTTGCGGGGGCGAGGGCCATCCTCTATACGACCGCTTCCTTGCCGTCGGAGTGTGGCTCAGTCTGGTAGAGCACCGCGTTCGGGACGCGGGGGTCGCAGGTTCAAATCCTGCCACTCCGACCATTTCCTCCCGCCCCTTGCCCCCAGCCCCTTCGCGGGTTCGCGGATCTGCGCCGCCGCCGCGGCCACGATGCCGCGGCCGGTGGCGCGATTGCGCGGCGCGCGCTACTTCGCCGCCGCCTCCCCCTTGAGGTAGCGGGCCAGCCAGGCATCGACCTCGGCGTAGAAGTGGCGGCTGTCCTCGGGCTTCAGGATCCAGTGCCAGGCGTCGGGCCAGACCAGCAGGCGGCTGGGCACCTTCTGCCGCTGCAGGGTCGCCCAGTTCTCCAGGGTGTTGTTGATCGGCACCCGGAAGTCGCGCTCGCCGATCGACAGCAGCATCGGCGTCTTCCAGTCGGCGGCATAGCCGATCGGGCTCTGCTCGCGCCAGATGGCGTTGGCCTTGTCCCAGGGCGGACCGCCATTGGTGACCTCGCGGCCATAGTTGCCGTCGCTCGTGCCCCATTGGCTCTGCAGGTCCACCTCGCCGGCGTGGCTGATCAGGCATCGGTAGCGCGTGGTGGTGGCTTCCAGCCAGTTGACCAGGTGGCCGCCGTAGCTGGCCCCGGCGGCGCACATCCGCGTCCCGTCGATGAAGGGATAGCGCTTCAGGGCCTGGTCCACCGCCTGGTCGATCTCCAGGCCGGGCGTCCGCAGCGGGTCCAGCTTGATCGCCTGGGCGAACTTCTCCCCGAACCCGGTGGAGCCCGTGTAGTCGGTCATCAGGATCACGTACCCGGGCTCGGCCAGCAGGTGGTAGTTCCAGCGCAGGCTGATCTGGTCGGGGTTCATGCTGGCCGCGCCGCCATGGATGAAGACCAGCAGCGGATATTTCTTCGCCGGGTCGAAGTTGGGCGGCAGCACGATCATGTTGTGCAGCGGCCGGCCGCCGGCGCTGGTGAAGGTGAAGTGCCGGGGTGGCTGCCAGTCCAAGGTCGCGGCCAGGGCCGTGTTCACACGGGTCAGGTTGGCGTGGGTCTTCGCCGCCGGATCGATGCGCACGATCTCCGCCGGGCTCACCGCGCTGCCATAGCTGGCGATCAGGATCGGCTTGGCGGCCTTCGACGGGATCGCCAGGCTGGTGTAGCCGCCGTTGGCCGGCTCGAGCACCAGCTCCGGCTTTCCGCCGTCGGCCGCCACCCGGTAGAGGTTCTCCTTCCCGGCCTCGGGAACCAGCAGGTAGAGCGTCTTGCTGTCCGGCGTGACCTGGAACCTGACGGGCTCGCGGTCGAAGTCGCGCGCCACCACCGTGGCGACGCCGCCGGCCGGCCAGGCCACCCTGGAAAGGCGCGGCAGGTCGTAGACCTGATCGTCCTGCACGGCGTAGCTGAAATAGAGCGACTTGCCGTCCGGGCTGAAGGCGGCGTTGTCATAGTCACCCCTGGCCGTCGTCACCGCGCGCGGTTCGCCGCCGTCCGCGGCCACGCGATAGAGCTGGAAGGCCACATTCGAATAGGCCGCGTTCCACCGCTCGGTGGTGGCGTTGAAGACGATCTCCTTGCCGTCGGGGCTCCAGATCGGCTGCAGCGACACGCTGGTCTCGCCCGAGGGGCCGGAGAAGCCGGGGGCGTGGGCCAGGGCGGAAGCGGAGAGGATGTCCCGGGGCGCCGCGCCGGGCTCCAGTCCCACCACCTCGATGGTCGGCGCCCGCTCGTCCAGCCACTCGTTCCAGTAGCGGATCGGGTAGTGTTCATAGGCGCGGACATTGTACTTGCGGTCCTTCACCGCCTTGGCCGCCGTCTTGTTGGCCTCGTCGGTGAGCGCGCCGGGATAGACGCTGGTCTCGAACAGCAGGGCCTGGCCGTCGGGCCGCCACTGCGGGCCGGCCGCGCCGGTGGAGATCGTGGTCACCCGCCGCGCCTCGCCGCCCGACGCCAGATCCAGGACATAGACCTGGTCGGCCTCGTCGCCCTCGCGCTTGGCGCTGAAGGCGATGCGGCGGCTGTCCGGCGACCAGACCACGCCGCCCTCCCCGCCCCTGGTGTTGGTGAGCGGCCGCGGCGGGGCCGAGCCATCGGCCGGCACGACCCACAGGTCGCTGACCGCCTTGTCCGGCTCGTAGGACGGCTCGACGATGGAGAAGACCACCCATTTGCCGTCCGGGCTGGCCTGCGGCGCGCCGACCCGCTTCATCATCCACAGGGTCTCGTGGGTGATGTGGGCCTTGAGCGCAGGCTGGGCCTGGGCCGCGGAGGCCAGGGCCAGGGCCAGGCCCAGGGCCGCAGCCGCGGCCGCTATGGCCAGTGTCTCGCAGATCCTCATGACAGCCCTCGGGGTGATGCGTTCGAACCGGACCCTACATCGCCGACCTCCGGCCCGCGCGTCGATACGGCGGAGCGTCGCCGCCCGTTCTCCGGGTCGGGGCGAGCATGTCGTCTTTGCGCCGGCGGCAATGTATGCGAGAGGCGGCTCTGAGTATTGGCCCTGGGCGCGACCTGAGACATGAAGCAGTTCCTGATCACCGCGGCGGGCGTCTTCGCGGGCCTGTTGGTCTTCATGATCGGGGCGCCGCTGGTGCTGATCAGCCTGGTGGCCTCGGCCGCCGCCCCGCCGCCCATCCCGGCCAAGAGCGTGCTGGAACTGGACCTGCGCGGCGCGCTCACCGACCAGTCGCCGCAGAACCCGCTGTGGGGGATCGGGCGCAATTCCAACTCGGTGATGTCGATCATCTCGACCCTGCGCCGGGCCGAGAAGGACGACCGCGTCCAGGGTGTGCTGGTGCGCCTGCCGGAGGGCGGGCTGGAACCGGGGATGGCCGACGAGATCCGGCTGGCGTTCACCCACTTCCGCGCCTCGGGCAAGCCGATCTACGCCCACAGCCAGGGCATCTATCCGTCCGGCTTCGTGACCACGACCTACATGCTGGGGGCGGCCTCCGACCAGTTCTGGATGCAGCCCGGCGCGTCGCTGCAGGTGACCGGGATGGCCACCGAGGACCTGTTCTTCAAGCGCCTGTTCGATAAGTACGGCGTCGTTCCGCAGTACGAGCAGCGCTACGAATACAAGAATGCCGTCAACGGCTACCTCTATTCCGACTACACGCCCGCCCACAAGGAATCGACGCTGAGCTGGATGGGCTCGGTCTACCAGTCGAACCTGGGATTCGCCGCGGCCGACCGGAAGGGCGATCCCGCGGCCCTGAAGACCAGCCTTGAGGCCGGGCCGTACCTCGCCGAGGACGCGCTCAAGCTCAAGCTGATCGACCATGTTGGCCAGGTGCGCGAGGCCGAGCAGGCGCTGCTGGACAAGGCCGGCGACGGGGCCCAGCCAGTCGACTTCGACGACTACGCCGACGCCAACCGCAGCCGCAGCCGGCCGACCGGCGACAGCATCGCCCTGATCGAGGCCGAGGGGCCGATCATCACCGGCAAGAACCAGGGCTCGAACCCCTTCACGGGCGGGGCGACCATCTATTCCGACGATCTGGCCGGGGCGATCCTGAAGGCGGCCAAGGTCGAGTCCGTGAAGGCCATCGTGCTGCGGCTGAACTCGCCGGGCGGGTCGGACACCGCCTCCGAACAGATCCTCGACGCCATCCGGGTGGCCAAGGCGCAGAAGAAGCCGGTGGTGATCTCCATGAGCACCTATGGCGCCTCGGGCGGTTACTGGATCTCGTCGGAAGCCTCGGCGATCGTCGCCGAGCCCACCACCCTGACCGGGTCGATCGGAGTCTATGGCGGCAAGTTCGCCCTGGGCCCGGCGCTGGCCAGGTTCGGCATCGATGTGCGCGAGACCAATGTCGGCAACCCCTACGCCGGCGCCTTCGGCATGGGCCAGCCGTTCACCCCGGCCCAGCGGGCGGCCTTCTCCGGCTGGATGGACCACATCTACGGCAACTTTGTCAGCCGGGTGGCGACGGGCCGCAAGCTGCCCGAGGCCCGGGTTCGCGAGCTCGCCAAGGGCCGCGTCTGGACCGGCGTCCAGGCCAAGGACCTGGGCCTGGTGGACAAGGTTGGCGGCTTCTACCAGGCGGTGGACGTAGCCAAGGACCTGGCCGGGCTGCAGGGTGACGTAGCGATACGTCACATGTCGCCCAGCGAGGGAACGCTGGAGGCGATCCAGCACGCCCTGGGGGTTTCGGCGACCTCGGCACGGACCCTGGCGGCGGCGGCCTGGGTATTCGCCGACCCCCGCGCGCAGGGCATCCTGGACCGGATATCCGAGGCGAAACTGCGCAGCCAGGGCGGCGGCATGGTCCTCGCCCCGACCGCGATCCGATAGAGCCTTTCTGGTTCAAGTGAACTCACTTGAACCAGATAAAAAGGCTCTAACTCTTTGAATTAGAGCGCGTCGGGCGGCGAAACCGGGATCCACTTTCGCCTGACGCGCTCCAGAGGGCAACGCGACCGCGGCGGATGGCGGCGCCACCGTTCTTCTCCTCACCCGCAGGGGGAGGGGGACCGCCCGAAGGGTGGTGGAGTGGGAACGCCACCGCAGAGATCCATCCTGCAGGCCCCCTCCACCCTGCTGCGCAGGG